>JAEOSL010000021.1 GCA_016840385.1 Candidatus Thorarchaeota archaeon | reverse complement strand
CTTTACCCCGAGTTGCAGTACGAATAGCAAAATAACTTGCTCTATGGGGACACCCTGCACAAAGCAGAGGGGGTCTCGGAGGAAGTTCAGGGGTATTTTTCACTTTTTTATCAGATTCTTCCCAGTTAATAGGTGTATTACAAGTATTAATCTTGCATAATGCCTCGATAACAATACGAGGACTATATTCTAGAGTTCGGGAGAAGTATCCTTGTTCCTTACCAAGTATCTCTACTGGAATATTATGAAGTTGAGCAAGTCGTCTCGCATGGGTTTCCAGGAAAGGTTCAAGCTCCTCAACTATGACAACGCGATCATGGCGTTTTAGGAATTCAATGATTTTCTTTTCGGGAATCGGATGTGTGATTCCAAGCTTGAGAACTTCTGCGTCAAGTTTCAATTCTGCAAGTGCTTCCACAACATAGGTGTAAGCAACACCACACGTGATTATTCCGAGCTCGCCTTCGCCTTGAGTAAAGTTCAGAGGGCTTTTTTCCGAGATTTCTCGAGCGACCTCGATTTGTTCTAGTAACCAAGGATGTCTCTTTCTGGCTACAGAAGGAATTGGTACAAAACGGAATGGCTCTTTGACAAATTCTACTCTGTCAGGTCGTTCTTTTATTGGGCCAAATTCAACTGGTGCACGAGTATGATTTACCCTGGTGGTCGTTCTGAATAGAATGGGAAGTTCAAGTTTCTCAGATAGGTCATACGCATCAAGCAACATGGATTTTGCTTCTATAGGATCAGCGGGTTCCATTAGTGGCATATTTCCCATAAGAGCATAGTAGCGACTATCATTCTCATTCTGAGAACTCCACATACTTGGGTCATCCGCAACAACAATTACCATTCCTCCACGTACTCCCACATATGCCAATGAAAAGAATGGGTCTGCTGCCACATTAAGACCAGGACCCTTACATACCATCATGGATCGCACGCCAGCTACTGCTGCTGCTCCTGCAACCTCCAAGGCTACTTTTTCATTCGTACTGAACTCAAAGTAGAAATTTGGTATGTGTGGTGCCATGAAAGTCAAATTGTTCCCTATTTCACTACTCGGGGTACCTGGATATAGAGCAACTAAACGAACACCTGCTTCTAACACACCTCTAGCTATCGCTTCGTTTGCTAGAAGTAGAGCTTTTTTCCCTACATTATCTTCCAAAAGGTCCCTAGGTTTCGTCAATCAAGATCCTCCAAATATTCAATTGCCTCGGACAGGCAGGCTGAAAACTATCCGTGTAATAGAGTTATTGTTGAGGTAAAATTCGTTCGTACTACTTGTAATACACTTTTATTCCTTAGAACACGTGTTCTAGTTAATATTGTCAGAGCAATACACCCCTTGGCTTCCACTAGAACTAAGAAAAATGGAGAGGAAAAAAGTTTATTATAATATATAATAAAAATGGAGATAAGCTAAAAAGCATTTTCAATTATTTATAGTTTTTCATAAATCTCCCTTGCAGATCAATATTAATTCTCTAGTGGAAATGTAGGGGTTTCAAGGGTGTTAGAACACGTGTTCTAAATTCAAATCTCATTCAAAACTATTGAATTTCATCAATTACTGTGTAGATTTTTAAATTCAAAATGTCCGTATAATGGGAAAATAGCATATCAAACGTGGATTTATGATCCTCTGGCACTAAAATGGCTGAATCTGCAATAGCACGAGCTCCTATACACTCATCAAGCAAGCCTGGTTTTCTCTTTTGTTTGACACCAGATCTTGTTTTCCAGGTATAATTATACCCATACAATTCCTTGGTGAATGAAACTCTTCTTGCATTGGTCTTCCGCACATGGATGCAATCATAGATGTACAGGTAATCGGTCACAATAATCGCCAAAATTAAGAACACATGTTCTGAATTTGATACATTGTAATACCTGAACCAACCTCGATGGAAAGGTTAAAGCGTAAATGTTTCTGTCAACGGGCTACAGCGGATACACAATTTACCTGGAGGAATCTTCGTGAATAAGATTGGCCTACGAAAAGAAGAGAAAGCTTTCGAAGCTCGAGTTGCGATTGTTCCAAGTCATGCAAAGCAACTGAAAGCTAAGCATGGAATCGAGATTCTTGTCGAGCCCAGTAATCAACGAGCGTTTAATCCTGATGAATTTCTAGAAGCTGATGCAGCAATGTCACAATTAGAAGGTGACAATGCATCCGTGATATTAGGGATAAAGGAAATGCCTATAGATTTCTTTGAGCCTGAAAAAGTGTACATATTTTTCAGTCACACGATTAAAGGTCAGAAATCGAATATGCCTATGCTCCAAAAATTCCTAGACATTGGAGCCACTTTAATCGATTACGAAAGAGTCGTAGATGAAAAAGGCCGTAGATTGATTTACTTCGGTAACTGGGCTGGAATGGCAGGAATATCCGATACATTTCGAGTTCTTGGCGAGATCCTGACATTTAAGGGGATTAAACCGAATCCCTTTGCAGGAATGAAGACAACTCTTGAATGCAAAGGACTTCCTGAACTAAAAGAAGAATTTCGCAAATTAGCTAATCGCATTAAAGAAGATGGGTTACCAGAATCCATGAGACCATTCATTGTTGGTTTTGCCGGGTATGGAAATGTTTCTCAAGGGGCACAGGAGATGTTTGATATCCTCCCACATGAAACAATTTCTCCAGAGAATCTGGGAAATGCATCCCCGAAGTCAAACATTCTTTACAAATGCATTTTCAAGGAAGAGGATATGGTAGAACCAATTGACTCTTCTGCCGATTTTGATTTACAAGATTACTACGATAATGGAGCTGCCAAGTATCAAGGAATCTTTCACAATTATGTGCAACATCTTACAATGATAATGAATTGCATATATTGGACAAAGAAGTCTCCACGTCTAATCACAAAGGAATTCATTCGCAATCACTGGGAAGATGATACACGTAAATTGCATATCATAGGTGATATTTCATGTGATGTAGGTGGTGCAATTGAGTTCACAGTCAAATGTACACACGCTGACAAACCTGCATTCACATATTTACTAGATGAAGATCGAGCTGATATGGATATTACTGATAAAGGACCAGTCGTAATGGCAGTGGATAACCTTCCGTGTGAACTACCACGTGAAGCATCTACCTCCTTCAGTGAAACTCTGATTCCTTTCATTCCCAATTTGGCCAAAGCTGATTTCACTGTACCATTTGAAGATCTCCAACTACCTAGAGAACTTCTTGACGCTGTAATTGTATATCGCGGAAAACTAACGAAGAACTTTGAGTATCTTAACCAATACTTGAAAGGGTGATTCAAATATGAAGAAAATACTCTGTCTTGGTGCTGGTCTTGTGGCTCGTCCATATGTACAGTACTTGTGTAAACTTGGCTTCCACGTTACTGTGGCAAGCAGAACAAAGAAGAAAGCCGAACATCTAATCGAAGGATGCAAGAACGCCGAAGCGGTAGCATTCAATATAGGTGAGGATGATACACTTCTGGAAGAATTAACATCAAATGCAGATTTAGTCTGTTCCTTACTCCCGTATACATTTCATGTTAAGGCTGCTAAGGTTGCTATCAAACATAAAACCCACTTTGCCACAACATCTTACATATCAGATGAAATGATGGCTCTAGATGAAGATGCAAAGAAAGCAGGCATTATGATACTGAATGAGTGTGGTGTGGATCCTGGTATTGACCATATGAGTGCAATGAAGATTATTGACCATATTCACAATGAAGGTGGAAAATTGACAAGTTTCACATCATTTACTGGGGGTCTCCCAGCTCCTGATGCAAATGATAACCCCTTTGGATACAAGTTATCATGGAGTCCCCGCGGAGTTCTTCTTGCTGGTAGAAACAATGCTTCTTTCTTACGTGATGGAAAAGATGTTGTTATACCAGGACCAGAGTTGTTTGATAACTGTGAAATAATGGAAGTACCCGGAATGGGTCAATTTGAAGGCTATCCGAATCGTGATAGTATGTCTTACATCGATATTTACGATATCAAGGAAACCAGTACCATGTTACGGGGTACTTTTAGAAACATCGGCTGGTGTGGTACTCTGAAGAAGATTGCTGATCTCGGTTTACTTGACATAGATGAACATCCTATCAGTGGAATAACTTACTCTAAAATGATGCGTCAGTTGATATCCTCTGAAGATTCAGATATTGCAAAATCTGTTGCAAGCTCAATAAATCTTGAAGCTGATGATGATATCATTTCTAGATTTGAATGGCTAGGATTATTCAGCGATGGCATAATTCCTGAAGGCATAAACACATACCTTGATGCCCTCTGTCATCTTTTCGAAGAGAAGCTAAAATACGCCTCTGGTGAACGCGATATGATCGTGATGCATCATGAATTCATAGCTGAGTACTCTGATCGAAAAGAAAAGATAACATCAACAATGGTGGATTATGGTATACCCAACGGTGACAGCTCAATGTCAAGGACTGTTGCACTACCAGTTGCTATTGCTAGTCGACTAATCCTCGAAGGGACAATAACAAAGACTGGAGTACACCGTCCTATAACAGCGGATGTGTATGAGCCTATCCTTGCTGAGCTTGAAAGTCTAGACATAAGCCTTGAGGAAATAACCACTCGTTTATAGATTAAAACTGCAGATACAACAACCTCGCTAGCTATATCATTTTCCAATCCGGATTTGAATAGCTGCGAGGATTTCTTCTGCTCTATCAATTTCCTGCTGTACATCATCCAGTTCAGTTTTCAAACGATAAGTATACCCCGATCTACTGCCAAATCTTTCCAGATGTCCTTTTCCCTTATTCCACATTCTAGCTAAGTAAGTAGAGGCTGTACTTTTTGGCAATTCTTCCTCGAATGTGGTTTCATATATCTCCATGATATCTAATGAAGAAAATTTACCATGTTTGAAGGAACCATAGATGGTCATCTGCATCTTGTCGTAATTACTCATTGACTCGTAATCAATTTCTTCATAATCGATTTCCTTTGTATCTACTTCCATAACAAAGACATAACCCGTACTTGTTTCTAAAAATACCTTGAATTTCTCAAACATTTCATCGATTCCACCTTTGACTTGAAAGCTTGATTCTTCTCCACTAGATTCGTCAGAAAGGACGAGCTTGAAGTCAAAAGGTGATTGAGTGAGAGCCAATATTTTCTGAAAACGTCCTAGCGCTTCATCGGGACGAACATATTTGCACTGAAAAATCTCTCTCATTCCTGGAGCGGAACTGTATGTGAATTCGTAAATGTAATTAGTTCGATTTTTTTCAGCCATTTATATCACCTTCACATCAACTATGTTGTTGAATCTAGTCACAACTTAGTCAATGTCGTTCACAGTCTAATATGTTAGAATTCCAAATAAGTGTGAGTATGTGAATCATGTATACCCAGATAAGGGGAAGATAATGTGTGTGTATACATTCAAAGCTCCTTCGTACTGTATTTGCTGTGCTGGCAGCTTCTAAGGAAGGGATATGTGGAAACAAGCACTCATAATGCTTATTTCTTAATATTAAGAGTTTTCTCCATTACATTAGATATTCACTAGACTATATTGCTTGTGAACACCATAATGGCATTATCATAAGCCTTCTTACTCAGTTCCAGTGGAAACGAAGGGGTGTGTCTATTCACAGGTATAACCGGAGTTATGGGGTCCTTTTACCGAGAATGAAGACTGTAGAACAACGTTTCGTTATATCTATTCACAATTTAGGCGCCATTCACAACAATATCATGTGAATATTGTAAATTAAGTGAACATTCCCACATTTTTCGTCAAATATTACTATTATTCCTTGATGGGAATTAGAATATCATTAGGATCTTCACCCATCACTAGTTGCAGGAAATAACCCTTCTTTTCTCTTGTACTTACTGACTCTAAACGCCCTCGCGCCTCAACTATCATTCCTTTTCTAACGTGTTCAGTGAATCGGCCGCGATAACTCAGAAGCTTTGTAAGATTCGGGAGCTCTTCGCATTTTACTCCATATTCACAAGGTGTGAATATTGAACTAGAATTATCTGAAATTTTGCAGTGGACTGAACGCAATCCAAGATTCTCAAATTCAAAATCACTATACTTGTAATCAGTTTCATGCGATTTTTTCACAATACGAATAAAGAACTCATAGTTCTTGTACAGACCCTGCAACATTTTTCCTGCTTCAATTTCTCTCAGTTTGGTTTTTGAGGAAATACTCCCCCATCGAAATGCAACGTGGTCATCAAGCGTCTTCCCAGAATATCTACTAATTTCAGGAATTTTCTCAAAATTCTCACTAAAAGCCTTGTAAAACTCCAATCCTTCTTTTTCTCCATATACAACAAGGTCAATATCGGATTCCAAAGTAGCTAATCCTGAAAGCTGAGAACCGGTTACTCCGAGTGAATCCCAACTTAACTGGGAATTCTTAACAAGCAGAGATGCTAGATGAACTGATGCTTTTTGCAGGGGTGTCAAATGCATACCCCTATCTCGAAATTGTCGAAGCCGATCAACAGGATCAAGGATGAACATTATATCCGATTTACGTACTGATTGCAGAATGCGACCATGAATACTATCCATCCATAGATATTCTTGATGATTCTCCTTTAGGTACAACTCCCTTTCGGATAAAGAATATATTTTTCGATACCTTATTTCATTTGCAGCAATTCTATCTCCAGTTTCACAGGGGACGTATCTCAAATATGCAATCACACGTTCTTTAGGGTGAACATTTCCCTTTACCTCGAATATTAGATCTTCTTTTGTAACGAGGAAAAACCCCTCGACTAGCTGTTCAATCAAGACACTTCATCCTGCTAGGTAACACCATTATAATTAAAGAACCCCCTTATCATAGAAATAGCATGGCACTATTAGATATCAAATCCGATTTCAAGATTTATGATGATAATCCTGATCTTGCTTACTTCGATTCAGCAAGTACTACACTTGTTCCCACTGTTACCACAGACACAATCAATAAATTTCTTGGTTACACAGTAGCGTCTGCAAGACGTGGTGCTCACAAGTATACAGTTCGAGCCAGTGCCTTAGTCGAGAAAGTTAGAGGCAATCTTGCAACCTTTTTGAATACTGATTCAAATCAAATTTCTTTTCAAAAGTCAATACCATCCGCAGTAGGATCATTTGCTCTAGGATATGATTGGACGGGCAACAACAAGAATCAGATTATCATCGGTCAAAGTGAAGAACATTCAGTTATGGTGGCTCTTCAAAGGGCAGCACAAATACTGAACCTTCAGTTAGATTTGATACCTGTAAGCGTTGAAGGAATACTCGATTTGGAAGCATTTGCTGGTTTAATATCAAATAACACTGGACTTGTAGCTGTTGGTGAAACAGCAATTGGACTTGGAGTAAGAAACCCCATAGAGAAAATATCTCAGATTGCACATGAAAATGGAGCCATATTGATTACTGATGCAACAAGATCAATTGCTTTTGATACGATAAATCCCGAAAAATCAGGGGTTGACGTGTTAGTATTTTCTGGGAATATTGGACTAATGGGTGCTCCTGGTCTTGCAATTCAATGTATTGAAAAAGAGCTAGGAGCAAATCATCATCCTGCGATACTTGGAGGTTCAGCTGTAACCAACGTAGATCCAACTACTTTTGACATTGCTTTCCAACCAGATAAATTTGAATCTGGAATGTTAAATATACCAGCTATCGTTGGACTTGGCACTTCACTATCTTACCTTAGCGACTTGAAATCAAAGGATATGTCAAGCCATCTTCACGGTTTGGCAAGTCACCTGCTATCACAATTAAATGACATTCCATCATTGGTTTGCTACGGTAACCCATCCAAAAATAATACAATCTTCGGATTCAACTTAGGAAATGGTAATGACATTAGCTGCCACGATGTAGCACTTTTTCTTGATGAAGCTGATATCTCTGTAAGGAGCGGACTTCTATGCGCGCATCCATTAATAAAACCAATTTCATCTGAGGGGTTTATCCAAGTTTCACTTCATGCATACAATACTCTATCAGATGTGGATCGTTTGATTGAATCATTATCTCTTATCGCAGAACAGCTAGTCTAAGTCATGACATGAATTACACAAGAATAAACGTAGGGGGATACATTACAAAGTATTGAACTACTATTCCTAGCATAACCCCACTGAATACCAATCCCTTTCCTCGTTTTGAGTTGACCTCAGTAAACCAGAGGATTGCTCCGACTAATACTACAATAACTGCAGACATTCTTGCAATAAACATTAGAAACTCCCAGATTTCGATAAAGTATCCGACTATCATAATTGCAAAATCAGATAGTGGGCTCAAGATTTCAAATAGCAACATTGGTTTCACATAACTAGTATGCTACGAAATAGAATTTAAGCCCGTTAAAGAACAGTGACAGATTTTGCCAAGTTGCGAGGTTTATCAGGATCATATCCCTTTTTCGTTGCCATATAATAACTGAAAAGTTGCAAAGGAACAATATAAGGCATAATGGAAAACTCAGGTTCAACTCCTGCGGGGATAGTATAGCTGTGGTCGGATAATTGTAACAAATCGTTATCCCCTTTTTCAATTACCGAAATAATCTCAGCACCCCTTGCTTTCATCTCCATTACATTACCAATAATTCGACTTCGAGTTTCATCGTTCGGGGCTATGATAACAACAGGATATCCATCCTGAATGAGTGCAATTGGTCCATGTTTTGACTCACCAGCTGAATATGCTTCCGCATGGTTATAGGCAATCTCTTTCAATTTCAATGCACCTTCATCAGCGGTAGCCATTGATATTCCACGTCCCAAGAATAGCATACTAGGTTTATCATAATACACATTTGCGATTCTTCTAGCATGCTCTTCTTCGGCAGCAATAACATCTGAAACAATATCAGGAAGTCGCATCAATCCTTCTTCCTTTTTCTGAATCGTTTCTGGGTTTCTAAATCCCGTGAGCTTGCCCAGTGAAATGGCTATCTGTGCAAGGGACGTAAGTTGAACCATAAACGTCTTTGTAGCAGCCACCCCTATCTCTGGTCCTGCTTGTGTAATGATGGTATGATCAGCGATTCGAGTTATGGAACTACCAACAACATTTGTTATTGCTACTACTTTCACACCAAATTTCTTGGCATATTTAACTGCAAACATTGTATCAGTTGTTTCTCCAGATTGAGTGATGGCAACAATCAGATCACGATTGGTCAATGTACCATACACACTATCAGAGAAATCACTGGCTAGTTCAAACGATGGTAAAACCCCTCCAATGGATGCGAACATATGCTTTCCTGCAGTTGCTGCATGTCCCGATGTTCCCATAGCAAGCATAAACACTCGATCTGCCTCGCTAACCATTTTTGCAGCTTTTTCTATTACCTCGGAATTCAATCTCAGAGTATTTCTAATGGCATCAGGTTGCTCGTGAATTTCTTTAAGCATGAAATGAGGATAGCCCCCCTTTTGGGCCTGATCCGCAGTCCAGCTAATTTTGATTGTTTCACGGTTTACTCGTGTTCCATCAGATAGCTTTTCAATCTCAATACCATCCAATGATAATGTTGCAATTTCTCCATCTAAAAGAAGCATCATATCATTTGTCATTGGTAAAAATGCGGGAATGTCTGATGACACGTAAGAAGTATCACCTTTTCTTCCAATAACAAGCGGATTACCATCTCTAGTTATAACAATTTTATCTGGTTCTTGAGTGCACATCGCAACAACTGCATAGGTCCCTTCGATATGCTTCGTAACCTCCTTTACAGATGATTTTAGATCCAATCCCTGCTTCATGTAGTCTTCAATCATATGTGGAATTACTTCAGTATCAGTATCTGATCCGAAGTTGTGTCCTGCAGCTTTCAGCTTTGCTCTAAGATCAAGAAAATTATCTATTACTCCATTATGCACAACTGCAATCTCATCATTACAATCATAGTGTGGATGTGAATTGTACATCGATGGAATCCCATGTGTAGCCCATCGAGTATGACCTATCCCAATACTACCTGGTAAATCATCCAAGTTCCATTTCTGGTGAACTTCATCGATTTTACCTTTGTCTTTCTTCATATGCAATTGCCCTTGGGTAATAGTTGTAATACCAACTGAGTCATAACCTCGATACTCTAAACGCTTCAATGCTTGGTGAATGAATGGTGATACCTCACCTCTTCTCTGTACCACACCTATTATACCACACATAATACAATTACCTCACACAGTGGTTTATGGAGTATCCTCTGTTCAGTAGAATCTTTACTAGATAGAGTTTGTGTATGCACAACGCATAAGAAAATGAATTAACCCGTGAGTTCAATTTCGATATAGACAGAGTCTGGAATACGTACACGCATTATTTGTCTAATAGCTCTCTCATCAGCATCGATATCGATTAGTCGTTTATGAACTCGCATCTCCCACTTATCCCAAGACTCGGAACCCTGCCCGCATGGGGTTTTTCGTGTTGGAACTACCATTCTTCTAGTAGGCAATGGTATTGGTCCTGACATTCGAACACCCGTCTTTCGAGTAATCCGTTTAATCTGATTACATACACCATCAAGGTGCTCTGTACTTGTACTTGATAACCGAATTCTCGCCTTTTGAGTCATTATTAAATCTACTCCGAGGTGTCCAAAACTTCGAGCAGATGATATGGATAAAAAGCTTGTCTTATGAGATTTTTATTCTGTTAACAAGAAGAGGAATCTCCATAAGCATAATCCCTATGCTAGTTTGATAGTGTTACCCTTGAAACCACTAATAATCCTCAAGCTAGGTGGATCTGTAATTACTTACAAGAACATTTCTCCTCCTAAAAGCAATATTGAGGCATTGTCACGAATCGCGGGTGAGATGAGGATATCTTCAAACCCGAAAATTGTGGTACTAGGTGGAGGCTCACATGGACATCAGGCAGCTCATAAATATGGATATGGTTCTCTCGAAACATCGAATACTATGCGCTTAGCCGGTATTCCAGAAATTCGGCATAATATGTCTATGCTAGCACTTGAGGTAGAATCATCTCTAACAAATGCTGGAATTCCATCAGTTGTATTATCACCTTTTTCATTTGTAAAGATGAACAATGGAATAATCTCTGAATTTCCGCTTGAAATAATACAGAAATCTATTGACGCGGGAATCACAGTAATCCTTCATGGTGATGTTTGTTTTGATAGCGTTCTAGGATCATCGATTCTCAGTGGAGACACATTAGTTGTGTTCCTTGCTCAAGAGCTAACTACTTCTTCAATTCTTATTGGTACAAATGTGGACGGTATCTTTGAAGAAAATCCAGATGACAACCCAGAAGCCAAAATCATTTCAGTTATCGATGCAACTAATAGAGAAAGCGTGCTTGCAGGAGCTGGTCCCTCTAAATCAACTGATGTTACTGGTGGCATGACCCGAAAGGTTAACGATTTGTTTTCCCTCGAAAATACTGGTATAGAAGTTGTTGTTTTTAATTTGAACATTCCAGGACGATTAAAGAAACTACTTAATGGAAAACCGATAACATGCACAAGAATTCAAATCTAAATTATAACAGTCGCCAATCCATCATCCATAGTCCTCATAATAAGATTAGAAGGTGTAACCATTGAGTCATCCAAATACTCCACTGCAGTTAATATACATATAACTTGCGAAGATTTGCACGTGCGACAGGCAATATCACTATGTACTCGAATAAGCGTGTTCAATTGTTGCTGGGTTGGAAATATCACATACGATTTTTCACCAACACAAAGATCGTAATACCCATGGTTTTTGAAAACAGTCATTGAATTTCGCCCACTAAGTTTCTTTTCAATCACCTTAATGGTATCATCTCTCAACTCCTTCAAAATGGTGGCATTAATAATCCACAATCCTTCCTCTAAGTCGATAAACTCTTTTTCCTTTCCTATCCGGAGGGCGACAAGAGCTTCATCAGCTAAGAGTTCTGTTAAAGCACGTCGTCCTTCATCAATATTCATCGGAGCTGTTCTTCCCTTCAATGACTGCAATGCAGTTGTTTCAATGAACTCCAATAATGTTTCCCACTCAACTCTTCCGTTAGACAAATCTACAAAATCTTGAATTAACCCAAACCATAACCGCATTTGAACTACACGACTGGTCGCGGTTCCAACTTCATGTACTGCTTCAATCAAATCCACCTTATGCGAATCCGACGTTTTGTCATCTACACCTAGTTCTTCTGTTGTGTAAGTCATACTTTCAATCATTTTGTCAAGAGACCCTGGAAATGCAGAAACAACATTTACAGCTGTAAATTCATCTGAATTATCAGTGATTTCTCGGAGTTTCGCAGCTGCTACACTACCTCTGACAATTACAACAAGTTCAACCATCTCATTACCCAGTTTACTCATCAGAAATCTAATTTTTTCCAAGGTTGGATTCATAGATGATGATTTTAGATGCTCAGGAATCACCAATATTGCACGATCGTCTAATATAATATCAGGACCGTTAATGCCATCATTATTTATTCTTGCAGAGCTTTCTGCACCACATTTCTTAATGATATAATCGACAATCACATTTCTCACAGATTCAAGACCCTTTCCAGGTAAGGTATATACAAAACCTCCGGAAACAAGCGAGATTGCTTCACGTTGTATTGTGGAAAGTGAAACAAAATCACGAATCATTTCTGAAATATCTTGAGTAGACATCCTAGAGTCCAAAGTCATCAAGAACTTCTGAATATCATCACTTATGGTTACATCTCGCGGCGCTAGAAATGCCACAACATGACTAGCAATTTCACCAAGTCTATCAAATATTACCGTCTTATCTTCTGGTGTCTGAGATTCGCTAATCTCAGGTGTGATTTTTGAAGTAGTAGTAGAAATTCCCTCTAACTCCACAGTTAGATGTGCTGATTTTTCATCTACTGAAATATCATCTACTTTATCTTCTAAAACATTAGAGTACTGAGAAATATCAAAAAGCATTGTTTCAATCTCAAATGTTTCAACTGAAGGTAATATCATCAGAGCTCTTCCTCTCTTGAGTGTTCTCAAGTACTGCTCCTGTTCAGGACTAATAGACATGAACCGGCCACCAATACTACTATCATAAGGAAGTCTGAATGTAACTTTTGTAGAAGTATTTGCTAGTATATTTGACGAAATATTAGGTCTAGTAGAAACTACAATCACACCTTGCCCTGTTGCACGTTGGAGCATAACCATAGATTCACCAGTAGTAACATCAGCTGCTGAATGCCTAGTATAACTCTCGGGTACGAGATTATTCGCTTCTTCAAGTACTACTAAATGATGAAGTCCTGACTTTATTCCCCTTCTCATCCCAGAATCAAAGATTCGTTTCGCTACAAGATTGTACAACAATCGAGCTGCATCCATTCCCCCAACCCGTGACACATGTCGGAGATCAAAAACAACTCTTTTTTGTAATAAATCTGAAATCTTCAGGGCATGAGGACCACCTCTCAAAATTGAACCTAGAGGCTCACGCGTGAGAATCTCGAGACGATTGAGGAGTGCATCTCTGGTCATTGTCCCTGAACGAGTACTACCTGCTTTTTGCTTGATGATTCTAGTGAGCGACTTCACAGAGTATGTTCCATCAATACCATCGGCCATTTCCAAAACTGATTCTCTCAATAGTTTTTCCATTGCAGGTGAAAGATCCGATGAATTATTCTCTCTTAACAATTCTTTTAGAATCGAAAAAGTTGCATGTGCTTGGTTGATCAAAGAACTTGATTCAGTATCTATCAAATCAATCACAAATGTCGTATCAAGACCAGGACGAAGCACAATCACATTATCAAGAGCAACAAGATCTGAATACTCTGAACCTTTTACATCAAAAATCCACCATGGCACGTCAGTTTTTGTTGACAATTCGGCAATCAATTTTCTCACAAGTGTAGTTTTACCTGTTCCAGTGGCTCCCAACACAGCAACATGTTCCCGCAGCCATTCTGTTTTTAACCCGACCTCATTTAGGCGTCGGCCACCAAAAATAGCCCATCCTATAGGAAATTCATTTGCAATGAATTCAATTGCAGGTACAGGAAATACAGGTACGTCCAAAGCAGAAATTACTGGGAGTGGTTGGACAGGTGTATTGACAAACGCGGCAAGTTGACTCATATGAATTCGCTGCGATTTCAAATGGCGTCTAGTAAGAATCCTTCTGAACTTTCTTTGGTCTATACTCAACTCATCTATAGTAATTGAGCTGTTTTCACCCCATAGCGAAAGGATTAATCCTTTCAATCCTTCCTTTACCATTTGAATATTCAATGTATCATCTTTTGAGATCTGAATGTATGTTGACGAATCAAACCAACCGGAGTTAGATTGGATTAGCTCATAACGATCGACTAATTTCTTCTTTATTGCTTGATCTGCTAAGGAGTCTTCTTTATTCCTCTCTTTACTTCGAATGCTGCGCCATTCTCCTTCCAATTTCCTTCTTTCTCGTCCAGGTTTTGCCCCAGAGAAAACACAGGTAAAACTAACAGAATATCCTTGTTTCAGAATAGTTGAAATGAATTTTCCAATTTGAGATGAATCACATGTGGGTGATACACTTGGAACTCCTTTCAGAAAAAGAACTACATTTGTATCTAATGTGTTAACATCTACTTTTTCTTCGTTGTTAAAAATCGAAACTGCTCTCTCAAGTTTTTCATCTCTTAGTTGATGCAATTCAATATTATTTAATGTAGAAAGAAGAATCGCCTCTATTCTGGTAGCTTCCTTTCTCAGAATATCTTTTGCATCATCAAGCATTTTACTTGAAGCTGTTACAAAAAATCGGAGGAATGGTTGGCCTGATACAACTCCTACTTCATATGCAAAATTTACATTACGTTTTGCACCTGCTTGTAATGCCAACAGGATAGAGGTGTTGTAAAGAGGTTCGTTTTCGTTATCCGTGTTAACAGATCCAGAAACTCTGACAAGTTCTAGGCAACTCATGGCCACTACTTGTCGACTCGAATCGAGTACCAAGAACTCACCCTCAATTGAAACTGTAGGTTCCACAACCAAAAGACTCTGACTTGTAAGTATTAACCCTGATGCGAGTGGAATGATGCAAATAATAACCTCAATAATAAACCGATTTGGGACAAATATGCGATAGTCAGTACTGATGTAAGGTACCAAATAGACTATGATAAAATATAATCCACTGAACACTACCCCTAAAATCCAAGATAATCCAACCCACTGCCACCAATTCTTGATATCATATCCACTCTTCTCTTCGAAACTATTTCTTTTTCTTGATAGAGAGGGGAACATGTTCTATACCTCCTGTGAATAGATATCTAGCATTTGTTGGCAAACGTGAACATCACTATCTTACAATGTTCTACTTTCGCATAAGAACTACCCATAATTTTCTTTGGTTTACATCAATAGTGTAGCTCAAAATCATGAGAACTCTATAGGAGATTAAAAACAACCAAGCGTAATTCAGGTAAGAGTTAATGGAACGAGGAACTCACATTGAGCGCACAAAAAATGGTCTTATTTGCAGCCATAGTATGTTTGTTACTAATGACTATTACCACCTCACAAACCACTTCAGCGGAAGAAGAAATCGTTGTGTCACGAGGGGAAGAATTTGGTATTTCAATCATCCTTCTCCAAAATGGTAGTTATGGAGATCCAGTTTCGTATCAACCAGTAGAATTTTTTGATCAAACTTGGGATACGTATCTTGGGGTTGCATTTACTGATGCAAACGGACAAGCTACTCTCAATTCATTGTTTTCACATAATCATCCACTGGGTCCAACTCTGATTAATGCAACATATCTTGGAAACACATCACTGGCACTTTCACCATCTTACCAATGGATTCAGGTAATAGTAGTGTCTTCCAGCACTATCGAAACTTTCATTCCTAATACATTTCTCTCTCCCGGTGATAATCTTCATTTTTCTGCATTAATTAAAGATGATTCAGAAACACCAATCGATACCGCAATCTTGTCAATATATAGCAACGACATTCTTCTTGCAACTGTAATGACAAATGCTACGGGTTATGCTGATTTTGTCATAAATTGTGATATATCATGGTATCATTTAGGAGTAAATAATATCCTAGTCACTTATGGTGGAAATCTAACAACCTTCTATCGAGCTAGTGAAACAGTATTTGCTATTAGTATTCTTCAAATTCCCACAAGTATCCAACTTGAGAATATACCACAAAATACACTCTCCTTGAATGAAAATATGAATCTGAGCTACATCGGATTGGTTGGCAGCGAGTATATGTCTTATACAGCACTTGATTTGTTTCTAAATGATTATTTTCTAACTACAATAACAACAAATGAAACCGGACGTGTATTTACCGCACTTCAAATCGATGAGCGTTTCAATTTGGGCCCAAATACATTAAGGGCAGAATACCCAGGGACCGACAGATTCGAACAATCCTTTTACGAAATTTCTTTCATTGTAACAAGTTTAACAATTCTAGATATTAGTAGTCCAGCAATTATTGAAATCGATGACTATGCAAATATAACGATAGGCCTGTATGATGAACTCAATCGTGAAATACCTGGTACATCTATTACACTAAGTGATCCAATTACTGGATATAATGAAACTATTAGTTCACTTCCCAATCAATCAACATTCAATTTTCAAATTTTCATTACTGGTAACAAGGGAGAAAGAACGTTTCTCATTAATATTACCGACAATATTTATCTCCTGAATACCAGTTATTCCTTTATTTTACATATATGGGATCGTCCAAATCTTGTACTAACCAAAAGTAACATCATGGGCTATGCTTCACCACTGCAGCATGTGATATTTGAGTTGCATCTCACAGACCATTCAGCTAATCTATCTAATCAATACATTGAAGTTTGGACCTCTGATAATATCCTAATTATTAACTCGACCACGAATCAGGCAGGGGTAGTATCGATAGATTTTACAACGAATGAAATTGAAGACTATTACACCTATCATATGATTTACAATGGTAATTTTTCAAATTACATACTAGCAACCCAAATCGAGCTAGGTTTTTCAGTTTTACATACTTTACCAATACGTATTGCATTGCTTGAGTATTTGGTAGATGATTCTTTAATGGAGATATCTGTTCATCTCAACATTATTGCATTAAATGGAACACTTCTCGACGGGGTTGTATTAGAATATTATTGGCTTAACTTACAAGGAAACGATCGGAGTGATTCTGTAGGAAATATACATCTAAAACTACCCATTCCGAATTATGCTGGAATCTATATTTTATCTTTTGAAGTACAACAAATTTCTGGAATTATTCCTGATAGTGGTGATATATTCATCACTGTTGATATGATTGATGTAAATATCGGCCAAGGACTAGGAATCCATTTGTTATTGGCAAGTCTTATCGCATCGTTTTCCATACCGATTATTCCCTTTTTACGACAGCGATATATTTCAGGGTAGAAGAAATTTGGTGCTCCGGCCGGGATTCGAACCCGGGTCGAGGAATCGAGAATCCCTCATGCTGGGCCAGACTACAAACGGTTGCATCACGAAACATAATCGTAAGGCATCTACCGGAGCCAGGTTGTGTCAGCCCGAAGCGAATCAGCACGCTCACAATACAAAATAAGGCTTTCCCCATGCGCCTTGAAAAAAAAACATAGGCCTCAATCTTAGAAGATATTCACGGGAAGAAACTCGATAATCCATTCCAACTATCTTCGAGAAGTTGAAGTAATCCACCTACTGCATCTTGTGCCCAACCAGTTGCCTGAAGGATGACAGCAATCACAATAGAGATTGTGACAACTGCTAATCCTAAAAGAAGACTCTCTTCAACTAAGGGCCCACCATTTTCATCACTTCTTAGATTCTCATCACCAATCATCTAATTTGCACCATTATTTTATTCTGAATTCGCTATTTAAGCCCCCCAACATCGGCTAAATCGATTGCAAGAAATTCAATTGGGAGTAACTATGAGCTGGGCACTTCAAACTTCATTGGATGCCCGAAAGACCACAGAAATTCCCCGATAGCTGAAAGCCCTTTCAAATTGCCTGTTTTTATCCTTTGTCTAAGGATTTCTACTATTGCATCATATGCTGGTATCGGATTATCTATTCCTACATTAAGAGCTCGCAATTGATATGCTCCATCTTGAGCGCAATTAAAAAGAGGAATATCACCTATTCTATCATATAATTTATTCAACCCAGTAAAATCTTTAATTCCATCAATTGTATTTCGGCGAACTTCAACAATCTCTCTAATCTTACGAGTTGACTCTCCTGCTTTTGGTCTATCAAGAGTCACTATTACATCCATCAACGCCAAGTTTGAAACTGGAATATTATGAGAAAGAGTCCAACGAGTAACAAGATCAGATGCAGACCCACTATGACATGTTTGAATTGAATGAAGGCCGGCTGAAAGTGCCTGAAATAATGCATTGCTATGGCTATCTGTTTGGATTTCTCCCAAAACAAGATAATCTGGTGAACGGTGTAAGGTTTTTACTATCTCGGTAGATTTGTCAAGACTACTTGTTATTTCATCTATAGGATTCACCCTCAATCGTACCTGATGATGATGATTATGAATTCTACTCTCGATCACATCTTCAACGTAAATCTTCCGCCATTTTTGGGGTGTTATCATATCTAATGCGTTAAGCAGCGTTGTTTTTCCAACACCAGGTTCACCCGTAATTGTTATGTTCATCCTTGAATTTATGGCAAGAATCAGCATAGCTGCAGCTTCAACAGGTATTGTTCCATTGGCAATGAGATCCAATATTGAGAATGGAGAATGTTTAGCCCGTCTGATTTGCATATGAAATCCATCTGGTGTGAGCGGTGGTAGACTAGCTGAGAATCTCAAGGGAATCTCAAAAAACTCAACATCAATTTTTATCGATGGATTTCTTCTGTCTATGTGCATATTGCTTTCGGCACGAAGGAATGTAATCATCCTTGCAACTTCAGTATTATCCAAGGTTTCAGAAGAATAACATCGCCCAAATCTACGATGGTCAAAATAGATCGAAGTATCTGGTCTATCCAAAAATATCTCTTCTACTTCATCATCCAATATTATCGGAGTAATAGGCCCCAATACGGTGAATCGGTGTGATATTATATTCGATAATCTTAATCTAGTGTTACTTCTGATTTCTGGAATTGAATCCATGATATGAGATGATACTATTTCTGCGACTTGTGATACCTTATCATCCAGTTTAATCCGCGATGTAAAATTTATCACATCTGACACAATCAACTCATTATATACCCGAATATACAAATCATGCTCCAATGCAGTTTGAATACGTGGAATTGATTGTTGAATGATAAACTCTTCATCATTCCGAAACAGGATAACATATGGACCTACAACATAAATATCAATTATTTTTTCAGAATCAATTACAATATCATTATGACCGAAATATACTGGTTCCCATTCATCTGAGTACCAGGGTGGACCCATAGGTTGTACTTGGTTATCCGTTTCAAGATACATCAATCTTCTTTTTGTCTCGAGGAAAACGATCTTACAGTTCGGATTATTCTCTCTTATCTGTAACATTTTCTTACATAATGGAGCAGAAGCATATTGACATGAATCACATCGCGATTCAGGACAATCAATAATCTCTATCATCCTCTTCATCATCAAATCACGTACTTTTGCATTGTCACAACATTATCATAAATCATACAGCAACAGAAGCACGTTCAACTACTTTCTTAATCATTCCAAAATGATCCCGAATGCTATATTCTGCAACTTTCGTAGCAACAGAAGCAAGTTTCTGGGTAAGTACCGTTCGTCTTCCACAATCAGCTGCAATTAATCTATCACTAGCATAAGCTGCTGAAACCGTGAAAATGAATGGATTACGACCACCTCGTTTTGACGATGGAATAACACTTAGCACTGACAATATTTTGTTTCGTAAACAGTTTTCATATTTGCTAGAATCCCATCCGCGGGATTTTATCTTACCAAGCACTTTTTGACTATTCATTAACATTGAAATTACTCGAGGAACATAATCTTCGGGTTTGCGAATGTGAGGTGAGTAACCTGTTTGAGATTTCAATTTTAGTGCTTCCCGAACGATTGCTCTAACATTGACCCTATGCCCACACTTTTCAAAAACACTCGCAATCTCTTCAAGCGTAATTGGAGCCTCCTCTCTGAATTCACGTACTGCCATAAGTAAGCATACTGCTATTAGAAGAATATTATTTGTAATCTTGTTGACCGATTCGGACACCACTTTCTTGTAGAGATATGCCGTACGATCACGTACCTGTTCAGTCAGCATCAGTAGTTTTGATACATGATTTAAGGTCCTAAGAGCTCTATATTTTGCTTCGTTATTTCCTATGCGAATCCTTGTGCTGTATATTGTCTTTAGGCGCTTGAACTTCTTTTGCATGTATCCTGAGAGCGCATGTCCTTGAGCATCACGAAAGTATCTATCCTTATGATATCCTATGTAACTACCAAGGCCATCAACAATATGCATCCTATTACCTAGTGATCCATATACACTTGCACTAGGAGTGCTATTATTTTGTTCTTCCCCCATTTGGTATGTTGGAAGTACATATTCTCGTGAAAGTACCATTCCACATTCAACACAAACAACATATCCCCGGCTGATCGTCACTTTTCCAGAGCAACCTGAACAAACCCAAGATGATGCATTATTTGATTCAACTTTAACATCGACCAATGACCACACCCATAATTCATACCAACACTCTTTCCTAACTACATTTCAGAAGGTGAAAATCCGCTCTCTGAAACAACTCGTTCATTAGAGTGAACTACGGACATGATTGGTAGTACTTGACAATCCTACCCAGATAGAGGGTTGACCGAAAGTAATCAGATTTTGCAAAAAAACTTCAGGAACCTCTTAGTTTATCATCAAAAAGAGTTTCTCAGTTTCAAAGATCTTCTTTTGTGCAGGTTTAGGTTTGGAAATATTGACTGTAAGACGTAAACCACCGAATGTACCCACAACTTCAAAATCATCATCATTGACTTTGAAAACGGTTCCTTCTAAATACAATCTTGCAGTGGGTCCTTTTAGAATCGGTTTAGAATCAATAACTACATCAATCGTATCCTTTACTTTCATAGTTTCACAGAGAGCATCAGGTAGTTCCAACGTTGTAGTCACTCCATCAACTTTTGAAACAATCTTTAGGAGTTTGAGTCGTTTGGTTTCTGTTTCTTCAATCGAGTTTATTACAGCGTTCTTAAGCCTGAGTGGCATAATTATTCAATCTCCATTATCTACGAGTTCTCGTAGGTATGAATTTTCTATTAACGAATAAACCTACCGTTCATGTGTGGTTTTTTAGGGAGCATACACATCTCACTTTGGTGTGCCAATTGCGATTAAGAACTCCATTTATCATATTATTGCCAACTCTAATTGCTCTGAGTCTAATAACTCCGGTTGCAGCAGCACCCTATCTTGATTTTCATTACTTTGAAACTGATAAGACGGTATATGTAGTCGGCGAAAAAATTGATATGGTATCTAAATTGATTGCAGATTTCGACGAAGGTGGTTGGTGTTATATTTCATTTACTGTAGTAGCTGATAATGGACCTATTTTTTCAGAGGAAAAATTCATCTCTGCTTCATCCAATGTCCGATATTTAACGGCTTCATACACAATTCTTCCTGATGATGTATCACCAGGAATGGACATTGAAACAGCATATGTCATTTTCAATATCGAAATATTTGACAAGTACTCACAGAGCATTAGTGAATCTGTTGAAGTTAATATTACTAAGGGACCTCTAGCCATCACTACGATGAGTCAAATGGATATTGAATATGGACTCAATACAACTTTAGCATTTAGATTAGCAAGTTCAATTAACGAAACAATAGCGTTTTCCAACCAGAATGTTTCAATAACAATTTTCGATGAAGATTCTATACAAATCTTTCATAATGATACGGTTTCTAATCTGTCTGGAGAAGTGATGCTTGATTGGAACTCTATGATGGGGTTACCTGGTACGTACAATGTATGTATTAGCAGTAATGGATCAAATTCATTTCTACCAATATCAAACTCATTCCCATTAGAAGTTCTTCCTGCCTCCTCAAATCTGAACATAATCCAATCTACGGATAGAATTCTATGTCAATCATCTGATGGTAATCATTTTGAGTCTGTTCAAATCATTGTCAATCATGTTAATCAGGAAGGTATACCAATCGAAGGAAGCACAGTGCAGTGGGAAACTAATTTTTCAAATGGCACTATGTCACATATTGTAGGTGGACAATTTGAAGTTTACATTTCTTTCCAAACTTCTCCAGGCTTTTATCAAATCAATCTAACTGCGGTAAATCCTCTATACCAGAATGGCATTGCCAATGTCAGTATTGAAGTACTACCGAGAAATATTAGTATCAATACACAACTAAGCGAAGCAAAAAGTGGCGATTCGCTTAATATTACCATAGAACTCATTGATTGGCATTCAAGCACAGAAATCGAATTCCTCCCTGTTAATGTTAGTTTTTCAATTGGATCATCACATCAGAATCTCACTGGAATTAGTAACGCCTCCGGTATGCTCTCTTTATCATTCCAAATTTCTCCAACAAATTGGGGCGAGGGCACGCTTATTGTATATATAGCCCCCTCAACGTACTATGATGAAACAATACAATCACTCAATCTTGATGTATTATATATACCAAACATCGAATATAACGAACTGATACCTGCTACAATTGGATATAATACCTCACTTATTGTAAACATAACAAACCCCAATGGACAACCTGTCCAAGGACGATTTGTCGAAATTATCAACTCTTTAGATGCCACTGTAGCAACTGGTTATTCGAATTCAAGTGGCATGACAACCGTCACATGGCTAATCACACCCCAATATGGACTACTCAATTTCACCATTTTTGTATCAGAAGACTATAGTAGTTATGTATATCAATCATCTAAAGAAATCCAAATCCATGTATACTATCCTCTATTCTTTCATACCTCTAATTCAACTTGGAATCTACTACGAGGAAATAACACGATGGTCGAAATTTTATTGGATACAAACAATACCATAAACCAATCTGTAAACATTTTGTTTACTGACAGTCTATCCGAATTTTCCTTAATCCTAGCAATCCCTTCAGATACAAATTCGATGATTACTTTTCCATTGGATTACAATGTTTCCGATGGTCCGCGAATAATCAATATTACGATTCTAGACATAGAGTTTGTTCCAATAGGTGAATTTCAGATAAGTGGAATTGTATTTTCATTAACCATTTCCAATATTACAAATATGACAGCTTCTTACTCTGAAGCTATCTATTTTGATATCACATCCATTAATGATATCAATGAAACAATAGACGAAGTCACCATCGAAATATTCCTTGCGGATGATGAAATACTTCTCGCATTAATAGAAAATACAAATACATCAATGAATCAATTCTTCCTATTACCAAATTGGATCCAACCAGGTTTTCAACAATTCATCTGTAAAATCTATACAAATTGGTCACTTATTGAAACCAAAATCATAACGATATTTATTTGGATGCCAACTACAATTAGTATTGCAATTGTCGCAGAAGATGGAGGTCAACTAAAACCTATATCCCCATCGATTCAGATTCTATCCAATACGTCCAAAATCTCCTCGGGTTCAATCATGAGCCCTCCACCGATTTTATTCAATGGCACAACCTCAGTAGAATCATCTACAACTCTTGATACTTCTCCTACAAGTTGTCCTAAATTGAGTTCGGGCACTAATAATTTATCAACAGATTCAGCAAACACTTTGATTGCATGGTCTGGAAACGGCCAAATGGTCCTGAGCCTTAGGGATCTGAATGAATCGTCACCCGACTTTTCAATGATTGATTCTTCAACTGATCTCGATGTACTGCCAAATGAAACTATACCCCATTTTGCAGTTTCTGGTCCAGATACAATCACATCAGTAAGGTTTTCAATATTATCTTGAACTTTTGCGGATAGACGACGGATAAGTCGATTATGAGTTTCTGGATCAGAAGTTTTTCTGAACCCTTGCTCGTTATGTGTAGAACCAGTAATCAAAAGGTCATGACCATCACCAAATCTTGGCATTAATGCATGACCATTTGCATCGGTACTTCCGTATGGTAAATCCTTAGAGGACGTGAATTGACGTTTTATCGAAACATCCTGATTTCTATTGATTACTACTCTTTCACGTGAATGCGCAACGATTTCATCGGAAAGAATAATCACCGGAAGTCTAAGTCGTTCCGATATTTCAAATGCTCGTATTGTTAATTCATATGATTCCTGAGCTGAATTCGGGGCTAGCACAACACTTTCATGATCTCCGTGAGTACCCCATCGGGTTTGCATAAAGTCACCCTGTGCTGTTTTCGTCGCTTGACCAGTGCTAGGGCCAGCTCTTTGAACATTAACAATAACACATGGGGTTTCAGTCATAATTGCGTAACCAATATTCTCTTGCATAAGACTGAATCCAGGACCTGAGGTGGCAGTCATAGAAAGATGTCCGCCCCAAGCTGCCCCTATTATTGCAGAAACTGCAGCAATTTCATCTTCCATTTGTAAATATGTTCCATCCATCTTTGGAAGTCGATTGGACATGATTTCAGCTATTTCAGATGCTGGGGTTATTGGATATCCCGCAAAGAACCTACAGCCTGCTGCTATAGCTCCTTCAGCACATGCTTGATTTCCCTGCCAGAAGTAGGCATCCATGTTTTCTGATGTCATATTGCGATACTCATGCTAAGCGAATTTGTATCTAGTAGATAAAACTTGAGATTGCACACACTCGAAAAAATGTAACTTTGCGATACTCTTTTATCAATAATTTTTGGATTGAACAACCGAGCGCCCATAGTCTAGTTTGGTTAGGACGGAAGCTTCCCAAGCTTTCAACTCGGGTTCGAATTAATGCATAAATCCTATGCATCATGGATTTCCCGGTGGGCGCACCATCTCTTTTTACAATTTTTGAAATATATTTTCAGCAGCACAAAAACAGAATACAATTTCAACAAATTGAATCGAAGAAGAGAATGTGGCAGCTCATGGGCTTGTCACGGGCTCGCGCACCGCACATTTCCCACAACGACAACCCAGGCTTAACTTCTGAGTTCAGCCGAGATCAGGTGAACCCTGGGGTCTGTGGCCGCCATCATCTCGATTTTATTGTGTCAGGTTTTAAAGATTGTCCTACGACCTTCTTCTTTGCACCCACATCGTAATATTTCTCTTACGACCTTAAATCTCAGTAACGTAACCGAACTGCATGACTGCGGCGCAGCTACGACTCACATCACAACCTCCCTCAATGCCATACCCCCCATTGCATGCCGACACCCCTACAGTGAAGTTGTGGCAACTCGTAAGAGATGATACAGTACATTTGATCTTACGTGAGTCCAGTCTATTGGAGCTCGCTCGTAGACGAGATCCAGAGCTCCTCCCTTTCTGTGAAAAAATATTACTAGTTTCAGGTGATACGGACGAATGGCTGATTGGTTGTAAAACAATTGCAGCGATAGGTACCAGAAACGCGATTGATAAACTGATTATGTTGTATGCACGTTCAATATCGGATAACCGTCGTTTCATAATCAATATAGTCGCACAAATACTGACGGCTGAACACGTCAGACCTTTTAGTATCATGGCACGAGAATTAACAGTTGTTGGTGAACTTGATATTTCAGGTTGGACAAAAACAGCTATTGCCACTCTACAAGATGTTTGCAAAAGACAAAATATCGAAGTGGTATTTTCAGGAAGTAAAAATTATGGTGATGCTTTAGATCCGTCTCACGACTACGAATTTCTTCCCGAAGGTATAAAGAAATAGCTACACCACATGATATTAATTCAATTCTTACTATTTCAACAAATCATGCCTATCTCTGATAATAAAACTACCATATACAGAGAAATAATTGAGTCCATACTGAATACAGAAACACCATTAACCCGTCAAAAGATTAATCGAATAAAGAATAAGATATGCGGGAAGTATAGCATATCTAGAATACCAACAAACGCTGATGTGCTACAAGCAACAACACCCAAAGAACGCCAGATTTTGACACCTTTCTTACAAAAACGTCCAGTACGTACTGTGTCTGGTGTCGCAGTTGTAGCAACCATGACAGAACCACATGCTTGTCCTCATGGAAAATGTGCATATTGTCCAGGTGGTCCGGATCTTCCTGAACCAGTACCCCAAAGTTACACTGGTCATGAACCAGCTACAATGCGCGGTATTCAACATAACTTTGATCCATACAAACAAGTTGAAAGTAGATTAAATCAATTGAAAACAATTGGACATTCCATACAGAAGGTCGAACTAATTGTAATGGGCGGGGACTGGTGTTCAAAACCCGTGGAATATCAAGAAGGGTTTGTTAAGGGATGTCTTGATGCAATGAACAGTTCAATTGGACCTGATTTTGAAAGCACAAAAAAAACAAACGAAACTGCAACAGTACGAAATGTTGGTTTGACTTTTGAAACCCGTCCTGATTTAGTAACCGATGAAAATATCGACGAAATGCTAAGATTAGGTGCAACTCGTGTTGAGATAGGAATCCAAACCCTTTCAAATGAAATCCTTGAATTGGTACAACGAGGGCATACGATTGAAACTTCTGCAGCTGCCACGAAAAAACTTCGTGATGCTGGATTAAAAATTTGCTATCATATGATGCCCGGTTTACCAAAAAGCACACCACAACTTGATTTGGACGAATTTGCTACACTTTTCGAGGACCCACAATTCAAACCTGATATGTTGAAGATTTACCCTACAATAGTTGTGAAGAACACAAAATTATACGAATGGTGGAAAAATGGGGAATACACTCCATATACAAATGAACAAATTATTTCCTTAGTTTCAGACGCAGTTAATAATATGCCAGAGTACGTTCGCATTCAAAGAATGCAACGGGACATCCCTCTACACCAGATTGAGGCAGGTCTGAGCAAAGGCAACTTACGTGAGTTAGTTCATCAAAGGATGAAAAATCTTGGTATGAGAAATCCAACAATTCGATATCGTGAAATCGGACATTTCATGATGCGAACGAAACAACAGATTGATTCAGAAAAATTTCAGCTTACAAGACGGGATTACAACGCAGCTAACGGAACAGAAATTTTCTTGTCCTACGAAAATCCTGAACAGGATATCATTTTTGGATTTCTTAGATTGAGATTTCCTAGTAATCAAGCTCATAGACCTGAAATAAACGAAAAATCATGTGTTATCATCCGAGAATTGAGGGTTTATGGTCCTGTTGTGAATATTGGTGAAAAGAATCCGGACGCGTGGCAACATTTTGGATTAGGAGAGAAATTGCTTTCTGCTGCTGAAGAAATAGGCCGTGATGAGTATGGCGTCGATCGGATTGTAGTCAACTCTGGAATTGGAGTTAAAGAATATTACAGAAAGATGGGTTTCACAAATCTAGGGCCATACCTTGTTAAGACTCTAGATTGACTCGATTAAACTTCTGTGGAGGTTATATAGTAAGCTCCGAAATTCATCAATGAATCGATTAAAAGTTCGGAGATGAGCTGTTGACCAACGATCTTAATGAAGCATTGCAGAATATCAAAATGATTATTGGAGTAGAAAACGTCGTTCTTATTCAGAAAGATGGCTACCCTATTGCAAGTGCAGGTGTATGGTTCAGCAAGGAGGAGGTGTTTGCCGTAGCATCCTCGACATGTGCAATCTTTGGTGTTGCTAAGCTCATCCATGGTGACTTCAAGTATCTATTAATGGAATCAGAAACCTCGAAAGTGTTTCTTGCTTCACTACCAAACAATCCGGATTATTTTCTAACTATTACAACAGCACCTAGGGTCAATCTTGCAGCATTATTCATTGAAATGCGGGAAAATATGTCTCGTATTTCCTATATTCTCAGACAACATCTAGATGGTCGTCTACCGCCACTTAGATCATATAGTACTGATCAAACCGAAAGAGTGCTAAGTGGTTTTTCGGTTACTGAAGGAAATATTACTACCTATTCGACAAATCGTTCAATGATTTCTCTTGACCGCTCTCAAGCTTTGGCATTGCGAGCAATTCTTCGACAAGTTCACGATAGCATCTCAGATATAGATTCAGTATTTCTCTCTTTAAGTGGTGGAGTCAGGGTTTCACTTGATGGATTCACAAGTGATAGGCTTGCTGCAATGTCCTTTGCTTTGTATGATGCATCTGAAAGAGTTGTGAGAACATTAAGAAACACCTCCCTTCAAACGGTACTTTGTGAAACCGAGAAAAACCGTCATTTTATCTATGCAGTGCCTAATGGTGTGTTCAGTCTTTGGATCAATCGCGATTCACAGAAACTTGGTCTTATGCGATTACTCCTAAAACACTACATTACAGAAACAAAGCGAATTCTGAGCGCTACATCAATCACAAAACCAGCTGTACCCCAGGATTTACGCGATTTGATTCTCTCAGAAAGTGCCAAAAAGGGTCTTCTTGTTGCGAGGCGAAACACATGACTTATTCCATACTACGAATGATTGAGCTTATGAATGAGAAATTTCCACTCTTATTAAATTCAATCTTAAATAGAATACCAATTCTTGTTACTGGAGAGGATTATGAATTAGTGGATGATATGGTCGAAAGTTTAACTCTACTTTGTCCTCATCGACACAAGTTAGTTTTTTGGCGTGATTTCACCTCTGAGAGCGAAATTCTCTCTGTATGGGAAGAAGAAAAGCACGATTACGAAGTAACAAGAACTATTACCTGTTGTCTAACGTCAAATCTTAAACTAGCACTTGAACGGATTAATAGATTCACAGGTTGGATTGTAGGAATCCCCCTAAGTGGCAGTGTTTTTGGAATGCAATCCGATAAAGATGCACTTCAAGAAGTTACAACCCATATGTTACAGAAATCTATAACCTGTGGCATACTCACGTTAGAATCCCCTTCCGAAATGAGTTTTTCATTAATTAACGGACATACTGATGCTCTAGATGTAGAAGACAAAATTGTCAGCATGATTCTTACCCGTAAAAAGCAATCACTAGAGCGAATCAGAAGACTTCTCCGAAAATCTTTACGCGGCGTAGAGGTTTCAGATGGTATTGTTAATGCGGTTCTAATGTTGGATGATGAGGCAGAAAAACTTACTCAAGACATGTTCAAGGAAGAAATCAACAGCTTTGTTCATGCTGCAAGAAGGGCAGTAACTTTACTCTCTCGAATCCGCTTAGCGCGAGAGTTAGGGGCGTCTACAGTTCTTACAGAACGGAATCTTTACGAAGCGATTGGATGGAATGGAGGCGAATTAATGGGCTTGATCAAATTCATTCATGCTGAATGGCATGAAGATTTCTCGGATTGTGTGAAACTTGGAACATTATCAGGTCTTGGAGCTTGGGTCGATAGTATGTGGGGCAGTTAGGAGTGATTTCAGTTGATAATTGATTACGGAACTCGTACCGTCGGAGTGAAAATAGTATTTTTTGGACCTGCAATGAGTGGCAAAACGACCTCAATTCAATGGTTATTTTCAAGTTTGGACTTTGCGGACAAGCTGACATCAATAGAAAACACTGTAGGGCGAACGATGTTCTGTGATTTTGGGACAATCCCATTTGCGCTAGGAGATAGTTGGACAATCAATGCACACATCTGGTCTGCTACTGGTCAAGATTTCTATCGATCAACACGAGAAGTTGTCCTTGTTGGTTCAGATGGAATAGTGTTTGTGGCTGATTCTCAAGAACATCTTCTAAATGAAAATCTAGCTAGTTGGAAAGAGCTAATTTCTATCGTTTCTGATGAAGAACGACCCCTTCCAATAGTGGTTTGTCTTAACAAGCAAGATCTTCCCAATGCAATAGATGAAGAGCGGTTAAGGAAACATCTTAATCTTCCATCTTCTGTTCCCGTAATCAAGAGTGTTGCACGAAGTGGTCATAATGTTCTTGAAGCGTTCCAAATACTATTTCATGATGCAATGAGGGCCACCGTAATGACTCAGCCGTTATCATAGGCGCCACATACGATTAGTTTATACGAAGTGCAATTTTTGCGGCCATAGTATTGAATAATATAACTCATCTTTTACAAATGAGGTGTTATTATGACATCAGAAGATGCCAAGACTCGATTTGTTTTCGTGACTGGAGGAGTCCTCTCTGGAATTGGAAAAGGGGTAACAACCGCAGCCATTGCTAAATTATTCCAGTTTCGTGGATATACCATTCGTATTATGAAGATTGATCCGTATCTGAATATAGATCCCGGAACGTTAAATCCAATTGAACATGGCGAAATATTTGTAACTGATCGAACTTGGACATTCAAACCAGTGAATGACTTTGAATTCAACATATCCGAAATCGATCTCGACTTTGGAACCTATGAACGATTTACTGGGATAGAGGCTCATCCATCACAAAACATAACGTCTGGACAAATCTATACATCTGTTATTCTTGGTGAGCGTAAGGGGACCTTCCTCGGTAAAACCGTGCAGATTATTCCCCATGTAACTGATAGAATAAAACAAAGAATCTGGAATGTTGTAAAACAAGAACCCGCGCCCAATGTATTACTCGTAGAAATCGGAGGCACTGTAGGGGATATTGAAGCAATGCCTTTCTTGGAAGCGGTACGTCAGTTAGCTCGTGAGATTGGCCGAGACAAGGTAGCTTTTGTCCATGTCACATTAGTACCTTACATGACATCAGTTGGTGAATTCAAAACAAAACCTACACAACATAGTGTTCGTACACTCCAAGGTTTAGGCCTTCAACCTGATATCATAATCTGTAGAGCAGAACTCGAATTGACTGATGCAGCAGAGAAAAAAATTGCACTATTCTGTAACTTACCACAAGAAAGAATCATTTCAAATCCTGACATTCCTGTAATCTACCAACTTCCCTTGGCATTCGAAAAACAGGGTTTGGGAGCTGCCATTGTTGAACATCTAGGTATGGAAGCACGTACCGCTGATACTACATCTTGGCAAGCAATAGTAGATTCTTTTCAAGAACCATCAAAAATTATTAGAATTGCAATGCCTGGAAAATATACCATGCTCAGTGATTCATATAAAAGCATCAATGAAGCTTTGGCGCATGCTGCAGCTAAGTGTGGTGTTAAGGTTGAAATCAAATGGATTGAAACAGAGGAACACTGTGATGAAGAGTGCATCATTCAGGACCTCAATGATGTAGATGGTGTTCTACTCACACCTGGATTTGGAGGTCGTGGTGTTACTGGAATGATAAATGCAGCAGCAGTAACTCTCAATTCAAAAATCCCGTTTCTTGGAATTTGTTATGGTGCTCAGCTAGGAGTGATTGCATACGCTCGAAAGATAATGGGATGGGATGGTGCCCATACTACTGAGGTCGATTCTACCAGTTTATATCCGGTCATCGACCTTATGGATGACCAAAAAATTACAGAAGATAAAGGCGGAACCATGCGTCTTGGCGGCCATCAGGTGATAATATCTGAAGATACACATCTCCATAGAATATATGAAACAACTGAAGTCCGTGAGAGATTCAGACATCGCTATCATCTCATAGAGCGATATATCAGTAAGATGGAAGAACATGGAATGATTGTGTGTGCACATAATGATGATAGAACTATTATCAATGCAATTGAACTCAAGAATCATCCTTTTTGGATCGGGGTTCAATATCATCCTGAATTCAAATCACAACCTGGCAAACCGCACCCAATTTATCTTGGGTTATTAAGGGCGGCGATGGAATATAATAGAAGAGGAGAAACTAGTGGATAAGAACCTTGATAGAATGCTCGTGTTGTTAGTTGAAGAACTAGAGCGAATCGAGGATACAAAAAACCGTTTTGGCGCAGTCATGACCAAAATCAAGGATTTAATTGATATTGGTCGATTCCCAGCAATTGCTGCTGATGCATTGGAAACATCATTCACTACAAAAATTGAACCAACGAATCTTTCAGGATTAAGAATTGTTGGAATTGATGGTGGTTTGGTTAGAAAGCGTTTCAGGTCTATGGATTTAGTATTTACACGTGCAATTGCAGTATTATTTCATTTTGGGCCTGAAGAAGGACCAAATGTAGAATTTTACCCTGATGCATTTCCTGAACCAAAAGTAACTCCCATCATGCTCTCTTTACCTGGTCCTGAATTAGATCAACTCGCATCATTAGAACGAATTGCTGAAGAGCTTCGCGTAACAATCGGAGCGCTGGATAAATATCACAGTGATATAATCCTCGTTGATGGTAGCTTATTTTATCATCCTCGGGATCGACCTCCAACTGGTTCGCTAGCTCATGAAAAATTCCAAGAGGTACTGGCGTTGTATCGGCAATTATACCTCAAGTCGGTGAAAAAGAAGACAGTTCTAGTGGGAATCATCAAAGATAGTCGCTCTTTGCGAGTAGTAAAAACCATGAGTGAAATGCTACCCCACATCCTTAGAAACCCCTCCTTCTTTGAGATGATGCAGGGGATTGATTACCGTTGGCTACTTAAAATTACAAGAGATTGCGACTTGTTATCTACGTTTCTAGAGGAGGGTGAAAGGACATTTGCTTTCAAATATTCTACTGAAATTCTCCAGAGTACAAACTCCGCAAATTCTGATTTGACTGATTGGGCATCATCGATTTGGGTCACTTATCTAAAGACTGCACGTGATGATTTACCACTGAGAATTGAAATCTTGACCAAATCGGACGGAGTAGAAGGCATTAAGCAACTCAACAAGGTGTTATCAGCAGTACTACCACTATCATATCAACACCCCGAATATGGATTACCCACCCCAATTGTAGAAGCTGATGCAAGAGCAAAAATTGGGAATAATGATACTAGCTTAATCATCGACCGGTTAATGGCATTATCCGGCCTTACATACTCAACACTAGAAAAACGAAGATCAAGAAATCCTTTTGGAGGTTAAATAATGTCTGAAAACGATCCATTAGCTCGACTTGGAACCGTTATTTGTATGAATCATGGACCAAGTGTAATGCAGTTCTCTTTTGTGATGGAGGGAAACCCTCAAGAAATTAATGTTCGACGTGGGGAATTCGTATCTGTTGTTACTGAGTTTGGCACGGTGGTTGCTAGGGTTCAAGAGATTGTAAGGACAAATCGTTATTATCAGCAAGCAGAAGCAGTTAGAGAATATCAATCACGTGGCGAACCGTTAAGAGCACTTTTTCCGACAGATCGTTGGCAGTATTCAGTGGCGGAAACAAGAGTACTGGGATTTTGGATAAACGGAAGAACTGTTCGTCCATTTACGACTGTTTCTCCAGGTGCAGTTGTCCGTAGAACTGATACAGATTTACTATCTGATTTTCTCAAGCTTGATAATACAGAGGGCCTTCAACTAGGTCAACTAGCCCATTCATCGCTTGAGTTCAGACCGTCAATTGACAGACTTCTTTCTAAACACCTTGCAATTCTAGCAATGAGTGGTGCAGGTAAATCCTATTTTGTATCAGTGTTATTAGAAGAATTGCTATCTAGAACAAGTGAACAAGGACGAATTGCAGTCATTGTTGTAGATGTACATGGTGAATATACATACCTCAAAAAAATTCAGAATAAGGATTTGAATCAACCTGAAGCATCTTTTGAGATAGAACACATACGCGGAAGTCACATCCAAATCCCTGTTCAAGGCTTATCTGCACAATCATTTGGTGCCTTTGTTGCTGGGATGAGCGCAGTACAAAAAAGAGACCTACGACGTTCAATCTCAGATATGCGTAAGAAATTCAAGGAAGGATATACTCTTACAGAATTGATTTCTTATGTTAAAGATGATGAAACCATCAATAAAAATACACGAGAGGCACTAGTAGGCTGGTTAATCAATCTTGATGACACAGGCTTGTTTGGTAAAGAAGCTGTACCACACATGAAAAATATTGTCAGACCTGGGAAAGTTACCTTAATCGACCTTAGCGATTTCATTAGTTTGAAGAAGAAGCAAATAGTAGTGTCACATTTAGTAGGGGAGCTCCTTTATCTTCGCCGTCAGGGTAAAATTCCTCCATTTCTTCTCGTGTTGGAGGAGGCGCATCAATTTTGTCCAGAAAGTCGGGCCGAACTTGCTCTTCCAAAATCCATGATAGAAACAATTGCAAGGGAGGGACGTAAATTCCATGCGCTTCTCTGTTTAATTTCACAGAGACCAGTCAAACTGTCTACGACAGTGTTGAGTCAATGTAGCAATCAGGCAATCTTTCGATGTACTAATCCATATGACCTTGACCATATCGGGCGGTCAAGTGAAGGAATAGATCGTGCATCTTTAGATACCATAACGACTCTTGAAGTTGGTGAAGCACTATTCGTCGGTGAAACCGTATCTGTTCCAACATTTGTTAAGATTCGTAAACGACATTTCGAACCCCACGGAATTAACATTTCTCTGTCAGAGGCAATTAAGAAAGGCGAGCGATGAATCAGTAAATTCTACATATGGATTTGTGCTGCATCTGGTATTTCTTGGAATATCTCCCTTGCTGCACGACCAACCTTGGCTCGATGGCGGTCAAAAGTATAAACTCGAATCACATCTAGATACACTTTCATCATTTGTGCAATATTCGAATAATCTGACAATTTTCGAGGTATTCTCTTACCCTCGACAACTTCGAAAATGCTAATTTCCATTGGATCCAGTTGATGCGGATTAAACGGAATAGATGGCAGAGTTGGAACATCTACAATAACCTCATTTGCAGGAACTTTGGCAATCTCTGCTATTTCATCTTTAATACTTTCACGGACTTTTTTCTTCGTTAGAATTTTTGAAACGAATCTATCTCCAGTATGAAGCACTTTTTCAAATGCGGATTTATATAGCACACGTGAATCAAGCAAGTTCATTATTCTAGCTGCTTCTTTAGCATCATCAGATTCATCAGGGTTGATTCTTCTTATTCTAGATACAAGAGACATATCATCCAAAGCAAGAAATTCTTCTGGTGTTTCAAATTTCGTAAGATTCAGCACGTTATCAGCTGCATTAATCAATTGGATGAGCATTACTTCAACACTACGCACTGTTTTGTGATAGTATACATTAAGGAACATCTCATATCTGGCAACCAAAAAAGCTTCAAGAGCTCCTCTTGCAGCGAGATCAAATTGTAATTCCAGATTCTTATCAATTTCTATACTGTTGATTAAACGATGAATATCCACCAATCCATAGTTCACACCACAATAAAATGAATCACGAATTAGATAATCCATTTTATCTGCATCTACTTGTCCAGCAACTATTCCACTCACAACACTATCAGTTTTTGTTGTTCGACGACCTCTAACCAAGTCTGCAATCCGATTCTTAGAAACTCCACCATCCTCAAGCAAATCGCCAACTATACTATCACGTATTATCCATTCTGTGACATCTTCATGATTCAAACCGCGACGTTCAACAAGACACTCCTCGAAAACATGACTAAAAGGACCATGTCCGATATCGTGAAGCAAGCCCGCAAGTCGTACTTCTTGTAATACGTCATCTCCAAGTTTTATTCGGCCAAGTAATCGCTTACCAAGGAGTCCAGCTACAAACATAACCCCAATACAATGTCCAAAGCGAGTGTGTTCAGCAGTTGGATAAACAAAGTGAGCACCAGATAATTGCTTAATTCTTCGTAACCTCTGATAGGGTTCAGAATTGATAATCTTCGCTTCAATCTCTGTCAAACCGATGAAGCCATGAATCGGACAATTAATTTCCATATCGAATTTCAGGATATACCACCTCTACATTGTTGGCTCGAACGACCTCAATTTCTTTACCAAACTCTCTGCAGACTTGAATGCTGATACACATAAAGGAATATGAATGCTATCAGCGATTTTAACCGCAAGAGGGTCTAATTCTTTTACACCTTGTAATATTACTGCTGCAGGTTTGACAGCTACTGAGGTACCAATTTGACTTGCTTTTATTGCAACCATAGGAGACCGTCCAGTTGAAACATTCGTTAATATTGCTATCCTTTGAGTAGTTCCACCATATAATCTTAGGAGCTGTTGTGGAGTCAAAGATACTATCGCTTTTACACTGTCAAGCGCAGTGTACCCATAGACATCCCGATCTAACAAGCTACTATGTGTAAGAACCTTACAATCCAATCTATCTACTAGAAGCTTAGCAGGAATTGGCACTCTAAATTCTCGACTATCGAGAATGGCATCGGACGCAATCTCAGGAGCAACAAGTTTCTCAAGAGCCATAACAACTCTACCGCCATTCACTGCATCCATCTCAATCAAACCTTCTACAAAACGTCTGATTGTGTCAACACGGGGTGATTTTCTTCTACCACTTTCATAATCACTAATAACAGATGGTGATACACTGAGATGTTTTGCAAGATGTTTTTGAGATATTTGGAAATGCTCTCGCCAACGACGCATTACTGCCCCTGGGTCATTCTCTGCAAGACAAATTTCACCTGCCATTGCTTCAGCAAGTCTTTGAAGCGATTCACTGAGTTCCATACAACATAAATTTACCATTTGACACATAAGATTTGTCACATCGAATCAAAAAATATTCGTCAGTTGTCGAAATCTCTCAAGTAAATTTGTAGATTATTGCATAAAATATGGTCAATACCGAAGAACTCAAAATGTCATTGTACAACCTCATCTCGGTTTTAAGATGTTCTTTATGTTCATGGTTGGGACTGCTGGTTCTGGAAAATCACTTCTCACAGCCTCCCTCGAAAAATGGCTTATCGCCTCTGAAACAAGTGTGACTGTAGTCAATCTTGATCCCGGAGTCGAAGTACCTCCATATACCTCCGATGTTGATATTCGTG
>JAEOSL010000119.1 GCA_016840385.1 Candidatus Thorarchaeota archaeon | reverse complement strand
ATGTGCTGGTATGTCTAAACCACGTACAATCCCAAAAATCTTAGCGAGAATAGTCATGGGCAAACTTCTCTTGGATACAATGGGAATAGATTGTGTTGTTTCGAATATTAAATTGAAAGAAGTATTAGGGTGGGAGTTGAAGTATCCTTCATATCGCGAGGGATTACCTGCTGCTATTAAAGCACTTGAGCTGTAGATACTCAGACAATGATTTCATATGTGACCATTTTCTTAGATATCACATGATTCGTGCAGCAGCTATTCAGATAGCTCCCATCTTCCTCGATAAGGAAAAAACATGGGAAAAACTGGAGAAGTATATTCGAGAAGCTAAAACCAATGGTGCTGATCTAGTAACATGGGGTGAAACATTAATCCCTGCATATCCATTTTGGCTGTCCCCTTCGGGTGGAGCACGATTCAATGATGATGATCAGAAAACTGCGTATTCCACATATTGGCGTGAGGCAATCGACCTTGATGGAGACCCCGTGTTAGAGAAAATGAAGACTCTTGCTCATGACCTGAAGATGATGTTCATGGGGGGAATCGCAGAGAAAGGTGGTGCTTCGATCTACTGCACACTCCTTACAATTGGACCTGATGGAAATGTGTTTGGTCGGCATCGAAAGATCAAACCTACCTACGAGGAACGACTAATTTGGGCAGATGGTGATAGATTAGGCCTGAAACCCCATGTGTTGAATGATACAAAGATCGGTGGACTGAATTGCTGGGAGAATTGGCTTCCATTAGCTCGTGCTGCATTACATCTGCAAGGTGAACTCATTCATGTGGCTGTTTGGCCTGGAAGTCTGAGGAATACAGAAGATATCACACGTTTCATTGCTCTCGAAGGTCGTTCTTGGGTCATCTCAGTTTCAGGATTTTTACGTCCCACAGACTTTGAACATATCTCTGAATCTGATTTTCCAATGAAATCTGTAATGGAATCTCATTCTGAGAATTGGGCAAATGGTGGAACGGTTATCGTTGACCCCGCTGGTAAGGTTGTTGCGGGTCCTTTGGTTGATGAAGAAGGAATTCTCTATGCAGATTTAGATCCCAAGATTGCTATTCAAGAACGTCAGAATTTTGACATTAGCGGTCATTATTCTCGATTCGATATTTTTAACAAACCCTTGGATGATATTTGAAAATTCGAGAAATTGAATTCATACCAGTGGAATCTAATCAAACAGCGACAACATTGGTCTAAGAAATGACTCTACTCATGCTGGCAAAATGCGAGCTGGCGTGCGAATACTGATACCTCCACTCTCCATCCTTGACCGTAATTTGACAATATATGCTTTCATTTTTACTATTCTACTATCCCACTTGCTGAAACGAACAGGTTAAAGATTCAACGCGAGGAGGGTTCTGCGTGATTGACTATGACAAAGATAGAAATCGATTCAAGCGGTTCCCCATTTCCAAAACCTGTTATGTTACTTGGTTCACTTGTTGAAGGTAAACCTAACTTCTTCACAGTGGCATGGTTCAATCGCATGAGTAGAACCCCCAACATCTGGGGGGCCTGTATGGGCAAGTCGAAATATACCTTCAAGGGAATTGAAGAGCACCAAACATTCAGCGTTAACTTCCCTGATGAAGACCTAGTTGTGAAGACTGATTATTGTGGCATTCGCTCAGGTAAGAATGTAGACAAATCCCAGTTATTCGATGTATTCTACGGCGAGCTAAAGACTGCTCCGATGATTCGAGAATGTCCAGTGACTGCTGAGTGCACGGTCCATGAGATTATCGATATGTCTTCGCATTATCTTATTCTTGGAGAAGTCAAGCATCTCTATTCTGAAGAACGGTTCATGACTGATGGTGTACTAGATCAGAAGAAGTTGAAACCACTCCTATTCACAAATCCAGCTAGACAATACTGGAGTCTTGGTGATGTTGTAGCAGATGCATACTCTGTTGGTAACCAGATTGAGGAATGAAAATCTCTAATCTCTCTTGAATTCAAGAAGTTCAAGGGTGTTACCTGCAGGGTCTTTCATTGCCATGAATCGGCCTGCTACAAATGGTTGAGGTCCATCATGTAAGAAATTGACACCTTTGTCCCTGAATTCCTTCGATGTTTTCTCAATGTTGTCTGTCGCTACACACAAAACGATCTGTGATCCACCCGGATATACTGGAGTTGCGGGTTTATCCACTTGTTCAAGAATTACTGTTGACCCCTCACTCTTCAATTGCAATATGCATCCATCATTGTACGAATTTTCCACTTCAAAACCTAGTGCATCACAATAGAATTTCTTTGCCTTGTTGATATCATCCACATAGATTCCGATAACCGCAAAATTATCCATGTAAACACCTCTCTTCACAGAAGATTCATCCAATATTGAATAAGTATTACTCATCACGCATTTGGTCTAAGATTAGTTGATGAGAATGAATAAATAGTACAAATCGAAACTATAGGATGTATTCGCTGGTTAGAATTATTCAGGGTGCTAGTATTGGATTCAACAGACATAGGTATCCTTAGAGCTCTTGGTGAAAACTGCAGAGCATCATATCAAGAGATGGGAAGAGATTTGGGGATGACTGCAAATGGTATCAAGAAGAGAGTCAACAAACTCATTGATAATGGCACTATTCACAGTTTTGTAGTCTATCTTAGCTTTGCAATGATTGATGCTGAATCCTTTCTCGCCATTCTAACACCAGAAGTTTCCAATATAGAAGAAGAACTCTTGAAACAAATCGTGAAGAACCCACATGTTTTCTCTACAGGATTATTATCAGATGGTACTTGTATCATCTTTGCTGAATATGAGGGTGAAAGTGGAAAATCCGATTTTGAGCAGTTTCTGAACAGTTTCAAAGATGTAGCACATTTCGAGCTCCACAACGAGCGTTCTCCAAAAGGAAACAAAGTTGAATTCAAGCCTCTACAAATACGAGTTCTGAACAGCCTTGTAGAAGATCCTAGAGCTCCTGCGACTGTTATTGCAGAGAAGACAGGTTTGACGCCTAAACGAGTTCGAAAGATCATTCAACAACTCCTTGATGGAGAGGGCGTCAAGTTTGTTACTCGGTTGAATTTGAATGCTGGATCCGGAGTGATCTACTATGCACAGATACGGTGGGATGAATCACAAGGTGACCATAATGATGTAGAAAATTGGTTAGAAAAGAACTTCTCTGGACAATATTTTGATTCGCACATTTCAGCTTCTGCACCCATGATGCTAAGCCTGTTTGTCATTGATCACTTACGTGATGCAGAGAGTATGTCCCGTTTAGTGTGCCAATGTCCAATGATTGATACAGTTAAGACGATTTTTCCGTTTCCTACAAAGAAGAATATCCGATTGCAGAGATTACGACTTGAAGAACTCCTAGAAAATGAAACATCCTGATGTTAATATCCGAACTGCGTGGTGCGGCAATCTCATTATCGTTTGAAATATTCCTTCTATTCACCGAGTATGGTGGCAAGAAAGAATGCAACAACTGCGAATATTATCGTACTTATCCGTACTAGCTATCTCCCTTCTCCTAATAGCACCTAGTTTCTGTGTCGTCGAGTCAGAACCTTTCTCACATTCAATCTGTTGTCATGAAACTAGACTTTCCTCTGACTCATCCCCTCTTTGGCCAAATGACGAATGGATTGCATCTACTCCTGAGGAGCAGATGATGAACTCAACTCGTCTAAATGAGATAGTAGAATACATACAAGATGATAATCTACCGATTGATTCGCTCCTGATTCTTCGTAATGGATTCATAGTTATGGAAGAATACCCCACTGGCGACTATAGTACAAATTCACCTCATAGATTGTATTCAGTCACTAAGAGTATTGTTTCCACTCTGATTGGAATCGCAATCCATGAAGGATTCATTGAAAATGTCGAACAAAAGATGGTTGACTTCTTTTCAAACTACACAATAGCAAATCTTGACTCTCGAAAAGAACAGATAACCTTGGAACACCTACTAACAATGACCCCTGGATTTGAGTGGGATCAATGGACCTACCCTACAGGAGATCCTAGAGATTCAATAACTCGGATGATTAATAGTTCTGACAGCGTACAATTCTTACTTGATCTCCCAATGGTGGCGGACCCCGGCACAAAATGGGAGTACAACAGTGGGGCCTCCCATCTCCTTTCAGCAATCATCCAACGAACAACGGGTATGAATGCGCTTGAATTTGCAAGACAATATCTGTTCGAACCTCTCAATATTCAAAATGTGACATGGAGATATGATCCTCAAGGAGTATATCACGGTGGGGGTTCAATGAACATGACCTCTCGAGATATGGTCAAGATTGGCTATCTTTGCTTGAATAATGGAATTTGGAATGGAACACAAATATTCTCGAGTGATTGGGCTTCTCGAAGTAGTTCACAATATATCAATCTAGGAACCTATGATCCAAGTCTGAGTCATGCAGGTTATGGTTACCAGATGTGGAATATTCCATCGATTGGAGTGTACTACGCAGTTGGAATGTATGGTCAGAAGATCTACGTATTCCCTACTTATGATTTGGTTGTGGTCTTCACAGCAACAATGTATAATGATGTAAATCGGGAAGAAATCATTCTCACAGATTACATTCTACAATCAATAATCGAAGACACTAGTCAATCTGATGCTGTTTTACAGATATTCTATTCTTCTTTTCTGCTTGCAATGATAATTCCGTTGCTGATTATCATTCCCTACTTGATTCTGATAAAATTACGCCTAAGGTGATACTATGCAATCAAATATACTACTTGAGTTAACAATCTCACAGGCTATTACTATTGCAATACTTGTTCCTATAGTTTCTGTGACACTAACAGTTGTCCTCTATCAAATTGCTAATCGAAACCCTTCCAATCGACTTGGGCGATTTGCTTCAATTCTCACAAAACCGATTCCTCTCAAATCACTACAACCAGATGATGTTGAGAGTTCATCAGCTAAAGATGTACGATTTCACGTTAGGAAGCAATTAGTCAGTAGATATTTCTTGATTGTTCTTCTACTCGTGTTATTCCTTGTTAGTAATCTGCTTGCAACATTCTATCAGATTATGTCTGATTATGCCATCAATATTATTGATCCTGAGTTTGTATCAAGCACTTGGACTAATATCATTACAGAGTCCCCTTTCAAGGGGGGTTGGTATGGCACATTTCCTTGGTATGGTGATCGCTTTCTACCACCTGAAGGTGAAATTGTGTACCATGAAACCTGGAATTGGATTTACTTCTCTGCTGGAATAACTGATGATTCAACATTCTTTATGGGTGCAACAAATATTGTACTGATAATGACGATATTAATCGGACTTCTATTCCTCATTCCTCTTGTCGCAAAACCAATTCGTAACTCCTTCAGTCAATCCCTGTTCTTCTTTCTCACTGGAATGCTCGTTTTCACCCGAGGAATCTTTGGTTACTTCAGTCAAGCATGGAATCTTGAGTATGGGTCCTCATTTCTGCAATATGGTGTCAGATTAGTTACATCTGGGCAGTTACAGGTAACAACAGAGGTTGCCATTATCTCAAACCTTCTTCCAATCATCGGTATTCTGTGTGTATTCTTTGTGTTTTGTGGTGGTTTACTATGGAAAAGGCACTATCCCAATCATCGACGATCCCACCTCTTTTTTATGGTATATATTGCCATTAGCTATTGGATGAGTCTCTTTCTTATCATGAGGACCTAGAGCTGACTCTCTCTTTCAATCAATTACAATACCATCCTGCTAGTTTCAACTTCATTCAGAGATAGTATTTAGAAGTGAACTACGTGGTGCGGCAATCTAATTATAGTTTGAACCATCTCTTTTTTCATAGAGTATGGTGGCAAGGAAGAATGCAACACAAACTACGTAACCCGCGAATACAAGTATACTCGACCATACTAGCTTTCTTCATTCTCCTCAATGATGTCTGCCAGTGTGGTGTTGAGTTAGAAGCACCTTTCTCAAACCGAACATGTTGCCATGGAATCTTCCTTGCCTCCAACTCACCTAATTTCGATTCGGTAAGGTTGTTTAACTAATGAAAAATATAGTAACATACGGAGCTCCTGGAGTTGAAATTTCAAACGAGTTTCCATCTAATCTCTCTAAATATCAAATCTTGTTTATTGTAGCTCTTCCTTTGCTATTCTTAATGGCTGCATTATTCGGGAGAAGTGTCGTAAACTCTCTTGGACCCTTTATATCAACAAATCCTCTCCTTTCATCAATAATTGGATTTATTCTGGGTATCTTGGTTTTTGTTATCTTCATACCCAAAGTTCTCAGAATGCCAAAGGGAAGACTACACTCCGTGAATATCTACATACTATTGGTGTTGATCGCATCAAGCCTGTATCTAGAACTCTTCTAATATTCGTTCCATGCTTGGTCTGCATCGCGGTAGCGCAAATTTTAGAATCCCTGGTCTATAACCACTTTGTTCTTGGATGGGAGTTTGATCATTTCGCGAATCAACTCTTCAATCCTTATCGCATTACAAATGTGATTGGCTCAAGTCCTATTACTGCAGTTGGGAGTATCTTTGAAGAAATTGTCTTGCGCGGAGTTGTTCTCACAATGCTTCTGCAAGTATATTCCAAACGAAAGGCAATTGCTGGATCTGCAGTGATCTTTGGATATGTTCACATTCTCAATCTACTGAATGGTCCTCTTACATACGAACTCGTAACCTTTGTTGTTGCACAAATCATTTGGGCAACGATCATCAGTATACTCTATGGGTATATGTTTCTGATAACAGGGAATCTATATGCTAACATGTTTCTCCACTGGTTTGCAAATGGAATGAGTAACTGCTTCATGTACCTCCCCTATGTTACTCCTGAAATCCACGCTTTGCTCAACATTGTCTTTAACATTGGACTGATGTCTACTTTGATTTCACTTGGATGGATCTTTCTTGTTAACAAGTATTGGCCATTGAAGAAGACGACAGAGGCCGCAATATCATATGCTGAGGTGGATTGAGTACGAAGAGGGAAGTATTCGGTATAATACCGACTTCTGGGATCCTATTCTAGGCCCTGATTCAGAGTGGAACTTCATGTTGAAAATAACACAATGGCTGCTTGAAGAATCAAGCTGAGCGGTTGCGTTGTTACTTCAGTTTATTTAGGCTCATTATTGCCCCCGCACATGTCACTATTGCTGCGTATGGGGCAGTACATGTTATGGGCAGATGAAAAAATCTGGGAAATCGTAAAGACCCTCACTGATGAAGAATTCTCACAGATATTTGAGGAAACAAGTGGGAGTATCCGAGATAGATATCTGCACATGGTTCAAGGTCATTCTCAGTGGTATTATCGCTGGATAAATGAAACTCCTAAGAAAGTAGATTTTAGTAATCTAGGACGGGATGGTCTCTTCTCAACACTCCATCATGTCAATGGCCTGATTATGGATCTCATTCAAGGAAATGGGTTTGATGCAGCAAAGGTGCCATCTTCAGTTGGAGAAATATATCTCACAATGGAAGAAATGGTGTTCAATATCATTAACCATGCAACATATCATCGTGGACAGATTGTGACTATGCTTCGGTGTCTAGGTCGAGTAGTATCTGCAACAGATTACATGGCATATCTAATAGATATCAGATAATTCTAACATTAGTGTTTGAGGTCAACAACTTTTCCATCGACTCTTGATTTCTCTGCTGCAAACGTCATGAGATGGCTCTCAAGGGATTCTTCTGGTCCTGAAAGAACTTTGTTGGGGTCATTTTCAGCCACGGCATCAATAAATGCATGAATCAGACCGTAGTCACCTCCACCATGATCGGCGAGAGATGAAGGATCTTTCGCTGAGGTGTCCAGAATTACAGATTTACCTGTCAAGAATTCGTAAATTTGGATCTTTGTCCCGTTACCATAAATCTCGCCTCTTGTACCGAAGATTCTAGTCTCTCGCTGTCTTGCTTTAGTAAAAGCAGTCATAGTAAAAGAAGCTGTTTTTCCATCTTCAAACTCCAAGTTCACAACCTGATGATCAACAACATCATTGTCGCAATCATACACACAACGACCATAGGGACCTTCTCTTATCGCGCGAATTATTCCACCCTTGGTTGTATCTGATGTTATGATACTAACTGGCCATCCTGTATTCCCACGTGTGAGAAAATCCAGGTAGATTTTCCTAGCAGAATAGGGACATAGAGGTTCATAGGCACAATCCAAACAATTCTCTCCTGCATTGTCAGGTTTATTCTCCTTCTTGAAATGCGTAAGTGAACCAAAAGATGAAACCGTCTTGCATTTCTTTCCCATGATGTAACGAATCCAATCTAGGTCATGACATGACTTTGTTAGCAGCATGAATGAAGAGTCACTCTCTTTTCTCCAATTTCCTCTCACAAAGGAGTGAGCTTGATGCCAATATCCAACAGGTTCTAGTCTTTGGAGACTGATTACATCCCCAATTCTTCCTGAATCAATTATCTCCTTGAGTTTCTTTGTATACCTTGTATAACGAAGAACATGACCTACGGCGAAGATGATATCCTTTCCCTTGACTGCTTTTGCGATATCTCGACATCCTTTCTCATCTGGAGCCATTGGTTTCTCAAGAAGAATATGATATCCTTTCTTTGCTAGTTTTATTGCAGGGTCTCTATGCATGTGGTCTTGGGTTGCGATAACTACTGCATCTGCAAACTTCTCTTCCTTGACAAGATCCTTCCAATCAGTAAATGCACTTACCTCGGGAATATCATGCTCTTCCATCATCTTCTCTCGGTAGAAGTCCTGAGGTTCTGCAACACCTACTATTTTGACTCTCTCCGGGTGTTCTTTTGCATAGGAAGCATATACTGTTCCGCGGTTTCCCGCACCAACGATAATCAAACGGACCTGTTTCATTTGTACCCCTCAAGGTGTAACCAAGCAGTGCTTTCAGAATCACTCTTACATTTCAATGTATAGCCTGATGTTTACACACCCGTAAGCTTAAAACAAATTAATTAACTATAGTTTACTGTGGGAATTATGACTCTAGTTATGCTATATCGAACAACAGTCAAACCTGAAGCAATTGAAGAACTCAATGTGATTAGAAGTAAGTTCTCTGACATCTACATCAAACTTGGTATTGAGGTTCTAGGTCATTGGAGAAATGCTGAGAACCCTAATGAGAGCGTATACATGGTAAGATATGAGAGTGAGAGTGATTATCAACACAAAACTAAGGCTCTCCAAGAGAATGAACGCTACATCCATCTTACAGCCAAGTTGAACTCAATTCGAACATCCTTCACACCTGAAAAATTAGTACAACCTTGAACCAGCCAAAGAATTCATAATCTTTCATTCCCGATACCATATTGGGTAGATACCAATGGGAGATTTCGGCAAAGGGAATGTAACTGAATCCGCTACTCATAATCCAAAATCGCGGTTGAAAACAGCGATTGTGTTGGTACTTGGACTATTTGCTCCTATTATGATTTCGATGTTCAATTATGGATGGTCAACCGATCTTTCTATCCAGTCAATGATTTGGACGTACAACTCATCACCCTATATGTTTAGTTTCTTTGGTTTCTCATTAATTCCTCCCTACGCGTGGGCATCTATGTTCCCTTTCTTACTGCTACGAATGGTGCCAGTTTTTCAAATACATCGGTACTACAATGGGAAGACAACAAGGAAACGTGCATTTATCGCATCCTTTGTTGGCGATGGTATATTTCTAGTATCGGTATTGCCAACCTTAATCATGTCTATTCTGTTTTCTAGTTTTTACATCATGCTTCCTCTACCTTTCCAAATGATCGTTGCAATCTTGATACTTTGGAGATCCCCTCTACCTACACCTACAACTCCCTGGGAGAGTGAAGAAAAACCAAAATCATGGTGGGAAAAAACCTCTGATTCTCCTCCAAAAAAGAAACCTACTGATGACGATGATGTGCTGTGGTAGTATTTCTGAATACATCTTTTTTATTATGCGAATCCGTAGTGCGTTTCCTAATCTATGAATGGATTCATTAAATATATTTTCAAGTTTTCATTTGGTGGAACTAATGGGAGAGCTAGTAAAAGAGAAGGTTTCTGAATCACATGATCATAAAATGAATTTTAAATCATATCTGATAGCTGTTGTTTTGTTGGTATTGGGATTTATTGCTCCTGCATTGATTTCGATATATGATAGTGAATGGATAAGTCAAACCATTATTCAGGGAGCATTATGGATGTATAGTATCAATTCGTATGGTAGCGGTTTCTCACCACTTACATATGATTTTACTATTATTCTCCTGTGGATTTTGCGAGCTATACCTGCCTATCAAGTTTATCGATATTATGATGGAAAAACAACCAAGAAACGTGCATATATTGCATCTCTAGTGGGGGATGGATTATTCATTTTTCCTGCAGTTCTTATGATGCTAATGTCACTAGGTTTTCCTTCATTCTTTACAGCACCCCTGCCATTTCAGTTTGTGATTGGTGTTCTTATATTGTGGAAAATTCCTGGTCCTGAACCTACAACTCCTTGGAAGGCACCCACAGAATCGAAATCATGGTGGGAAAAAACCTCTGATTCTCCTCCGAAAAAGAAACCTACTGATGACGATGA
>JAEOSL010000118.1 GCA_016840385.1 Candidatus Thorarchaeota archaeon | reverse complement strand
GGAACTGGATTGCCAAACGCATCAATAGCACTGACCGTGATATAGAGTTGCTGTCCTTGAACTGGTTCCTCAGGACTGAATGATACAAAGAATTCAAGGTCACCAAGAACTTCAAAGCTGATTTCAGTTATGAGAACTCCCACAACATTCGGTGATTCAATTCGAACTTCGAAAGTCTGATATCCTAAACCTAGGTTGATTGGGTGATTGAAGTCATAGCTACCAGGGTCACTACTACTTTCCACAAGGTTAAATTCATGTGGTCCACTAACCAAAGATACCGTAGCTCCTTCTACGGGGACGTCATATTGGTCTGTAATAATGAACCATGAAGTCACTAAATCCTCCTGTTGGACAGCTGCTGGAAAGTTTGTGCTCAATTTCAACGAGGATGAAAGGAGCTGAACATTGATCACTTTCTCAAAACTCGCAGTACCCACTGCATACGGGTGATCTGCTATTGCTTCAACATTGTGTTCCCCTGGACTGAGCTGTACTTCAGGATAATCAACTACATACTCTAATTCAGAGAGTGTTGCTCCTTGAACAAAACCACCAAGGATAACTTCTACTGTGGCATCCTCTACTAATGTATCACGATTGTCATAAACTCGAACAACTATGCTCATGTTGTTTCCTTGGATTATGGATAGAGGAGTTTCGATTTCAACACGGAGCACACTTCTCACCGTCACGGCATCAATGAACAATTCCTCATATTGGTGATAGTATTCATGATCGATGGAAACGCTCAGATTAGCATAACCCATAGGCCAACCTGCATCAGTAATTCCCCAGTATTGTTGTGTGAACCATCCATAATAGAGAGCGAATGTGTTGAATTCAGGTCCTCCTGAGGTCATATAGTGTACGTTCAGATAGACTGAGGCATCCGTGATATTTTCACTATAGATATTCAAAACTCTGACAATTGCATCGAACTGTTGTCCCTGTTCAACCACTGGTACTTGTAATTCTACGGTTACATCCAAGACATAGTGAGTATCAAGATTTCTCATCGCACCAAGTGTGAAGTTTGTAACGGTGGAGATAGGATAAGCAAAGATCTCTTCGCCAGGAATCGAATCGATATTTCCAAGAAGTAGGGGATTGTGTACCTCTCCCACTATTACTGTCCACTCCACCTCTCCAGTGAATGATACTTGGGTCAGAAGCTCATCCTGATCTGTGAACAAGATGAACTCATCATAAGTGTCACCATCAAAGTCGGTGATTATTGCACTAAGGGGTTCTGCCCCGGTCACAGGTGCTGACCACAAAGTTGTGAGAGCTGAACCTGGATCAGTTAATAACAATTCGCCAATCAACTTAAGGAACAACTCGTCCGATTCATCTCCAGTAACATCAGCTGGATAAAGAAAAGTGATGGGATGATGAGGTATTTGGTAGACAGGTGTGTTGTTCACATTTGTCGTTGAGCTGTCGAAAATAAAGATGCGTCCTGTTGGATCAGAACCATTCCAGTAAGTGAAACCTGCCACAAATTGATTCTCTCCTGTAGTAGCATTGTACATGGTGCTAATACCTGCAACTTCCATAATGGGTAACGCACTCATGTTTATTGCCAATGAGTGTGAATAGACCAAGTCAGCAGATAAGATGTCTATTTGCTTATGCCCTCTAATGATGCCAATGTACCCAGATGGTGCGCCGCTAGCAACAGCAAAACCTTCGACTCTATATCTGCTGTTGTTACTCTGTGGTAGGTCTACTCCTGTCCAACTGAGATCAGAGTCCATCTTGATGACACCGTATGGGTACGTGTCAGAAACTAGGAATAACTCTTGATTACCGTCCCCGTCATCGTCGAATACACCAAGGTAGTTGAAGCTACTGTATGGATACGGGACCGTACCATCTCCCATCAGAGAGAAATTACTTCCATGAAATGCTGTGTACCTCAGGATTCCGCCATCCAAATGATAGTCTAAGACTATGATATCTAGAACATTGTCCCCATCTAACATCGCTGTAAAGACGGCAAAGTTATCGAAATCAGTTCCACTGGGATTCACAATAGTACGAGAATCATATATTCCCCCACCTATGGAGTATTTGATGAGAGTCAGGTCCTTATCACCACTTGCCCTCTCAATAGTATAGATTGCGGGTCGACCATTAGAGAAATTACCATTGTCCGACTGGTGGTATTGTTTTCCCACATAATCGGTTCCAGTCTTATCAATCTCCCAGACGAAATCACCAGACACGGAAAATACCTGTGGATGAGTTGCGTTTCCCATTTCCCCGGTATTTAGATAACTGTCCTGAATCTCAATATAGTATTCATAATCTCCAGGAACCAAATCGCCAATGATTGCATAGTACAACCCTTCTGTTGATGATGCGAACATCTCCTCTTGAGGTTGATACCATATGCTACCACCTGGAGGTTTCATCCAAATATCTGCATATTCTATGCTTGAGGATTCATTTACCTGAACTTCAATTGTGATATAATCGTCGAGAGTAGTTGGATGAACGGGGTCTAATGGTAGTTGTTCTATTGATGGGTCAGTTCTATCACTCAAAATTAGAAATACATCACTAGCTACCCTGCAAAAGACATCTTCTCTATTATCATGATTTGCATCTAAACTTAGTATTTGAGATGCTGCAAAAAATTGAATATCTATCAAGTACTCTAGATTGGCATATTCGCCATCAGAACCCCGGATTGTACCCAACGCTCCAAATGTTGTTCCAAGAGCCACGTCCTGAATAGTATCATGATCCATGTATCCTACAGCGACATTCGTTGAATTATGTGTAAAGACATTGCCAACCTCTCGAATCGGAGTCCCATCATTTCCATTTCTGAAATATGCCGTCTCTTGATCTTTACTGATAACAATAAGGTCATCCTGAGAATCAACATTGAAGTCGCCAGTTTCAATGAATCTGCGGTCACTTATCAAGGGATCAACCAACTCATTAAAGACAACTCCGAGTGCCAGTCCATCATATACGGTAAGATATCCGTTGGATTGGATTGTAGCAATTTCATCTAAACCACCCCCATATTTGAAAGTCACCAAGTCTTGGACAGTTGAAGTAAGAATATCATTGACTACTTGTGTCCCGTCACCCTCCACAACTGTGATATTCAGTTGGTCTGAAGTTCCCATTTCATTGATCAGAGCAATTGAATCTTCAGATGCACTGGCAAAGCGACCTACAGTAACCCCGTAACTGTCGCTCGTTAGAAATGTCCCAATTGTCTTATTTGCCATCACATCAAAAGTTATGAAATTGTCCCAATTTTGCACACTCTGTATCAATAGGTCTGGGTATGCATCATCCCCATTGAAAAGACCGAAACCCTGAATGATAGGAAAAGTGATAGGCATCGGGTATTCCAAGACTTTTCCATCATCAATGTCTACCATCAGGATGTAGTATGTAGAATTGACATAATTGCGCAGGAAAAATTCCGTATCACCATCTAGATCAACATCATAGCCCCTAAGATAATATCCGTTAGCCTTGGCACCAACGGGTAAATCGATATCCATTGTAATATCATTTGTCACGTCGACGAAATACAACTTACTTTCTGCTTCATTGATGTAAGCAAAACCACTATATCCTGAAATCTCTCCCACCTCAATTCGGATATTTGTAGCAGGTAGACCGTAATAGATGAAATCCTCACCTTCAACAAAAACTGAATGATCATCCAATACCGGTTGAGTCACCACGGAATTACTTGATCCTCCATTCATGGATAATGGTACAAGTAAGATAATCAGTGCAACAGAGATAGTGAATAAGCGAATAAGATATCCGCTATCACTATTCATCGATTTTGATTCAGGTCTGAATGGACTTGATTTTCTAGAAGTGATTGTAGAAGGTGACAATACTATTCTCTCTCCTCTTATTGACGCATAACTCGGTCCTTGCATCCTCATAAGTAATCACTATACATCAACAGCATCAACCCTGATTACTCTCTATCCTTTTATCAGTTCTGAAAAACTATGTAGTATTGTATACCAATTGGAAACATTCAAGTTGTGCTTTGAACGGGCAAGATAAGCAAGAAATAGACAATTTTGGTGAATCTAGTAATGGTCGAGCATATTGCAATAATTGGTTGTGGTGCTGCTGGGGCAACGGCGGCAATGCAAGCTAGAAAATTCAATCGTAAAGTTGAGATATCACTTTACAATACTGAAAACTATTCTCAATATTCCAGGTGTGGGCTACCCTATACTATTTCTGGTAAAGTGAAGGACTTTGATGATCTTATTCTAATGGCTCCAGATAGTTGGGCTGGTTTGAAAATCGATGCGAAAATTGGTGTGACAGTCACTGATATTGACCACAAGTCCCGTGAGTTAACTTATGAAGGACCGGACGGCGAAGGAAAGCAAAAATACGATGCACTCATTTTTGCAACTGGTTCAGAGAACGCAGATCCTCCAATCAAAGGACTCGACAAAAAGAGAGTCTATGGACTGCGAACATTGGATGACGCCAAAGCTCTGGCCTCTGAAGCTGACAAGGCAAAGAAAGTTGTAATTATTGGTGGTGGTCTTATCGGTATGGAAACAGCTGAAGCATTCCATGAGCGCGGTCTTGATGTGACAGTTGTGGAATTCCTCCCCCATGTTCTATTAGCAATGGTGGATCCTGACATGTCTGAGATTGTCGAAGAACATTGTCGAAATCATGGTCTTAAGATTCTCAATAATACGGCTGCACAGGAAATAACTGGCACTGATTCGGCCAAGGGTGTTATTGTGAACGACCGAGGCACGGAAGAGGAAACTGAGATTCCTGCTGACTTTGTAGTGGTTGCAACGGGCGCCCGTCCTATCACGAATCTCGCAGAGAAAATAGGTGTTGAGATTGGTAAGACCCGTGGTATTTTAACTGATGATAAAATGCTGACCACTCTACCAAATGTCTATGCAGTTGGTGATTGTGCAGAGAGTACAGAATTCATAACAGGAAAGAAATGCGCAGGGGGACTTGGAACTCTCGCAGTTCGTCAGGCTCGTGTAGCAGGTATCAATGCCGCTGGTGGAGATGTTCGCTTCCCAGGGTGTGTTGGTGCTAAGGTGACAAAGCTTTTTGATTTGGAGATTGCAAGCACTGGCTTAACAGGTGATCTTGCCAAACGCTACGAGATACCAATTGTCAAAGGTTCAATAAAGGCTAGTACGAAACCTCACTACTTCACCGGTGGAAAAGATCTCAAGCTCAAGACTTTCTTCAATAAGGAAACTGGAAAACTTGTAGGTGGACAATTGGTTGGACTGGAGGATGCCGCAATGCGTCTCAATGTCATAACTCTGGGAATCCAACACAACATTGATGCAAAGGACCTATTCGATTTCGAGAACTGTTACGCACCAGCTATTTGTGATACTTGGGATCCATTGGTTCAATCTGCAGACGCTGCTCGAAAGAGATTGAAAATCTAACTTCATTTCTGAGAAATTATAGAGATGTTAGTGATAGCATACTGAAACGAGCTCACTTGGGTAGGTGAGCTCGCCACCAGCATGATTTCATCGAGCAGTGATTCTTTCTTTGAATAATCATTAATTGCCTTGACTATTTCATCTGCAATTTCCCAGGTGGGCAATCGTGCTACCTCTAGTCCCATCGTGAAGAATCCAATATGTGTTGCTTGAATTTCTTCTGCAGTGTCTAATGCTTTACTTGTAGCTCTGTATATCGCATCTCTTCTATCGGGATCTGTGATTGCGATTGGTGGCCAATGAATCACATTGGCTGCATTAGTGGCTTCCTTGATTGTGATACCAAATCCTCCAACAGCTCTACCACCGCCAGTAGCACCACCTTGTGTGACACCTAACGGAATATCTTGTGCTTTCACGACAAGGTCTAACTCTGAATCATCGAAACGACCCAGAATGACTGAAACTCCAATGCCACCCACTAAATGTTGTTCCAATTTAGCTACTCCTATCTTTCATCAAATGTATCAAAAACCCGATTTAGCTCATACTTGGTAGAGATTTCTAACGTTATTTCCTTTACGAACGGCATATCCCACAACCTTTTTGGATATTGAATTGCTTAGTAAATTGGCGAGAAAACTGAATGATATCAATGATGAAGAAATACAGAGATTGATTGACCGATTTGGTGAACCATTGAAACGAAGCTACTCCGCTGACTTTCTTGATTTTGAGTGCCAACTGGTAAAGCAGACACAGGCAAAGGGACGTTTGCATGATATCACTTGTTTCATTCGACAAGAGAAGGATGAGTACGTAGTTATCCAGAAACATCAATACGCAGATACAGGGATTTATCGAGCTCCTTCAGGCGGTGCCAAAGTGGGTGAATCTCTTGAGGCCGCAGCTCTTCGAGAAATGCATGAAGAGACTGGTCTTGAAGTTCGACTATTGAGATTTGTCCTGGATATGTATCTTGATGTTGTCTGTGTTGATGAAACGATACCTTGGCGGTCTCTCGTCTTTCTCGCAGAACCAATTGGGGGAACAATGAAACCCATTGATACCTATGAGATATTCGATGTCAAAGTGATGGGCCGTAAGGACCTACTTGGCGATGTTGATGAATTAATGATCAAGTCTGGATGGGGCGGTTTCTCGTATAGGTCCTTCTTGACTCGTGAGTTCTTCAAGCGTCTTGATGAGTTGAATATCTAGCGAGTGTTACTAGCATTCTAATTTGTGTGCAGCCAAAGTTTGTTCGAGCAGAGGACATAGACAGGCTGAGTTTTTTTAACGACAACATCAAACTCAATCACTCAACTTCCTTACCCCACTGCCCTGCACTTCTCTTCTGCTCATTCCTTTCATAATTTAGAAAGAGTATTATCTCACCATTGGTTGCGTCCAAATGGTGTTGACTCATTGAATGACATTGCTGAGGTTGCACTAGATACCTGCAGGTCTCTAGGTGCTTCATATGCTGATATTAGAATTGTAACTGTCAAGGATGAAGATATTTCTGTCAAACTTGGTAACATTGCAGTTCTTGAATTACGTGAAACTATTGGATTTGGGATTAGATGCCTTGCTGATGGCGGATTAGGTTTTGCAGGCTCGTATGACCTATCTAAAGAAGAGGTTCGTAGAGTTGCAGAACTTGCAGTACGGATAGCTAAAGCTTCGGGCTCAACAAGGAAGACACCTGTTGAACTTGTTGATGTCAAAGCTGTTACTGACAGTTATACTACTCCATTCAAGAAGGATCCCTTCAAAGTTCCAATCGAGGAGAAAGTCGACCTTCTGATGGATGTCGACAAAAGACTAGGGCAACATAATCCTGATATCATCAAATTCACTAAAGCTGATTATCGGAGTCATTCTGAAGATAAAATATTCAGTAGTACTGAAGGAGCCTATATCACCCAGAAGATTGTATTTTGTGGAGGAGGTTTCTCATGTATGGCAATGTCGCCAGGTTCTCCACCACAAAGACGTTCGTATCCGGGATCCTTCCGAGGTGATTTCTCAACAAGTGGCTACGAATTTTTTGAATCCAAGAAACTACTTGAAAATGTAGAGCGTATTGCTGATGAAGCAATAGCACTTACCAATGCAAAACAATGTCCTACCGAAAAAGCGACTGTCCTCCTTGATGGTCATCAGTTGATGCTTCAGATTCATGAGAGCTGCGGCCATCCAACAGAGCTTGATAGAGTACTTGGAACAGAAGCAGCTTATGCTGGAACAAGTTTCATGACTGTAGACAAGTTGAACTCATTGGGATATGGGAGTGAACATGTTACTCTTGTGTCTGACTCAACAAATCCTGGAGGTCTCGGAACCTTCGGATATGATGATGAAGGCGTCAAAGCAAAACGTGTTGAACTAATCAAGAATGGTCTATTTGTTGGCTATCAAAGTTCAAGAGAAACTGCAGCACTCATTGGTTTAGATGAAAGTTCAGGAGGAATGCGAGCTGATGCTCCACAGAAACTCCCTCTCATTCGGATGGTGAATATCAATTTAGAACCCACTGATTGGAAACGCAATGAGATCATTGAAGATACAAAGAATGGAATTCTAATGTCAACTAACAAAAGCTGGAGTATCGATGATAAACGAGTGAATTTCCAATTTGGAACTGAAATCGCATGGGAAATCGTAGATGGAGAAATCGGACCGATAATCAAGAACCCGACCTACACTGGTATAACTCCAGAATTTTGGGGTAGTATGGATGCATCCTCGAAAGATGATTGGCGAGTCTGGGGTACTCCCAATTGTGGTAAGGGACAGCCTCCACAGGTAATGTACGTCGGACACGGTTGTGGCACTGCGAGATTTCATGATGTTAGAGTTGGTATTATGGGAGGGAAATGAAGTGAAGCAGAACAAGGATATACTCCTAGCAAAAGCAAATCTAGTTCTCAAAGAAGCTGAAGTTCAAGGTGCGTCACAAGCACAGGCTGTACTTACTCTTACTCGAATGGGTCTAACCCGACTTGCAAACAGCATCATTGACCAAAATGTGTCTGAGCTGCATGCCAAAGTGCGAGTACTTCTCTACTTCGGACAAAAGAGTGGATCTGTCGAGTTTGAAGTATTCGAAGATGATGCTATCAAGAATGCTGTCAAGCAGGCTGTTTCACTCGCAAAAATCTCTCCTGAGAATACCGATTTCAAATCTCTACCTACAAAGCGAAATTATCCTTCGTCGTTTGATCTGGATGGATTGGTCTGTAAGGAAACGTATGATACATCACCAGAATTGAGAGCTGAGTACGCATCTGCTGCAATTGATATGGCACATGGGGTCGATAAGAGAATAGCCGCTATTGCAGGTATTGTTCAGAATATCTCTACCGAGCGTGTTGTTACCAACTCCTTAGGAGTAGAAGGGTATGAGATGCGAACAAGAGCGACTACTCAACTTACCATTATGGCTCGAGATGGTTCCGAAGAAACTGCAGGTTGGTGTGCGGATGCAAGACGCGATGTGAGAGACCTACTCGTAGAAGATGTAGCAAGAGTAGCTGCACAAAAAGCAGTTGATGGTTTTGGAATGAAAGATCTTTCACCTGGAGAGTACGAGGTCATTTTAGAACCTGCAGCAGCAGCAGGATTGGTCTTCTACACAACCATGCTTGGTTTTGGAGCAAGACGTCATCAAGAGTTTATGAGTTTCCTGCGCGATAGGATGGGTGAACAAGTGTTCTCAGACAAACTATCAGTGTCAGACAATGCGCTAGACCAAAGACTCGTTGCTGCTTCATTGTTTGATGATGAGGGTGTTCCGCACCAGAAGGTCAACCTTATCGATAAGGGTGTTGTGAAGAATCTCGTCTACGATACCATGACTGCGACAAAGGATGGGGTTGAGAGTACAGGTAATCATGCAAAATGGTGGGGTCCTGCAGAACCAATTGCTCGACATGTAGTAGCTGAGGAAGGAAACTCGTCAATTGATGACATGATTTCTGAAACCAAGAAGGGAGTACTTGTAACCCACTTCCACTATATGAATCCAGTAAATCCAACGCAGGGTGTACTCACTGCTCTGACTCGTGATGGCACTTGGTTCGTTGAAGATGGCGAAGTTAAATATCCACTTAGAACCTTGAGGTTCACTGACGCGATTCCAAGATTCTTCAACGATATTGAAATGGTTGGAAAGTACTCGAAGTTTCAATCATCACCACCAATGGGTCTAGTACCTGGTTTGAAACTACCGTCGTTCAGATTCTCTGGATCAAGTAAGGAGTAATTTTAATCACTTCTTACTCGCTTGATAGCTTCGAGGCTAACTCCTCACAGTACTGGTCGAAAGCTCGGACTACTCTCAGTTGAGTTTCTTTAGGACCGTAGATGAATGTGATGTATTTCAACAAAGCAAGGGTATGGAGTATTGAAACAGAAGAATCATTTCTGGAGAAGAAGTCCGAGATTCTAGCTGACATGAGTGCCTTTGCGTCTTCAGAATCTAAACGAATGACTGCTTCATGTTTAATCTCGTAAATGCACGCATCAAACTCTCTTGACTGAAGATATGATCTGATTGGACCGATTAGAAAATTCGCAGAGAGCTCATCGGTGAGGTTGTGACTTCTTAGTTCACTTACATTTCTGTTGAATTCCACTAGAACTGCTTCCACATCGAATGGTATCTTTTTGTTAATTGCGTCAAGGAATGCTCGATACTGTTTCTTTCGAATTAGATCAATGTGTTGTTGAAATTCATTTTCAAATGCTAAGACTACTTCTCTGACACCTGGAATTGAAAGTTTCTGTTTTTTATCTCGACTGAAAATGACATCTTCTTCTTCTGAATAGAACTGTAGATGAATCAGATATTTCACCATGAGTTCGAGTTGGTCCGTCATTTCTCACTCACAAATTTCGTTGAGTAAATCCGCATATATCCCTACTTAGGAGGTTTTGAAGCGTTCTTTTTTTCCACAAATCCGTAGCAAAATTGTTATTATGGTAATAGGGTACTAACATACCGCTGGGATTGCAGAATGAGTGATGAGAAACCATTAAGCATTGGTGAATATCTACTAGTGCTGATGTTTCTTGCAGTTGTCATTATCACAGTGATACTTGTAATCTCAGGAACTGCATTCATCGAAATTAGTTCAGCTCAGATGGCGTTAGTACTCTCAATTCTCGCGCCTTTAGCGACCATGGTCACTGGTGTTATTTTCACATACTCACTTGCACAGTTCATCATGGAGAAGAGATTTCGAAATCTGGCTCTTATCTTCATGGCAGTGAATATGATAATCACTACTATAC
>JAEOSL010000199.1 GCA_016840385.1 Candidatus Thorarchaeota archaeon | reverse complement strand
AGAGAGGAATTTGTTCAGGACCGCAGACTTACAATGGCTGTAGACAAGAAGGATAATTTCACTGCTCTTCAGAAGGGTGGTGGATTTGGTCCAATGTCACTTGATCTTGTAGATCAAGCTATGGGAATGGCTCTTGATAATGCAAAAGCAATCAAGGACCTAATCAACGCAGCAGCAAAAGACGTTGAATAAACGTTGAAGGATGCTCCTCACTTTCGGGGAGTACCCTTTCTTTGCTTCAGAACGTAAGCCTAATAAGAGAAACAAACGGGCGACTGGTAGGCTCCAGAGCCCTGTCTTGTTTCTATCAGGAAACATACAATATTACAAGGAGATAATCAAATTGGGACGAACCAAAAAGGTTGGTAGCACTGGCAGATTCGGTGTAAGGTACGGCGCAAAACTTCGCCGCCGAGTTCTTGACATAGATAATAAAAGAAAAGAGCCAACTCGTTGTCCAGCATGTGCTACAAGGGCACTCAGAAGAAAGGCAGTAGGCCTCTGGAAATGTAAGAAATGCGACCTGCTATTTGCAGGTGGTGCCTATGTTCCATTTACTGATGCAGGAAAGGCTGCAAATCGAGCGATTGCTCAGAGGATCTCTGGAGATTTCTTAGCTCTCCGTGATGATGATGATGGAATTGCTGATGAAGATGTTCTTGAATTCCTTCCTAACATTGAAACTGAGGAAGAAGAGGTAGTTATCGATGCTGAAACAATTGTAGCATCTGAGGATGATGAAACCTCTTCTGATGAAGAATAATCTCGAGCCGAATTGACTTGCCGAGTCTACTTATCACAACCTCGCGAAGGACTTCAAATCGAGTCCGTTCTTTTGCGCGTGACCTCTCATCAGTCCTACCTGGGACAGAACGTTTCAATCGTGGTGGAATGGGTCTTACTGAACTTGCTTCACGAATACGTCAATCTGGTGCACAAGCAGCCCTCGTAATTTCTATTTGGAGAGGTAACCCTGGGGAGATGACTATAATCTCACCGCAGGGTGATGAGCTTTTCAAACTAAGACTTGAGAGTGCTCTCCTTCGTCGTGAGATAGACCCTTCGAATAAAGGAAGGGTAGGTACTATCCTTGGTGTAGGAGTTAAGGTCGGAAGTAACGATCGCGTGTGGGATTTTGCAAGGGGTTTTGCTGAATTACTAAGTCTGAATGTCGAAGAATACTCTGATCCCTCAGAGAGTCGTACTGAGAAAAATAGAGCACTAATTTGGTTTGAAGATGCTCCTTCTGAGAAAATCCTTTGGACTCACTACAATACGAAAGACTTGAGTGAAATTGGTCCAAGAATTCGAGTGAACTCTGTAAGGAGGCTTAATGTAGATGACTCCGAGTGATGTCAAGGGCAACTCTATACTTGAAATCCCTTTAGAATCTAAGCGAATGGCAAATATTCTCTATTCTGCATTATTGCCTGAAACCGAGTCTATCCCCTCAGAAAGGGCAACCACAAATGTTTCTGTAAAAGGCTCCTCACTTATTGTTGAAATTGTTGCTAACGATCTCACTGCAATGCGGGCAGCACTCAACTCCTATGTGGCTTGGATCTCAGCATGTATGAGAACAATTGATTCCATAAACGAGGGCTGATGCAAAGCCTTAAGTCACAAATCCGATGGCGCAATCTGAAACAGCATAATCAATGATTTTGGGAGATGCTATAGAATGGCTCAGAATATACCACCCGCATTAGAAGCTGAACTTCAGAAGTTCGATACAATGCGACGAAATCACGAAACTCTCACTACAATGTCACAGGCACTTCAAACTGAATTGACCGAAGTCACAGGTACTCTTGAGGAACTAAAGAAGCAACCTGATGACACTGTCACCTACAAGGCTGTTGGACAAGTTATGTTCAAAGTAGATAAACCCGCATTATCTACTGACCTTGATGATAGACAGAAGACTCTGGAAATGCGATTGGCCTCTACAAAGAAACAAGTCGAAAGTTTGACTGAGAAACTAACAGAGCTTCAGAACAAGATTCAGATGGATCTATCCAAACAAAACTTACGTCTTCAGTGAGCGAAATGAGCGTAATTATCGATATCGGGCTTCCTGATATCTCTGAAGATATTATTGAACAATTGGCAGAAGAATGTGAAGTCCAAGTTACGGAGTTCATCAAAAACAAAGTGCCTGAAAAGAGCATAGACGTTCTCTTTGTCACCTGTTCTCTCAACTTATTAGATGGTCAACTTGATGTGAACCTAGACATCGATATCAGCCAAGCCTTTGATACAGGCCATGATCTTGATGACCTACTTCAGGAAACAGTGGATTGTGGAGTGGAGTGGCTTGAGAAGAAGCTGATGGAGATGAAGGAAAAATGAATCTGAGGAAGATTCTCTCGAATTCAATGAAACCTCTAATAATGGGTCATCAGAATGCAGATCCTGATGCTGTGTGCTCCATGATTGCTTTTTCGAGACTCTACAAAAGTATCAATCCCAAGGGTACTTTCACACTAATGGCAGATGATCAAAGCAGGCTCTCAAAACAAGTTCTCGATGTTCTTGAATTGAATGACGAGATCCTAGAAAAACCGGGACCCGGATTCGATTTGGTCATCTTGTTAGATACAAATAGCAGGTTACAATTGGGGACTGACTTTCAAGATATTCCTACGGACCCAAGTAAGACCATTGTGATAGATCACCACGAACCTAATCCCGAAGTCGGGACAATTGCAGACCACAGATTTGTACGGAGTGATCGGTTTTCAACCTGTGAAATTCTAGTTGATATTTTCGAAGAACTGAACACCGAGATTGATCCTGAAATTGCAAATCTTCTGTTAACTGGGATACTTTTTGATACACGTCGATTCTTCTACACCGACTTGCAGACCTTCCAGACCGGTATCAAATTACTCGATTCCGGAGCAGACTACAGGAAATGTATCAAATCATTACAGATCCGCCCAGATCGTTCAGAGAGGATAGCTCGTTTGAAGGCAGCTAGCAAGGCTAGAGTGCATCTCTTTGGTGATTGGGTTATTGCTACATCAACAATCAACGCCTTTGAAGCAAGCGCATGTCGAGGGCTTCTTGAAATGGGTGCAGACGTTGCTATTATTGGTGGAAAACCTGGAAAAGATAAAGTTCGTCTTAGTTCCAGAAGTTCTCGCGAGTTCTCTGATACAACAAATATCAATCTGGGAACTGATGTGATGGAACCTCTAGGGGCGATAATAGGTGGAAAAGGTGGGGGCCATGCGAATGCTGCAGGTGCAAATGGAACTAGGAACTTGGGTCCTGCACTTGACAAAGCAGTCGAACTCATAAGAGTCGCAGTGGAAACCAAACCT
>JAEOSL010000117.1 GCA_016840385.1 Candidatus Thorarchaeota archaeon | reverse complement strand
ACTCTGGGTGCGAAGAATCTCATTGCGAGTGAGCCTTCTAGCATCAGGAAGTCTGAACCCGTGTTCAACGACCGGTTCTCTATAATCACTCATGATGGAATACAAGATATCTCTCAGGACTTCAATCTCTGATGGTAATCTGATATAATGTATCTCCGAATCAACTGATACAATATACTCTTTCACATCTTTACTTGTTTCACTTCTAACCTCTATGTGAGAGAGTCTAAGATTTTCGCAGACCAATTTGATGTGCTCAGCCTGATGACCTGGTGATGCTGTAATTCCCAGAGAGCGTACATCTTTCCCTTGACGTTCATAGAGTTCTGCTACGAAAGTGTAAGCATAATTTCCAACACCTCTGTGGGCTTCATCGAAAACAATCAATGAAACCTCCGATAAATCATAACTACTTTGTATCAGATCATTCTGGAGTGCCTGTGGGGTCATAACAATGACTTGAGCATCATGCCACGTAGTCTTTCTACTCTCTGGTGAGTCGTGTCCCGTAAGACATACAACGAGACCCTCTTCTAAATCCAGAACACGCTGCAAGTATCGTGCCTGCTGATCAACCAAGGGACGTGATGGGGCTAAGAACAATACTTTGGAATCTGGTACTTCTGACAATCGTTTTGCAGCAACTAGAGCTGCTATCACAGTTTTTCCAAGCCCTGTGCTTAAGACAATCATTGTACTTTGACGCGCTGCAGTATCTGCTAGATTTACCTGATAAGACCTGTAGTCCACTGAATTCTCCTTTATCAGTGGCATTTCTACATACTTCTCGGTAACTGTCACAGCTGGGCCTCGTTAAGTTGGTTTTCTTACGCATATTGGATAGTACTCACTGTAAAAAACCTCCTACATGAAGAACGCCAAAAAATATTCAACGCAATACAATCAATCACACATAGTCTTAGTTCAATGTAATCAAATGCTTTCTTTTGAAACTACAATCACCCTATGAGATAAATAACTCTTAACCATTCTAAATGAACTCAGGAGCAATCAAATTTGACTGATGAATACAAAGTATTGAAGGGTGGCGTCTTAATTGATGGAACAGGTAAGACTCCTCTAGAAAATGCAGTAGTTGTGATCAAGGGTTCAAAAATCGTAAATATTGGTGAAGAAGGAAATGTTGAGATTCCATCAGATGCCAACATCATTCCAGCGGATGGCTGTACTGTTATACCTGGATTAATTGATGCACATCTACATCTAACTGGAACACGAACACGAGATATGATGGAGTGGCTTCTTGAAACAAATCTAGCTCTAAGGGCACTGAGAATTGCAGCAGATGCAAAAGCATTGCTTCACGCAGGATATACCACCGTAAGATGCTGCGGTTCAACAATTACTATTGCTCTTAAACAGGCCATTGAAGAAGGAACAGCAGTAGGACCGAGAATAATGGCATCCCGCCAAATGATCACACGTACTGGAGGTCATGAGGGCCATTCAGTTCCGATAAAATGGATTAAAGAAGTAGGAGTAACTAGATTGGCTGATGGGATTGATGATTGTCGTCTCGCAGTCCGTGAACAACTCAGAGGTGGTGCAGATTTCATCAAAATCTGTACAGGTGTGTGGGGAGAGAGTAAACACTTTCCATACGCATCTGCAGACTACTCCATTGGTGAAATCGAAGTAATGGTTGAAGAAGCCCATAGGACGGGAGTACGTATTGCATCTCATGCACTAGGAAAAGAAGGAATTAGTATTGCGGTGGAGGCTGGTGTAGACACGATTGAACACGGACGTGAGTTAGATGAAGAAGTATGTAAGCTAATGGTAAAGAACAATGTAATTCTGGTACCTACACTTGCAGCAACTATCCTCAAAGAAAAAGATCGGGCTACAGAAACAAATCCTAAGTGGAAAGTTGCATACGCACCTGGTAATTTAGAACAAATGAATGAAGACACCTATAATGCTGTTAGGATTGCACATGCTTCAGGAGTTAAGATTGCTGCTGGTAGTGACATAGCCGGGGCACCATTATTCGGAGGATATCTAATGGGTAATAATGCAGTTGAATTAGAATATTTGACTCGATGTGGACTTAGCCCCATGGAATCTCTTATGGCTGCAACCAAGATATGCGCAGAAGCGTTGGGACTAGAAGACCAGATTGGAACAATTGAAACAGGTAAACTTGCTGACATTCTAGTAATTAACGGGAATCCTTTGGAGGAAATCAAACTTCTTCAGAATAGAGATACGATTAGAATGGTAATTAAAAATGGAGATATTGTTGTAGACCGAAATAAGTAACGTCGAATAAACTCAAGCACATCAAAAAAGAATGCTTAGACGATAATACTCACTGTAAAAAGCCTCCTACTGATTTTTACTGAGAGTATAAGTCCCTGTGTGCAGGAGTAAGTAATTGCATCCTGAATACAGAGAAATACTGAACTTCTATCTAATCAATCACTCTAAGTCTTGGTGTCATGTCATCAAGTGCTTTCTGAAGAAACTACCACCACCGGGGGACATCAGTGAAGAATGGATACTGGACTTCTTCTCCAAGTATGACAACAGTTCAACCAAATCCTTCTATCACAAAATGCTCTCTATTGTCCTAGGTAAGGTAGGAAGAAAGTACCTTCTCAAAGACATCAAGATTAAGGAACCCAAGTCTAAACTGAAACCGTCTGACCTTCTATCACCAGTAGAAGTATCTGCTATGCTCAGAGCCTGTAAAGACTCACAAGAGAAAGCAATCATAGAGTTTCTACTGGAGTCTGGTTGTAGAGCAGGTGAACTTCTCAATCTTGAAGTGGATGATATTCAACCTGAACATGACTTCATTATAGCCACAGTGGAAGGTAAAACTGGACTTAGGACTGTTCCTCTACTCAGAGCCAACCTGACCAACTTCCTCTATCATCTGGGTATCATGGAATCAGGTAGCGTCTTTCCTGTTCCCTACAAGAAACTCAGACTGATACTCATTGACCTCTACAAGAGAGCAGGTGTCAGAAAAAGAAGGAGAACCACCCATATCTTTAGACACATGAAGGCAACCCACTTGTTAGAACTTGGGACACCTGAATCAATCATTAGACAGTTCATGGGATGGTCGGAGAAATCTAATATGATTAATCAATATACACACTTGACATCTAGGAACATCCAAGAGTTCTTTGGCAGGCTCTATGGAATCAACCCCGGACCATTGGAACCATTATACCCCGAAGAAGAAAAGGAACGACTCAGGAAGATTCTGGGCTGACCTATCATCCATCCCCAAAGATTGTATAAACAGATTGATGAGCTTGACCAATTGACTACATCTCCATAGGTACGTTATCCCCACAGAATCCTCCATTCCCCAGCTCTAGAGCTCCTATCTGATAGACTAGAGAGGCCATAGAGATAGAAGGGAAGCAGAGAACAGAAGGGAAGCTCAAAGAAGGTAAATCCCCATAAATAGCAAAGTCCTAAATGTGGTTATTGGGTAGTATTACCTGACGAGGAGGAATGTTAAAGGAAGATGACCAATTATCATACACAGTGGACTGGACAGTTCTATGTGGCTGCTGAACTGACCAAACGAGGATATCTCATAACATTCACGTTGGGAAATGCCCCAGTGACGGATTTGCTTGCACGTGTTCCTGATGGTTCTTCATTCTCAGTTGAGGTGAAGAGCCGTTCAACTCCTAGCCACTTTGTCATACTAAAGGAACCACCAGCACGTGACGATCAGTTCTGGATATTCGTAGTTCTCAAGGATGGGCCTCGTTACTTCATCGCAACCTCTGATGAGGTAAGACCGGCTTGGCTAGACCATAAGTCCAAGCTCAAAGGTGGAAGCTTGCCCGCCTTGAATTGGGGTGTTGTTCAAAAGTGGGAAGACCGTTGGGATATTCTTCCTCAGGAGAATCTGAATGAATAAGAAGAGAAAGAAGAAGATCAACAGGCTGGTGGAGCTACTGGATTGGAGTCATTGATTTCCAATGAGTTCATCTAATTGACAAAGCAAGAACATTCTCGGTTCCATGTATTTTGACCATAGTACTACACCATGATACTAGCAAATAAGAAATCAATGCTTCCAAGAACTTTTTCTCCAACATCGCTTATTCCATCCCCAATCCATCGGAAAACCTCGAATATATTTGCAGCCCACTTCACTAAGAAATCCTGAGATATCACAAGCTTCCATCCAACTTTGATATCTAATCCAGAGATTCCCATATTGTGTAGCTCAGATTTTAGGTCCGGAGGTATTAAGCTGACATCACCAGATATGACAACATTGTCTACTAATGGTCCCGTACCCGTGAAGGTAAGAGTGATTGGTATTTCACCTATAGATATTCGAAGACCAAGTTCCCAAGAACCATTCTCATAAAGACGTATCCAGCAAGGTGAGGATGTCTGAGTGGATCCTTCCTGCAAGTATTCTGCGATTGTTCGTTCAATTTGGTTCGTTGGTGAACTTGTTGCAGACACTGTATCACTTTGCCAATCAATCTCTTGATATTCTGTATCAAGGTCCAATTGTTTTGATTTCCAATAGTATGTCAGAGCAAGTGAGCCAATACTATCTCCATCGTAGTCAACAGTGACAGTAATCACAACATCAATAGGAGCAGTTCCTTGTTGTAGAGTGAGAACTAGACCTATTAATACAACACCGATTATTGCTGTTGCTCCGGTAAGTTTGGATTTAGACATGACTACCAAGTTTTCCTTAGAATAGAATAATATGAATCAATAGCTCGGAGAACCCGAGCTCCTCAGCCTCTATGTCTGTTTCTACAATCCGGACCTTAGACTAGAGAGAGTATAGAGTCCAACAACACAAAGAGTACATCTTTCATGGACCTTTCCTCAAAGAAACACTGATATCTTTCTATCGTGTGCTGGTGTTCAAGGACCAAGAATGACAGTCGAGCTCACAGATGCCGATTCTGTGGCCTGAAAGTCTGATTAAGGGACTACTTGGGTTACAGGATTCCAGTTAGTGAGGAATGAAACATGGCAAGAGAGAAACCAAAACCAACGAAAATGACCATTCGTTCCTGCTTTGAGGACTCTATCAGCGATATAGAGGGGCTCAGGAAAGAAATGGAAGAATGGAGAGATAACATGAAGGAATACTTCTCCGAAACCGAGAGGTACGAGAGAGTCAGTGAAGCAGCTAAGGCTCTTGAGGAGGGTTTCAATGCTCTTGATAGCTGGGAATCTTTGGTTGATGAAATTGAAAAATACGATGAAGAACTCCTACAGACCGAAATCACGGTGTACCAGTTCAAGTTCACTAGGAGAGGGCTTGCTCGATGGAGAAGGCTCTCGAATTGCATGGTAGCAATTGAATCTGCTAAGGACTGGCTAGAGAAGCTCATTGACGAGGAAGACCGAGAGATTCCTGATGAAGTCAGAATGGAAATCGAGAAACTCATTGGTCTATATGATGAGGCTAAGGCATACCTAGAAGATGTAGACTTCCCGACTATGTTCTCCTGAACTCATAGAAGCCAACATCGGCAATGGCTTGGGCTCATCAAGAAGGAAGACAATCACTATCAAGAGTTAGCCCTTGTTGACCCGGAAAGTCTTTGTTAGGGTATTCCTTCTATACATTACCCCTAGCTGCGGGGTAAACACATGCCATTTATACGATTCCATATATCAGGCTGTATAGTCGGGGAGTACCCAAATAGCATATCAATCAGTATAAAAACCAGTGAAAAGATGGTATGTTGTTCTGAGATAGCTGTTAGGGAAGCACTACCCTGACCCAATAGTGCTGGAAATACGTTCTGTCTGAGCCAGAGGTCTTTAGAGGGCATTTCACTGACTGAAATGTACCCCCTATAGAAAACAGGGAAACAGCCTATAGATGCAGTTTTATGAATCCTTACCAAATACCCTACGTGCATCTACAACGTTTTTAATTAAACCACTGAGCAGATGAGGTTTCAAAGAGATGATAACTTCTGAGAAGTAAAAGAACCCCTATCCCCCTTTGAGGAACCCCAGTCGTTCCAATATTGCCTGTACCAGCTGAAAGGAAACATCCATCTCGTCAGCAATCCATTGCAATGTACTGGCAGAAAAGAACTCTTTTACATATTCTCTATTGGTATCTGTGAGATCATCTGTCAGCTCATCGGTCATATTGGCTCCGTCAGAGCAAATCCTTATGACTGATTGCAGCTACTACAGCCTGAGCTTCAGAGAATCAAATTCAGTTGTAGAGGCAGGTTAATCAATATTCTTTATTTCTGGAGGGTTCTCTGAATCTCAACCTCCCTTGAGCCTGATTCCGATGGCATCCAACATGGTACTTGATTCTTCCTGTAGTTTCTTTTTTGGAGTCAGGCTCTCCATTTTGAAGTTTAAACAAGAATGTTTAAGAGGAATCCCTTCTTAGCATAAAATGGGTCGGAAATCTAAGTCTGCTTGTTCCAGAGTTCGATTGCCCTCCTAAGCTTGGCTGTGGGATTCTGTCATAGACCCAACAATCTATTTTGAACCACAGCCAAGGGATTCTCTTTTTGATTATGCAACAAGTTAAATGCATCTTCTGCTGATTCAATCCTGTTGGGCCCTATGATAGAGCCATCTACTGAATCAGTATCAGTTTTCAATCCAGTTGATGCCATAATCACAGATCCTACGGAAATTGATATTCGTGAGCACGGACTCGACAAGGTGCTGTGGGGGTATGGTCTATCCAATTACACTATGGAGAAGTGGCTAATGGATCTCATCAAAGAGGTAATGGAAGCAGAGTTTGAAGATACCTCGGTGAAATGGATATTCAATTACAGACATTCCAAGGGACAGGGGGACCTTGATGGTCTGGGATATACTGAGCTTCCAGATGGTAGGATGAATGTTGTTGTTTCACTTGAGATGAATAATTTTGGTTCCTGTAGCTGGATAGCAGATGTTAGGAATCTATCTCGATGGAGAACTCTTGAGTTCTTAGCCAAGAAGGGAATAATCAAACTGGCCCCAAACTACATCAGAGTTCACCTGATGGCTGGAGGGCACAAGAAACAATATTGCCTGCATCCAGAGAAATACAATTACAGACTGTTCAGAATGTCGAGGATGATTAGCAACAAACCCACTAGGGGTCAGAATAGGACTCTGAGAAAGATTGTTAGAGAGATTAAGAAAAGAGTAATGGCACTAATCCATCCTCCTAAATCCAATGTATATTACAATGTAGGATTAGGGGTAGTGGTCAATGAGATTGTTGATAGGGATACTACTATTGTCAATGAAGCTACTGTCAATAGCTGCACTTTTCTTGAGCTGTGGAGGTTTGAGGGCTGGAAGTTCGATTTTCAGCTCCCGAAGTACTCAAATCCGACCAGCTTGCTGGGCTGGGGCCATGCAAACAGGTCCGATGTCCAAATCACCAACAGCTCTTCAGGGAGAAAGGGCATTGGACCTGACCTTCTCTCGCTTTGGTCGAGGGTTGTATTTGGCGGTTAATGACTATCGTTAACTTAATCAGTCTTTGAAGAATAGAGGATACTGAATTACGGTGACTTCTGAATCTGTGGTTGAAGCACTAGACCTCAAAGGTGAAAGGGGAGAATACACTGGAATTTTTGTTCAAATCAGAGAGGGATGGAACAGCTATGTTCAAGCTCCAGAGCTCAAGGTTGTGTTTGATTCTATCAGGGGTCCTGATGCAGAGATTCTAAGAAGTAGACAGTCCTTTTTCTATGGCAAGAGGTTCAGAGCTCTCGGTAGGTTGTTTCCCGGGGATGTGGTTCAGTTCCAAGCTCGCATCCGTCTGGGCAAGAATGGGGTACTCCGATTCACCAACCCAACGAGGGTAAAACGATTCGATAGTCTTCAGCAGCTTGAGATTGGGGGACTTCTGTGGTTGATCTCATTGCTCTATGATTGGTTTCTGTACTCTGTCCCTGTGCTCTCTCTAGTCTGTGTCCATCGAGCTCAGCTCTGATTGGTCTTGTGGGGGAAAACCAAAAGGTGGTAATAGGTATAAACAAAATCGAGCAGGTTTATGAGGATTGGATGGTAGTGAAATCACATGACCAAGTTTGTTCAGACGACCCTTGATGATGGGTCCTTATCAATCACTGAGTCTGCTGGAAAACGTCTTGGAGGACAACTCGGGTACTCAATGTACTCAGTGATTCAGGCATTGACAGAACACAAGATTCTGGTAGACCTGCCTCCTGATGTCAGAGTAGTGGTCGAGGACTGGGCAGCTAGATACTGCTTCAATCTCTCAGACCAGTACAATCCTGAGGCTACTCCAGTGGAGAGGATTGAGCCAGAACATGTCAAGGAGATTCTGGACAGCCTACGATATTAGGGGGAAAACAATCCCCCCTACCTCTTTTTTGGAGGAACAAAAACATGACAAGAAGAAAACTAGGAAAGAAGTTCTCTTTCTCTACACAGAAGCATATAGAAACCCATGTTTCTAGCGGTGCTGAATGTACCGAACTTCATCTCAGTAAAAAAGAATTATTGAGAATGATTGGAGCAGCAGTCAATAGTCTAAATGCTACCCCTGATGCAACAGAGTTTATGATTCTGTGCTGGAAGAAGGAAAGAAGACATCATTGCACGGTCTACCCTAAGTAGGTAAAGGCAATGGCTAAAGTATTCGTTTGTCCACAATGCAAGGAGGGCAGTGTACTCCCTGACAACTGTAATAAGGGAGATGAACATGACTGTGTGTTCTGTGGCCAGAAGGTCCGACTTAGGGACTCACTATGGTTGTTGTCTGTGCTCTATCTATAGACTCTCTCTAGTTTAGTAGGTCCAGATTTCTGGAGTTGGAAAGCTCCAGATGTTTCTCCTATAGCTAACCATTATTTCTGCCATCCACCGGTATAAGTTCATTAAGAGTTTATACATTGTTGTCATATGGAGGAAAGAGAATGGTAGAAGAAGGAATATGGTTAGTCTACCCCGAAACAGGTGTTGCACATTATGTGATACGGTGGTCATCTGATTCACTTTTCGACACAAGACTCAGCTGTAATAAGCACCGTAAGGCCGATAGTTCATGGAGTTCCATGAAGGGGCACGAAGAGAAATGTAAGACCTGTCTGGACATAATTGAAACGGAGCACCTTAGCGGGATAGAGAGGTTTGAGGAAATAAATAAACGTCGGATAGAACGGGCAAAGAACAGCCGGAAAGAGAGATAGGACACTCGTGGTGGTGTGACATCAATGTCTATTGGTATTTCATTACGGCTAAGTGATGTTTCAGTCAATCGCTGTTCTTGTGCTGAGTATTGTTTAAACAAATACCGAATTGTTTAGACAATGAGTAGAAGGATTTATCTGCCGTTGTACCACTGATAATATCGACTGAAAATGCCCGATGACGACACTCTAAACAAGAAATCGAAAGAGTCTGACTTGACAGTACAGGGCTTCAGCTCTGAGGCCATCAAGGATGTTGAGCTCACAACTCCCGAGGAACTGAAGGAGATTGGGGTCCCAGAGAAACCAGCTACTGACTTCTGGGACACGACAATCAAGGAGCTCAGGACTCTGTGGAGAAACCGAGGCAAGAAAAGGAGGCTGTCTGCTTACAATGTCTATCTCAGAACATGCTTCCCGGAGAAGGACCCTGATGTTTCTGCCACAGAGCACATGAAATCATGTAATCTCTCGTGGAAAGAGCTACTTGACATTGAGAAAGCCAAGTATCAAGACCTTGCTGACAAGGAAAATGAGGAATCAAAATGAAAGGATCTATAGATACTGAAAAGTTGAACATTCAGGCCGTGCCGGGTTTCATCGAACCACTGGTAGCAGAGGCAACTACATACGATTTTGACATCATTCCGAGCATGGAGGCTGGGGGAACGACTCCGATTCTTGGAAAGCTTCGTGACATTGAACTAGAGCTTCGTGATGATGTGTCAACAGGTAGAGTATTTGGAGCACAAATATTCCCTGAAACCTTTGAAGGTGAAGGATTGGCAATAGCTGCTGTTGCTGGAGCAATCATTGTGGTTGTTCTTGTAGCTGGTGGTGCATACCTCACATTCCAAGCTCAGAAGGCAATGGAGCTAACAGGAGCAGTCCTAGCTCCCGGGATTTCGATTGCAGAATCCGTGGCTGAGGCTGTAGCACCAGAAGAAGCTGTGAAAGATCCTTCTGATTAGACTGACAGATGGCTTTGGGAGTATTAAACACACTGAAGGTGTTGAAAATTTCGGACTATAAGGACTATATTTTTGCTAGAACACCAAAGAGAATAAACAATCCTGAAATCTATGAGGGACTCACGGATGATTCAGTGAACTCTCTGTGGACTTCATGCCATCTCTGAAACCCCAGTGGTTGAGCACTAGAGCACCAGTTGACTGAATCTGTTTCTAGGTCTGTAATCGTCTAAGTCAATCATGCTGAATCAGTTTTCCTGATAGACTGAATCGGATTGATCGATTAATCGAGTGAATTATACCCCTTTGGGAGAAACTAGCCAACAATCGTGTTTAGCTCATCAATTCTGGGCCTGTTTTTAGTCAATTTCGGTTGACCAATTAACCTGATAGTCAGCTCCGGGATGGCACCTTTCTAAAATATTCGTGGGCAATCGAGCCATCTGTGGAATCGTTGGAGTTAAACAAATCAGTAATGGTTTTAACAATGATTTCACCAAGGACTCTCTCGACTTCAGCTATGGGAATACATCAGAAATGTACTAATAGGCCCTAGGGGCTTTGTGGGCCTGCACTGATAGGGATTATACACTTGGTAAAAAGGACTGTCGGTGATAATACTCACTGTAAAAAGCCTC
>JAEOSL010000198.1 GCA_016840385.1 Candidatus Thorarchaeota archaeon | reverse complement strand
ATTGGGAGTAGTGAAGTGGTGAATGAGTGAAGAGGAATCGAGTAAAGGTAACTCAAGTATGCTACAAGAAGAATCCTCAAAACTTGACACAATCTACAAAGTTCTAGAAACAATCCTCATATCTGAAATTATTCTATTCATATTGGGAGGAATAATAGTTACCAACATGCATCCAATCCCACTGCAAATACTCTACTGGATGGTTATACCATGGTCGACCCTGATTTCAGGAGTCTTATTTCTAGCAGTCCGACATCTAAGAAGAAGAGTTGCAAGTTAGTCCCAGAGTTTGTCCCGTATAATTTGTGCGAAAGAAATTCTTGATTGGGGCTAAACTAGAAATCATGGAGAATGGGGTATGAAAGTCAAGCTAATCTATACAAATATTGATGATGAAGAGATAGAGGTTGAGTCTTCAAAATATATTGAAAAAATAGAACTCAATAAGAAAGATATAGTTCGAATCGACCTTACACCCCTTAGTTCCTGCAATCATCTGCGAGAGATCAATCTGGGTAGTAACCTAATACGTGATATTGATCTCAACCCACTTGATTCTTCAGAAAATCGATCTGCAGGATATTGATCTTTCTCCTCTTAGAACCTGTGTTGCTCTTGGGTGGACCAATCTGAAAGCAAACGCTCTTCATAATATTGACCTTGCTCCATTGAGTTTCTGTGTAAATCTCAAAGAAATTGAACTTACAGATAATCCCCTTCAATCTGTAGACCTATCTCATCTTCCTACTGGTGTTAGAGTGAAGTATGGAGATTATGTGAGAATTACCTAGCAGTAATTCTCAAATATCAAAAGAAAAGAAATACATTGATTGGTGTCTACTGGTTGGTGCTGCCTATCAAATATGTTTCTCTCAAGAAGTAAAATAGTGTGTTTTCTTTCTTTCAGAATATTAGGTTCAGTGTGAATATATTCTTTATACCTGTCGATCCTGAAAAGTCCTTATAATCAACAGCTCTTAGTGGTATGCCATTATCGAGTGTCACATTTGCACTCCATCTAAGAGTCGCATCAACTATCTATCAGAAATAGATGTATGGAACTGGAACTAATTTCTTGCTATATCTTCCATTGAGATAGTGTACGGGGACAGAATATAGAGCATTGACAGAATGATGAATACCAGCCATAGGCCCGACTGGAAGAGCGCACAAAAGATGAAGGTGTCAACAGGATTCGCTATCACTAGCATCATTTCGTGGCCGGATCCATACGGGATTGGGAACAAGGACCCTGGAGGCGCGCTTCTCCACCAAACGCCATTTACTCGGTCAACATACAGAAACATTGCAGCAGTCGACATCCATAGAATATAGACGATAAGGAAAATGAGAACAGCACTGATTCTCAATCGTTTCTGGGTCATTTCCCTTCTTGCTAATCGAATTCGCGACTTGGAGCCCATCTTCGGAAACTATCCAACAACTTCCATTAACCAATTAGTGATTATATTTGCTAATAAAATAACCTTTGAATTAAGCTTCACCTTTTGAAACTGGAACAGTATATTATAACCTGTATTAATCACTTTTCAAGTGATATTGAGCGAGTTTGCAGAATCGAGTTAAGTAGCTCGAATTATGACCTGAAATGAAATACTAATACTTCCTTCAGTCTGTCCTCCCACCTCTAGGAACCGTAGAGCCCAAACATAGGTTTGCTCGTGAATGGGTCCACTCCAACCACTGGTAAAGGTTTCCCGATATCCATTGTTCCCTGATATACCACTCCCAAACAGATCTTCATGTTCTGTTTCGTTCAACTGAAGATAATCAACAAGGGTCATTCTTCTATGCTCGAAATTGAAACTTGCGGATCCACCATTGCCCCCAACAATCCCACCCACACAGCCCACTGAGAGATGGATGCTGTCAGGGTGATCCATCCCTGTAAACTCACCATAGAGCCAATCGATTCCCAACTCCATAGTGACACCACTCGTTTCGTATACCACTGTTGTCCACTCATTCTGTTGCACAGTAACATAACTCATTCCGCCCATTGGAATCAGTAGAATTGCGGTGACAAGAATGGCTGTTACTCTTCTCCTCCTTTGTTTCAATGCAGCTTGAGAATCTGTCAGATCTATCTTCGAAGGAGCTTGAACCCTATCGGGCACACTATCTTCGGTATCTAACCACCGTTCCATCTTCCCCCCCTTTGTTGACAACCATAATTCTCTTTCAATTGTCCACCGACTTAGATTAGAATGAAACATCTTCCGTGCTAACACGTAGGTAACTATTGCAATAACTATGAATAGAACGAATGGCAATACGAGTTGAATTGGTACAAAGTCTACTCCCACATAATAATCGACAGCATATAGATACTCGGAAAAACCACCAATCAAAATGAACAGCATGGCAGTGAGGATGTGCGCAGGACCGAGAAAAGCAATCTCTGGATAGTTCACAGGGAACCCAGGAGAACCTGTAGCAAGAGTAATTGCAAAGAATAGCAACACTCCCAGAATTGCACTGGTCTTCCAATCATCGATTATCAAGGCCAAGAATGCAGCAATTGGACAAACCAGAAGAGAAACAACAAGTGTAGGCACTAGTAAGGACGAGAGGTAACTCATTATCTGTAGAGGAGTGAGGGATGGTATTATGAACACAAAACCGATCATAACAGCGAGAGCCATCATTAGCATTGTCATGACAATGTAAGGAATGAAAAGACGTGCGAATCGAATATTCCTGCTTTTTCGTATTGATTCAACAATGTTATTCTGAGTCTCTTTTGAACAAAATAGAAATGATGCACCGGCAATGAACGGGATACCTGTAGCGAACAAATAGCCAATGTACCTTGCAATTCCAAAGAGGTTCTCCAGTGAACCTCCTCCGTTTCCCATCCCAAGCGCAAAAATCACACATGTGACAATCACGATAGCGACCCATTTCCTTAACGCGGAGGTAGAGAAGAGCGACAAACTCTCTGTGAAAACTCCAATGTATTGCTTCAATTATATCTCCACCAGACATATAACTTTGGACACGATTCTTAATAAAATTGGCTCAATCTGTTGTTGTTTCAGATTTAGTACGAACTGGTGCCACAATGGTTGTCTTCTCTATATGGATACAATCTGAAAGACTCAGCGTGAACTTATCAGTTTTGATAAAATTTAAGTCCATCCAATCTGAGTATATGGCGTGGAGTGGAATATCAAATTGAGTCGAGTAGTGCCTTGCGTTTTCGTGTGTATTTTCATACTTCTCATTGCTTCTCCTGTAACTGGACAGCAGTTTCTACCAACAATCAGCGAACCTGTTGATGTCACATATACTGAGGGGGAAACTGGAAACCTGATCGAGTGGT
>JAEOSL010000197.1 GCA_016840385.1 Candidatus Thorarchaeota archaeon | reverse complement strand
TTTGTCTCTACTGGAATGTTATGCGTACCAAGTGCATTGAATTCCAAATTACCCTCATAGACACGGACATCGTGCCCTTGTAATCCGAACTGCCACATTTCGGATTCAACCGCACGTATGGCCAATGGTACAGAGAGCGGTTGAACTTGCTCAGGTCCAAACTTCAAACGGACTGGACTTCCCTGCTTGATAGTATTCTCAATATCACAGGGTTGTAGATCATTCTCCAAAAAGAGACTTTCATAGTTAGCCTTCCGTGAGGCCAACAGCATCTTGTCTCTTATCGTCCAGCCACCAATAGCCGCCGCACGGTCAGCCTTGAAAACCCCTCCATCATTTTTGAAGAAGGTTGTTGGTAAGGTGTCAACCTTGGTGCATTCACCTGGCGGGACAACGTCCCCAGTTTTTAGAGCCATACTGCCACCTGCATTGTCCATTCTTCAAGGACATCTGTTTCACCATCACCTTCAGGATCGAGATAAGTATTGTACGTAACCATGACGCCCGTGCCTACCGGGATGGATTCACCAGCTGTGATTTGTAACTGTGTTACATCCGGTATTTCCTCACCTTCAGCACTCAAACCATTACGATAAATTCTCACAACATATGAATCACCTGAACCGGATATAACAAGACCGGGATAAGTTTTCGAGACTATAACATCTTCTTCTGCCTGTACAGGAGTACCATCTTCTGTTGTAACAGGATCAATATAATACATCGGCGGGTCAATTGTATTATACACCGGCTGTCTACTGAAAGCGGGTGTGGGTTTGGTGTCATCCAAATCTGACGGCGTCCTTTCCCCATAATCCTCACGATTTTGTTCTTCCTCTTCTTTTCTTCTTTCTTCCTCTTCCTGTCTTTGCTCTTCCCTTGCTGCATCATCGTCAGGCCAATTGATAGTCATACCACCATTGAGAACATTGGGAAGATTCCCATAGGTAAAATTATCATGCAGATCAAGGTATCCTTGAATCTCAGCTCCGGGACCATCCCCACCTGCTAACCCAGCATTTTTCTCCTCGGTAGTTGGGAATTTGAGTTCGACATCAATATCATGTGGCCATGTGAAGTCATACTGTTCCATTGTTCCGAATTTAACTGGCACCCATAAATCAATATGTACTTCATTTGCTTTGGAATCGTATGATACACCAGTCACGAGAGACTTAATGTCTGTATCCCCAACAAAGTCTGAATCAAAATCGAGCAATACAGTGTCGAAGCATTCTACTGCCAACTTATGCAAATAGGTTTTTAGTGATAGTTCTTTCCAAACATTAGCATAACGTATGGTCCAAAACGTAGCAGACTTAACTACTAGGCTCTTTATATTGTATATGTAGAAATCAAAGGTACGTTCCTTGGAACCATACTTTGCAACATTGTGACGTAGGATGACTTTATTTTTCTCAGTAGCGGCATAATCTCTCCGCCATTCTGCAACAAATTTTGTAACTATATCCTCTGTCGAGGTTGTCTGAAGTACCAATGAGTTGGCTTCAATATCAGATTCAGTTATAGTCATAACTGAGTCAACTTCTTTTGACAGATATTTGATATGAAAGGTGCCGCCTTGAATCCAGATTGCACAGCGTGACTGGAAAGCCATTTCCTCCAAGACCTGCATTATGTTTTTTCTATCAAGAAATGCAAAGTGTGAAGGGTAATTCTCAAGTTGAGTTGTTGCAAGCGCAAATTCAGTGGCATCATACGATAAATCAGTGTATGTATCAATAAGCCATTCCATAATTGTGATAGTGTTCGGGCCAACAGATGACGTCAGTGTGATATAAATATCATTTGAGTCATACCCAAGTTCCACAGGCGGATCAAGTAGCGTAAGCATTTGTATATTGTACCCACCTAAAGATTCCTCAGAAGAAGTCCAATGCCGTGGATTGATCAAAACTAACTTATCATCGCGGTATGCTTTGACATGCAGTATCGTCGATGGGAGCAAGTTTGCAACATACGTGACATGATCGTTCCCGGCTAATCTCACTTCTGTCCCTGCATCGACAACCATCAGTCCAAGGTCAGGTGAGTTCTGCTTTATCAAATCAATATAAGAAACCGCAGTCGTGTCAGTTGACATATACAAGCGATTAAAATTCGACCATCGCTCTACTCTATTATAGTCGAGTCGTTCCTTACTTGTATAGACAAAAGTATCACCGCTCACTGTTCCATGAAAAAGGGCTCTGTCCAAGATAAGATAAATGGGTGTATTCTGTGGGAAATTCGATCCATCTGACAGGTAGATATTGTTGCCCCATTGAGTTTCTGCAAGAGCGATAATGCCACGCTGGTACAATAACTCACTATGGTGCATCGTCCCCATTTGAGATTTTGTGAATTCAGTTTCGTTCACAACACGTTTGTATCTTTCTTCCTGACTTAGCCACGGCTCTTCCTCAGAAAGTTCTACGTATGCATCCCAATCAAATTCGATTTGACGCAGAAAGAAATCTGTCGAGATTTCACTTAGCCCCTGCCACACAACTTCAGGGTCTTCAAGGTACACGGGATTAAGTGATTCGCAGGTAGCTGATTCTTTAAGGTATGCCCCCGGAATGTTTTCAACCGTACCAAAAGCCAGTGGCCAGGCTTTACCAATCAAATGATCTGGTATGTACGGGAAATTCCCTTCTTCAGGTGAGAATCCGATCTCTTTGTCTTCCAGCTTAGTCGTCACAGTGAAAGAGAGAGTACGAGCACCCTCTTTCCATGAAATGGGACTACTGATCTGACCCTCAAAGAGTTGAAACTTCTCGCCAATAGGCAACCCCTCAAAAAGCTGATAAATCCTGACGGTACGACCATGAATGTCGTTGTTGTTAATTATGTCCTTGAGATTGCCAGACACATCAGACAAGGTAAGTATCACTTGTTGACTCTGACCTTGACTATCCATCTTGACAATGGATTCGATAGTGCTGATGGAATTAACAACTCCAGGGATTCCCTGGAAGTCTTTGTCTGCATATTGGTTCCACTGACCATCATCAACCCATTGTACTTCAACAATACAAATGGACTCTGCCCCGTAGTTGTTGTTAATTATAGCAAGAGTTGCTGGCTGCAAAGTTTTCATACTAGGGTTCCTTGGAATTCAAGCGATGCGGAGTGTCCACAGCCGCTGTATTTCTCTTCTGCTACTTGAGCCGCTGGGGTCAAAATCACACCCCGCCACTGTCTTGATTCATGATCCAAGTAACCAACCTCTTGGCCGAGAGAGTCTTCAAGAAACTGGAGTAATGCGACACGGTCTACATTCGGTAGATAGGAGAAAGTCATCTTCAGTCGCTGGGCACTGGGCCATGTTGACTCACGAAATATCTGAAGTGTACCT
>JAEOSL010000020.1 GCA_016840385.1 Candidatus Thorarchaeota archaeon | reverse complement strand
CTCCATCCTGTTCATAATCTACACCAACAACTTTACCATTCTCGATTATTACCTGCTTGACAGCGCAGTTGACTTGTGGTTCTACTCCAAAGTTACGTGCTTGAAGCATCAGTGTATAGGCTACACTTCCTAATCCACCGCGCTCTGGATACATCGCACTAAAACCATCTTCATATGCAAATCTCAAATTTTCAGAGTATAGATATTGCCCAGCAGAAACCTCGCTAGGATCCATGAAGGTAACAGTCTTAATCAATGGAGCATAGAAATCATTCTGAATCGACTCTGGGATATTCTTTTCTTCAGCATATTCTGTAAAGGTCATATTGTCAAGTTCTTTGAATTCTTCTTCTTTTCTCTTAATGTTCTCTTGAATTAACAATCCGAGTCTCGCTCTGTCTGTTGTAGGAAGCAGTCCAAATTTCGCAAGCTCAATAGCTGATCTGCGAATGATGTGCCTATCACCATCTTTCAACCAAACTGCACCCTCTCCAACAGTGGTCATTTTAACCCCACTTCTCTCAAGAATTGGAATTAGTGATTTGAAACCACCAACGAAAAAGTGTAGACCTTGGTCAAAGACGTATCCTGATTCAGTATAGGATCTGGCTCGACCTCCGACTGTCTTTTCCTTTTCAAGAATCGTACAACGTGCCTTTAGGCCTTTCAATTCCAGTGCACAACTAAATCCTGAAATTCCGCCACCGACAATAACAACTCGTGTGCCTTTTTCTTTACTCATAATACATTACATCTCCATTCTTTCTTTGTAACTCTTCCTACTCCTCCACATGAGAAGCCAGAGCTTTATCTATTATTAATTCATCAAGCTGCATAACTTTCAGCTTTGTTTCCCTTGCACCATAACTGAGATTCTTGTGACACGACACGCAAGTCGTGATGATCCCATCAACTCCTAGTTCTTCTGCTTCAGCTACTCTCCTCCTTCCAACCGATTCCGCTATCTCTGGATCGAGGACTGATAGAAAGCCACCACAGCAGTTCGATTCTTCTCTGCTATTCTTCATCTCAACAAGCTCAAGACCTGGGACCGCCCGAATGATTTCTCTTGGAGGGTCATAGATTCCAAGAGCTCTCCCAAGATGGCAACTATCATGAAATGTATAGCTCCCTTCTAAAGATTCAAACGTGAGAACTCCATTTTGAACCATATCAGCCAAGACTTCTACTGTGTGTAGAATCTTGATATCAAAATCAGGAATAATATGTGGGTAATGTTCTGCAAGTGTACCATAACAGCCACCACAACCGGTAACAATATGGTCAACTTTTGCTTTCTTGAACATCTCGTAATTACTACGGACTACCTTTTCGAATCCCTTATCGTCGCCTGCCCAGTAATTGAAAAGGCCGCAACAAATTTCACTAGGGACATAGCCAGCATTGACATTCAATTTCTTGAGCATGTCAACAATTGTTTCCGGCTGGTCTGGGTACCAGAATGATCCCATGCATCCTGAGAAAATTGCTGTGTTTGATTCCTCTGGAAGGTCGAGATCTTCAGCCCACATTCCTCTCTCATCAGCTTCAAATCCAATGAATGGTGTACCTTCTTTGTCCAACCAATCAAGGACTTTCTGCATTGTCTCCGTCATTTCGCCTCCAGTCTTCAGGAGTTGTGCCTTTGCATCGTGCCAGATGTCAGTAACTGGAACTCCTGCTGGACAGATTGCTTCACATCGACGACAGTCTGCACAATAGAGTTTCTGCAAGAGCGCAATTGGAGGATTCCGCATCTTAGTGGCATATGCTCTAAGTGCTCGTAGTTTTCCACCTGGGCTATCAAGCTCCGATTTCAACTCAATGTACATTGGACATGTGTCTCGACAGTAATTGCATGATCCGCAGTTCTTTAGAATTTCTGAAAGATTATCGATTTTCATTGTAATATCTCACTCTCCTACAAATTTCGAGAGTCGTCGAAAAGCAGCTGCCAACCAAAAGAGGACGTCTATTCTTCTAAATGACGTCAAACAACTCGTAACTCTATCAGGATTCATGATTCCGTTGGGGTCCCAGCTCTCCTTTGCTGCTATCATCTCTGTCAATCGATCAGGACATGCACGAGACATATAGATCGAATTCTGAAGTCCGATTGTATATGGTGCTCCTCCTATTTTGATTGCCTTCTTCATCATTTTGTGCAAGATTCCTTTACTTGAAATGAACTTGAGATACTGTTCTGCATCAATCATCACCATGAGGTTAAGTCTCATTTCATTTTGTGTACCAAGCATCCCAAACCATAATGCGGGAATCTTGTGAGTTCGACGGTATTTTTCATATTTCGAAAGCATCTCATGCACTTTCTCAATAGGCATCCAATATTCTTGGAACATCAAGGTTTCAGTATGTTCTTTAGGATTGAATTCACAATCGTATCGCAGGTCCCACTCTTTCTGGGAGTATTCATCATTGATATACACTCCATCGTGCTTACCAGTTATTGATTTCAATCTCTCAAATGGCACTTTCAATGGTTCATCGACGTAAGTTACAGAGAGGACATATTTACCAACATCAAGTGGATTACTGTATTTCTGCATCTCATTATCTGCAATTTTGAGATAGACCGGTAGTGGTTCAAGTGTAGTGATTTCTGTTAGTGCATTACAGAGTCCGTCGATTGTTCTAAATCCATAGCTATACGATTTGTACTCACGAACAATCTCGTGTATTTTTAGTTTGATTTCAAAAATGACACCCAGTATACCATATGAATTTAGAAAGATGCCAATATCATCGGACTCTAAGACTTGAACTGAACCGTTTCCACCCACGACTGATAACGACAAGATGTTGTCTTTGAGACCTCCATAGAACGGAGTACCTATTCCACCTCTGCCGCCAACTCCTATCCACCCTCCGATTACTGCAGATTTTGCACTTGACGGATAGATGCCTAGGGTAAGATCATGCTTATCTAATTCATTTGCAAGTCCTTCAAAGGTAACTCCTGGCTCAACTCGTACAAACATTTCATCCTTGTTGATTTCCAGTATCTTGTTCATTGGTTTAATATCGAGAGATATTCCTCCACGAGTTGGGCTTGAGGAACTCATGCAACTTGAGGCTCCACCTCGCGGGATTACAGGTATTGTGTGTTCACGAGCTATTTTCAGAATGCCTTCAATCTCATTTACATTTTCAACTCTAACTGCAAAGTCTGCAAGATACTTTCCCTTCCATCGATAATGAAATTGAGGTAATACTGAAGGGTCTCCACTGTAAATTATTCGCTCTAGCTCAGAGTCTGAAACGCTTGATTCACCTACAACTGCTTGGAGCTTTTCCAGCACTGTTAGTTCCTTCGGAGTTGGCTCAGGTGCAATCTCCTCTGGAGTCGATTCAGGTGTATCTTCTTCAGGAGCTGATTCGTTTGCATTCTCTTCAGGAGTTGTTTCGGGTGTTATTTCTTTTTCACCATTTGACATCTCAATCACCTCACATCACAAAGACTTCTCCCAGATAGATACCCATTATCCCAAGTATTGTCCATAGAATTACAGCTGGTAGTCCGAGATTGCATGTTTTCCAACCACCAAGATGAGTTATGAGAGCAAGAGTACCAAGAATCATACTGATGATGCCAAGCCAGACGTGCCAAGCATGCATGAACAATAACATGTTGCTCATATCGATCAAGTACAATGGATTCATTATACTCCAAACACCTGCAGGTTCTATTAATAGAGCTGCAACATTGATGCTTGTTAAAACGTATGCAAGACCAAGCATCATGCCATGAATTTTAGTGAACCGTTCTTCATCATAATACTCGAGAGCTGTGCCAAGGTACGCAAAGAATAACGCTGGTGCTCCTAATAACCATCCATAGTGAAACTGTGGGATCACAATTGGCTCCACAGGAATCAATCCGACAGTGTAAGATAATGTTGCACCAACTGTTTCCACACCTGACAAATCCAATGCAACAATTCGCCATAGCACAAACTGTTCATGTGCAAGCCCAGGTATGACACCACTATAAACATCAGTTGAAGACTCAGACATTGTAACATTAGTCCAAGTACTTGCATTGTCAGTACTGTACTGAAGTCTTACGTATGTTATCGTTTCTTCAGATGTTACACCAACCGTGACACTGAACTCTTGGTTTGCTAATGGAACCTCTGGGGTTGTTGAAGGTGCTCCGATTGCAGCACCTGACTCTTGAACTACATTCACTGTAATTGAACTGCTAATTCCATGGTCTATATTTTGGACTGCGTAAATAGTCAGAGTGAATGTTCCTACAAATGCTGGAGCTGTAATAGTATAGATGGTATGCATCGCATGAGCAGTAGGTTCTAAGTCATTTTCATCATTATCATCGACGCGTCCTGGATCATCTACGTCCGCAGGTATTTCTATTGTAAATTGGTCATTATCACCAACGTCCGTTGGGATTCTCAGTATAAAATCAGCTTGTGCTAACAATCCGGTTGCAACCACATCTATTTGAAATGTTTCGCCTGGAGCTACATCAATTGTAGATATCGTAGTGATTGACATCCCTGTTGGAACGTCATGACATGTAGAGCAATCTGATTCAGAGCCACTACTCGCAAAGACGTTGCCTACAACTAGCATTGCGATAATGGTTGCCGCTAAAAGAACAAGTCCGATTCTGACATTTTGTTTCATTGATGAGTCCCCAGATCATAGATTGTCTGTTTTATCCAAGAAATACATCTCAGATATGAATGGTGGGAGTAACTGACCCGCCTTAATATCTTGCGGAATTGATTAGCAATCTAATCAGTTTCGTGGTTACAAGATATCTCTTTTTCGGTTTATTTTGACCTATAATTGAAATTAATGGTCCCTACATTAACGGAATACATCATAATTTTCCAAATTATGTCACCAAACCATTATTTTGGACTTGCAATTTGTAATTTTTATTTAGATACTTAACTATAGAATGAACATGCTTAAATTGCGGAGCGCGCGTGATTTCCTACTCAAACCTAAAGAGTTTGGTGAAAAATCGATGGTGTACTACACTGACGAGACCCCCGTGGTCAATAAGAGAGCAGTAGCAGGTTACTACCTGTTCCTGGTCCTCATTGGTTTCGCCATTCTCCTAGGACCGACCGGATCTGGTATCCCTATTACCCTCTGGGGCGATAGGACTCGAGAAGCGCATGAACTTGCGACGCCTGATATGGGTGATTTTACTGACCCCGAATCATGCATCGGCGCCACTTGTCACACCGATGAGTTTGACTATTGGAATGCAACAGGTCATGCGACACATGTAACGAGTAATAGCACATATGTCTTCATAGGCACTCATGCCGAAAGGGCATGGGCAGATTTCAATGCCACATGTGCTCAGTGTCACGCAACAAATTGGGATAATGCCACAGACTCACATGATGGTCTTGGTATCCAATGTGGTTCGTGCCACGACCTAACTTCACCATACTATTCAGTTGATGGTGACGACTGTGCCTCTTGTCATGTTGGACATGGCGACGGTGTAGTTGATGACTGGTCAAACTCGGCCCATGCCAACTCGCTAACAGATCTTAGAACAAGCAGCCACGCAGGATCCTCCTGTATGCACTGCATGTCCACTGAAGGGTTCATCGACCAAGCAACTGATTTCGACCCTACAGGTGATTTCAACCCATTAACTTGTCCGGCTTGTCATTCGAGTCACTCGAATTACTCATCAAACCCGGGCCAGATTCGTGCCGTTAATGCCACAGAACTCTGTGCTATTTGTCACGTGGGTAGTCATCATCCCTCCGCTACTGTATGGCGCGGAGGTCCGCATGATCTTGCGGATGTCGAATGTATCGATTGCCATGGTTGGCAACCCGGAGGTTATGGCTCAGCTTACATTAACCACACCTTCGCTGTTGATCCAGAAGTTGCGTGTGCTCAAAGTACAGCATGCCATGAGGGACATGAAGATTGGGCTATCAACCAACTAGAAGAGATTCAGTCCGCGTTCCACGACTTAGTTGAGGAACTCGAAACTGAAGCTACAGCTTTCGAAGCTATAGTGGAAGCATACAATGCAACAGTCGGTGCAAACTACACTCTAACCAGTTATGTGTTAGATGAGGTTGAAACCGCTGTTGGTGTAGCTCACTATTATGGCTACGACCGCTCAGATGGCTTCCATGATCCTATGGAAACATTTGAAGCAGTTAATGGAGCTTTCAGAGACCTTCTTGACGCTAAGGCTTTCTATTATGAAAACCTCCCAGCACCAGCTGCTGGATTTAGCGCAGACACTCTGATTATTGTTGGTGGAGCCGCAGGTGGTATTGTTGTTGGCCTGCTCCTAGGAGTATTGGTTGGCAGACGTCGATAGACGCTGTTAGAAACAAACATACGTATGGTGAATCCAGGTACTTCGGTATCTGGAATCCCTTTTTCTTTCAGCTCCTTGAAGTCCGACACAGCCACAACCTGAATTTTATAAGTGCAATGAAATTGCGCACAAGATATTCGATTAGGATAGATAGACAATGAAACAAAAAATCATCTTCACGATAACATTTGCCATTGTGATGTTGAATGCACTAAGTTTGGGTGCAAACATCACTGTTACTGGTGACTATAAAATAGACATTAATGAGAATGCAAAGATACCAATAATATCACAGGACCCAGAGTACAACATATCTTCATACAGAAATTATGCAGAGGCAACAGCGGATATCCTAGTATCCAAACTCATGAATATATCAAGGGGGAGAATATTTCATGCTGGCAGTGCTGATTGGGATACACATCAGGAACTCACCAGTCTCGCTAATTACTATTGGGCGATAGCTGCATTATCAAATGCTTATGAAATGTCAAACAATGCAACTTTCTCAATTGCAATGAGCAGGGCGGCAAATAGTATGGTGAGTATTTTCAAGGATCCGACATACCCTGGCTATTATGTGAACGAGTACGCTGATATCGAGATTGCTCAAACCAAACGACCCGGAGTCCAAGCTTACGCTTACTGGGCTCTTGATCTCGCGGAATCCACCAATACCTCTCTTGATTTTACTGCAGAAAAAGAGAGTGCACTAATGTGTCTGACTGATATGCTCTATGACCCAGTTTACGAGGGTTTCTATTTCTACACAATGAGAAATGGTTCGCTCAATGTACCGGCTTCCTTCTCTGAAATTTACCCAAATGACGGAAAAAGGTTGGACCATCTAGTTCTTGGAGCTTCTGTTCTCTATGATGCAGGTTTGTCCTTGGGAAACATGACAATGGTGGACATGGCTAATCGATCTATGTCATTCATGATTTCTCAGATGAGGTATTATTTTGAAATGGAATTCAAAGGCTATATGCTGGCAACGAATCGAAGCGGTGGACCTATTGTCGTGGCAGAAGGAAATCGAGTTGCACATTCAATTGTAACCGATCTTAATGCTATGGCAATGAGAGCTCTTGTCAAGGGTTTTGAAACAACTGGTGACACAACTTACCTAAACCAAGCTACAGAAATCTTTGAAACACTTATCGCCAATAATTGGGATGGTGAAGAAGGAGGTTGGTTTGCGGAAACAGTTGATGGTGCACCATACGATCCTCTAGATGATGAAGATGTCAAGTACTACAAATACTCCGAGATCCAGTTTCAGATGATTTTAGCTCTTGAGGATTTGTATGAAGCATCAGATTCAATATATCCGATTCGAATGGTTATTGATACTCTAGAGCTTACTCTTGGACATTTGTGGGATCCTGGTGTTGAGGGCTTTGTAAGTAATGGTAACCAGATTTGGGCAGTTATCACAGATGATTGGAGAATTCATTATACCGCAGTGCAAGCGCAAGGTGTTCTTAGTTTGGAGCGTGCTTGGAGATATGGATTACCTATAGTAAGTTCAGTGAGGATTAATCCAACAAACCCTCGACCTGAAGATATCGTTTATTTCTCAGTAACCGCCCTTGATGATGATGGTATTGATTTTGTATACGTTAACTATTCTATGAAAGTGGGAGGCAATACATCATATGGTACTTTTCCATTGCTATCTCATCCACAGATTGGAGGTATATTCAATAATTCGATTGGTACATTTGATGACACCACCGAAGTGAATTTCGATATTGTCGCTAATGATACAACAGGTCGTTCATTCGTCGCAGGCTCTTACTATTTCATCGTTCGGACGGATACATTTGCCCCAATTGCTGAACTTCATGCTATCTACCCAGAAGGTGATGTTCGAGCGGGTGATGATGTTGTAATTGATATTGAAACATATGAGTTTCCGGAACAAAGTCATACGAACTCTTGTGTGATGCAGTGGAGATTATTTGATGCTGTATATACCCAAGAAAATATGACGCCTATAGGAGTTGAGGATGGTAGAATCATCTGGCGAATCGCACTCGGCCAATTTAATGGCGGTGAACAAATCGCATTCTTCTGTCTGGTGACAGATGAGGCTGGTAATGTTGGTGAGAGCAGGCTCTATCAACTCACGATTCTTAGTCCAGTTTATAGCTTCTCACCAATTGCTACCTTTCAAGTGGTAGCTGTAGTGGGATTAGTAGCTGCACCAGGTGTGGGCTATGTCTATGCAAAAAGGAAGAAGGGAAGGTATAGAGAAGCACAACGTGATGGAAAGAAAAACGCACAAAGAAGAGCAAGACAGCGTAAAACAAGCCGAAAGAGAAAACAAGAGTAAGGAGAGTTTACTATGGATATTGGTACAATATTACTAATTGTTGTTATCGCAGCAGGAATCTTGGATACGATCTTTCTATTGGTTGGTCCGAGAATTGAGAACTATACTCGCTATTCATTCATTACTTCACTGACTAGTTTCATAACCTCAGTTGGAGCATTATTGTGGATGGCTACTCTGATTTTCATGAATCAGTTTCAGTATGACTATGTTCGACAGGTAACAAATATCGATGCTGATTTATTACTAAAGATTTCAGCATTGTGGGCTGGACAATCAGGGTCTCTTATCTTCTGGACATTTCTATCATTCACTATATACTTTGGATATAGGTTGGCAAGTCGAGGATATGAAGATGACAAGCTTGTCTACAGAGCTTCAATCCTCATGGGAGTATCGTCTATTCTTGTTGCAGTGAATGCATTTGTTGCAGATCCTTTTAGACCGACTTTGGGATTTATCCCTCCTGATGGACTTGGTCTCAATCCATTATTATCTACAATCTATAATGTGATTCACCCTCCGATCATATTTATCGCATATGCTTTGATTCTGGTGCCTTTTTCAGTCAAGCTTGCAGGATTCACCATTCGCAGTGAGGAACGTAGTCAAGATCCAATCCCAGTGGTTCATTCCTACGTGCGATTCACAACCATCTTTGCCTGGTTGATGCTCTCGGCTGGTATCGCGATTGGCGGCTATTGGGCATATATTGTTCTAGGCTGGGGCGGATATTGGGCGTGGGATCCGGTGGAAACAACATCTCTAATCCCATGGTTATTGCTGACAGCGTTTTACCATGCCAAACCTGTTTTCAGAAAGAATGATGTCTTACGTGATTCTTTCCTCGTCATGGCATATGTTACAGTGATTTTTGCAACTTGGACTACAAGGAGTGGAATCCTCAATTCTGTTCATGGATTTGGGATTACGATTGTGAGTTGGACAATGCTTGCAACACTAATCTTTACCTTAGTCCTCGGAGTTGGTCTTACACTGTATGCAGGCTTTCGAGATATGTCGGATGACGATACTTCTGATGTACTTGGCTTTTTCAAGGAAAAGAATATTCGATTACTATCAATTAAGACGGCTCTAATTGGTCTTGTAATTGTCACCGCGACTTCCACAATCGGCGTCGCTTATCCTGCGGCATACAACTTGGGAATAGCTATCTTTGACCCAGCTAGCCTTGCAGACAGTTCAATTGGAATTAGAATTGAGTTCTTTCAATATGGGTTCTATTTAGCAAGTGCATTTCTCGTGGCTTCGGCATTCTTTTGTTTGAATACTAAATTCCTGAGTATCCGTGGTCGAGGAATCACTATGCTTTCACTCTTCGCCATTGGTGGACTTCTTGCTGGTCTAACAGTATTTGGTGGACTCGCGTTACCAACAAACTTCTGGCCTGCTAACCTACTTGTGATTCCTGCAGTTGGAGCTATTGCATTTCTTGTAATAGCATTTGTACGACAGATGATTGGAAAGGATAAGATAGCAAGTACCCGTCAAGTGGGACGACTGATGCTTCATCTCGGTCTCATCATACTCTTGTTGGGTGTGTTTATGAGTGAGAATGTCGTCTATGAAACTAACTCAGGTTATATGGAGGGCAATGTTCGAGAAATTGCCCCCGGTATTCACATTCAAGTAACTGATATTGACCTAGAGTACTTCATTCATGATCGAGATTTCAATATGGTTGTGACCATCCAGGTCATTGAAACAGATAGTGCCAATGTAAGCAGGCGTGTTGGAATAGGTTATGCTACAATGACTGGTCATCCTGATTGGAACATGATAAGTCATCAAGTATACTTGCATACGAATGTTTACCGTGATGTGTTTATTGCAGTCACTGGTTTTCAACAAATCGCACCCGGCACGTACCAAGTGACAATTCATACTAAGATACTTCCATACATATCCTTCGTTTGGCTTGGTGCTTTCTTGATGATGGCTGCGATGGTTCCTATGTTTGCTATCGAGGCTCAAGTATTACTTAAGTCACTCAAGGGGAAAGAGAAAGATCTCTATGGGGATGTTCAGGAAGACTCAGAGGAAGTAGTGGTTGAGAATCAAGATAGTTGAAAATAGAATACGGTCGAGTTCTTGGACTCGACCATCTCTTTTTTTTATGATAGTGTTAGCCCACTACCATTTTCCTTTTCTGATAAGAATCTCCGATATCAGAAGAACAACGACAATTATGACTGCCCATGTACCAACGACAAGAGAGAGCGTATTAGTAACGGTTGGATCCATAGGTTGAGCAAAGGTTGTAGTAGTTGTTGTTGATGTAGTTGTAGCAGTAGTTGTTGTGGTAGTTGTGGTGGTTGTAGTAGTAGTTGTCGTAGTACTAGAGGGGGGATTTGTCACAGTAACCATCACTGTATCACTTGTAGAATATTCTCCGAGATTAAAAACGGTAAGAGTATAATCGTATATCCCTGGAATGAGCCAATCAACAAGAATGTAAATCGATGATCCGTTCCATGTTCCAGAGGAAAGAGTCACTCCATTTCGGAAGATTGTGTAGTTTGATGGATTTGCGTCTGTTGCGTTCCAAGTAATTCCGTTCCCCGTTACTGAATATTCATATTCAATATCAACAGGACTATCAAGAATTGGCGCATTCGCATCATACTCAGCTAACACAGTAACATCCAAGCTTCCTGCCAAATCGGCCTTTCCAGCAGTCCATATTCTAAGTGTGTGAGTTCCTGCTGATATAGGTGTGAACTCTACTGAAATTGAAATCGCGGTAGTGTCGCCGTTATTGTCGCCTGTACCATCATTTTGAACTGCTGTTTCGGTGAAAGAGAACTGGTTGTTATCAGCCCAGTCAGACATTATCTTGATCCAGAACGCGGAATCACCTGCAGCATAACCTCCTGCATCGATATCGAGAATGAAAGGTTTACCAACAGTCGCACTAACTGTCCCTGTTGCATTTGAAGTAAGTGTAAGAGTTAGAATGTCGTGACACCCCGAAGTTCCACACTCTAATTTTGAATCGGAGAAAGCAATGGTCATTGACGCCCCAGCATAAAGAACAATCAAAGTCATCAAGGATACAATGATTAGGGGCTTGAATGATTTCCTCATCTCACGACCTCCATCTATCCAAAATTAAAAGAAAACTCAATACACCCACGATTCCTCCCATCGCCAGAATGATAAAACTAAACGTGGTAGTTTCAATTAGTTTCTCATCATCTACAGGAGTCCCTGTAGATCCTCCTGTTGTTGTTGTAGTAGTAGTTGTGGTTGTTGTAGACGTTGTTGTGGTGGTGGTTGTAGGAACTTCTCCTGTTACAGTTACAATCACTATATCGGTCACATTATTTCCACCGATATCGAATGCAATGAGTGTATACTCATATGTACCAGGACCCAAGTAATCGATATTGATGTATATTGGCTGGCCGTCCCACACGCCTGATAAGACACTAGTTCCATTGAGGTCGACGTCGAAATGCGATGGGTTCTCATCATACGGTGTCCAAGTTATATTGTGGCCCGTAGTCAATACGTTGTACTCTATGTCAGATGGGCTATCGACAGTTGGTGCAGTTACATCAGGGATATCTTTGACATCTATAGGGATGTCGATAGACTGTGATGATGAGCCTGTTGAGCACCAAGCTCTAATCGTATAGTTTCCAACACTATTTGGTGTAAAAGTGAAATCATAAGTGACGTTCCAGTTCGCACTAGTTAGATCTTCGCCAGAGCCATCTTGAACATGAAATGGAGTAAAAGAGAACTCATCATTATCAGCCCAACCTGCCTGCACAGACAGATAAAAATTAACACCGCCCATTGATGGTTTCTGAGCTGTAATTCTTAGAGTGAATGGAACTTCAATGGTTGCATTACCTGTGGAATTTGAAGACATTGTGAATGAGGGATTGGGGGTATGACAACCTCCACATTCAGAAGTGTAGTCGGGTTCAGCGTAGGTTGAACTTACTGCTAGGAACATAAGTAGTGCAACAACACTAGTGATAACCAGTTTCTTTCTTATTGTTCGATTCATACAGATTTCCCTCATATGATGCACTCTTAGGTTAGCCTGACCATTTTTAGGGTCTATTTAAGGATGCTTTCAAAACATGAGAAAAGTTTGAAATTGTAACTATTACGATTGCAAAATTACATCATTGTTGCTTTTTTTTCTAACAAGAGCATGAATTGAACTAGTTATAGTAAAGATGTTCAATTTCTCACATAACAGAATTTAAGTTTCCTTGATTTCATGTTATGATGTGGTTATTGGGATGAAAAAAAGGAACATTCCCTTCTTTCTTTGTTCTCTTGTTTTAGTGTTAGCAATGTTTCTCTGGATCCAACCTTGTTCTGCTAATCCTATCGCAATAGGTTTGGTAGAGGATGGATCTGCATTCCACAAAGGAGAATTCATCCACATGCCTGTGGCTGATGTAGAGATCAATATGACTAGGATTTCTGACTCAGTAACGGTTGATCTCTTGGGAATCTACGAGATTGAAACTAATCAAACCCAAAACACAAGTCTTGCATATGTGTACCCTTCATCATCACTTCCCATGAATATGACAATTCAAGTCGATTCTGTTGAAACTGAGTTTGTCATATTGAACTGGTCGGAATTGGTTGGGCTCAACTTTTCGCAAGATACTCTCGATTTAATTTCAAGGGGGGCAGATTTTGCATACTTCAATGTCAGTCTGATAGCAAACACCACAATGCTTCTACAAGTGGAATCGCACTATACATTCTCATTAGAATATGCAGACTACTGGCAGTACCGTTACATCTTTGGAAGTGCTCGATCATTCGATGGTGATACTGAGGAAACAATCCATATTCATCTGGTTGAACAAACACCATTCCTAAGCACAGGCTTCCACCCTGAAGATTATCTTGAATTGACACAAGATGGAATTGTTACTGATGCAATTTGGGATTTCAATGTCAGCAGTATGGAGCTCGATGAGGTTTGGTTTTCAGCGACGGTTCGTCAGACAAGTGCCCCTGGTTTGATTGAATTCGTAATTATCATTTCAGTCATTTTGGGTTTTGCAGTATTTGCAGTTTATTATATTCAGAAGAGGTTGTCCTAATCAAATGCTGAAAGAAGGCTTTATACAGCCCAAATGTAAATCCAGCTTGGAGCAATCGCTGTGAGTCCCTCGTATGACGTTGCAATAGTTGGAGCTGGACCTGCTGGCTCAACTACAGCTAGGATTCTTGCAAAAAGGGGATTAAAGACTGTAATGATTGACAGACGTTCAGAGATTGGCATTCCAATTCATTGTGGTGAGCTTCTTCCTACTCCACCTGAACTTCTGGATATTTTCCCACGATCAAAAAGACTGCGACATCTTGGTAATGTTCCAAAAGAATTTGTTACGAACAAGACTTCTCGAACTCAGTTGATATCTCCAAAGGGTCATGCAGTTGAGTTCAAGTTTGGCACAAACATAATTGACCGAACCAAGTATGATCAATATTTAGCGAACCAAGCAATAGATGCTGGAGCAGAAACTTACCTACAATCCACGGTTCGCAATCGATCACAAATGAACGGTCTCAAGATCAAGTCAAAGAGTGGTCCAAATCAAATTGATGCGAGAATAGTGGTTGGTGCAGACGGACCGAGTTCTATCATATCTAAGACACTTGGAAATTCCTACTCAGATACGGATCGTGATCTCAGCCCTTCAATAAACTTCACTATGAGTGGAGTTGAATGTGATGATGATGTGGTCCAGATGTTTTTTGGTAGGAATATTGCTCCCGGTGGTTATACATGGATCATTCCTAAAGGGAACTCGATGGCTAATGTCGGATTTGGAATTCGACGATGCATATCAACACCCGGCACTTCACTACTAACCTATTTGAAACACTTCATAGCAAAGAACAAGATTGCTGCACCACAGTTGAAACGAGCGAAGGTGGTTTCACGAGTTGGTGCAATTATTCCGGTTGCAGGTCCTGTACCGATCACATCTTCCGAGAACGCTGTATTAGTTGGTGATGCTGCAGGACATATAATGGCATCAAATGGTGGTGGTGTTCCGACAGCTTTAGCTGGAGGTTCTATTGCAGGTAATGTGATTGCCGCCCATCTCAATGGTGGGCTGCCACTCAACGTGTACGATCGTCTTTGGAAGTATGAATTTGGTAAGGAGCTAGATACTGCACTCTCAACTCTCAGAATTGCTGACAGTGTCATGACCTCTGACCCCCTGATGGATGTCTGTATGCGAATTGCTGGGAAGCAGTTTCTAGAGCCACTAATCCGTTGTAGACTTCCAGCTCCAGTTGACTTTGTATCGAAAACATTTGTGAGAGCATTCAATGCTATTGTAAACTAGAAGTCCCGATCTCCAGCACGATCCGCGAGAACAAATAGAAGGTCTTCATTCAAAAGACCTTTACCTCTGATAGCATCCTTAGCCTTGACTGCATATTCCTGAGCGAGTGCACTTGCATGTGCAACTGCATCAGTTCGTTCAATTAATTGCAGTGCAAAATCGATATTTCCATCATTGAGAAGTTTCATGCATTTGTCTGCTTCTACCTCGGTGCACAAACTCAAGGCATGAGTGAGTACATAATTTGCTTTGGTGCCCCGAAGGTCTGAATTGGCAGTTTTTCCTGTAGTGCTTGCACTTGAAATAACATCGAGAATATCATCTCGTATCTGGAACGCATAGCCCATTTGTTCTCCAAAGGCGTCTAGAATCTCTAACTGGTCTACATTTGCGTTTCCAACCATTCCGCCAATTTTCATTGCAGCTCTCATGAATGATACTGTCTTTCGTCGTACGATATCAAAATAGGATTCTTCTGTCATGAGGGTAGGAGTTGTGAAGTACAAGAGGATATCAGATGCTTCACCTTCACACATCTTCACGCCCGTATCCGCTAGTATATGTATCAATTCTGGAGATGCAATCTGACTTACCATCTTCACAGCTTGAGCTATCAGCAAATCTCCAGCAATAATAGCCATTCTGTTCCCATATTTCTTGTGAGTGCTTTCGACGCCACGACGGGTGTCATCCTCATCAATAACGTCATCGTGAATGAGACTAGCAGTTTGCACAAACTCCGTTGCTGCAGCAAAGGGAAGTGCTTGCTCGAAAGTGCCTCCAACAGCTTCACAACTGAGAATGACTAGAAGTGAGCGTATACGTTTACCTCCAGCTTGAAGAAGATGCTGTGCGGTATCGTAGAGAGTTTCAGGTTCGCTTCTCTCTGATTCAATAATTCGATCGATCTCTTCTTCGATGGCTACTAAGCGAGTATGGAGCTCTTGACGTCTTGTTTCATCTGAAGGGTCTTCAACAATGTCCGCTTTTGCGTGACGTTCTTCCATTTTCAAGGTCACCAGTTAGTGATTCAGATGAATTATTTTTTCCAGTACAAATTCGCCTTAAAGCAATTCCTTTCTGACATTCCACAGTTGAGAAATTGCTTAATCATAGATTTCGCCGAGACCATCCCATTCTAGTCCCATTGCTTGTGCGGCCAGAACCATAAGATCCTTGACAGTTTTGTCACAGCCAGCAACTGGCAATTGGTCTTTCAAATACTCGACACAGGAAGGACATCCTGAAGCAACAACATCAGCTTGAGTTCGTTTGACATCATCTGCTTTCAATTTACTAATGTCTGCTGCAAAATCACCATCAACAGCTCGTAGTACGCCACCACTTCCGCAACAATAGCAGTTCTCTTTGTTGTGGGGAAGTTCTTCGAACTCAACTCCGGGTAATGCCTTGATGACCTCGCGTGGTTCATCATAATATCCTGCATTTCGACCTGCGTCACAACCATCATGATAGGTCAATTTGATATCCAAAGGAGTAGTGAATTCGACCTTACCCTGTTTGATAAGGTCTGCAAGGTATTCGTAGCCATATCGAACCTTGAGTCCGTGATCTATGCCAAGGAATTCTTTGTATTCATGAGCCCACATCTTGTAACAGCCTGGGCAGTTTGTGAAGATCTGTTTGACTCCCAGTTCTTTGTACTTGGCAATGTTGTGCTCGGCGAGGGTTCTTGCACCCTCGAAGTCACCCATCATAATCAATGGTGCTCCACAGCAGTACTCCTCTTCACCAAGTATTGTATAATCCTCACCAATCTTATCGAGAATGAGAGTTGTTGCAATTGTCGCTTGAATCGCGATTCCACGATATGAAGACCCACAACCAAAGAAGAAAGCAGTTTCTGAAGGTTGTCCTTGCCGATCAAGCAATTCATCTTCATTGGGAGTCCAGTAAGACCATCCTTCGATGCGATCCATCTGAGACTGTCCCTGTATGTTGCAGGCTTTGAGAAGGGTTTCTTTTGTCAGGTTCATGTTCTCAGGCCACATGCCACGTTTCATGAACTCTCCTCTCAATACTTGATAGATTTTCACAAAAGGAATGTCTGTCTGACATACCTCTTCACATCCTCCACAGAGTGTGCAGCCATAGACTGCATCTGCTAAGCCTTGAAGAGCAACGCGTGGACTGATCCTTTTCTGCATTAGCCCTCGAGTAAGAAGCATCTTTCCTTTTCCTGAATAGCTATCAGTCCGTTTTACTTTGTATGTAGGACATGCACCATGTCCAACCTGACAGTAACTACATTGAGCACACATGAAAGGGTACTCAGCTAGTCCGAATTCCTTCAGTGCTGGAAAGTCCATAATTTAGTTCTCCAGAGCAAGGTTGTAGCTGAATTTTCATCCAGCCATGGTTGGTTATCGAATAAGCCTACCTTAAAATGTTTTCACCGGTGGTGCTGATTTTATCTAAAATCATATCTCTCGCTAGGTTTTTATGTTGCCACAAATCTCCGCCTCTTCATAACTTCTCGAGGTTCATGACCAGGAGAGTACTTGCATGGGACTGAAGAAGACTCAGATTGAACATCTGTCCGGCATATTCGAAGACCGGTTAATTACTGCTAAGCATGAACTGTTTTTGAGTTCAAGTGATGTTGGTGCATTGCCCAAATTGGTAGGATTGATGATGAACTACAATCCCGATGCGATTGCTCAACCAACCTCTGCTGAAGAAATCAAGGCACTGTATGAATTTGCGAATAAAGAAAATGTCCCATTGACGCCAAGAGGCGCTGGAACTTCAGGTTACGGTGGTGCAATACCACGCAAAGGTGGTATCATAGTCGATATGCGTCGCATGGACAATGTCCTCTCGGTTGATGAGGAGAATCTTACAGTCACAGTTGAACCCGGTATGGTGTGGGCTGACCTTCAATTTGAACTAAATCAACTCGGACTCGATGTTCGTAGTTATCCGTCATCGGGACTTTCAGCTACAATTGGCGGATGGGTCGCTCAAGGTGGAGACGGGATTGGCAGTCTCAAATATGGTACTATCAATGAGAACTGCGTTGAGTTCGAAGTTTGTCTACCTACTGGTAAATTGATCAAGACTGACGATATGGACCTGTTCTGTGATACTGAGGGTATCCTAGGAATCATAACAAAAGTCACTTTGAAGATCAAACCCCTGACCAAGCTCAAGGCATTTGTTTCAAGCTTTCCAGAGAATTACCTTATGAATATGGCAATCGAACATATTCTGGAAGAAGGCCCACTCCCCTTTACAATCAAATTCAAAGAATCAAAATATATCGACCTCAAGAAGAAAACATGGAAAGCAGACTGGAAGTTTCCATACCCTGTTCATCACTGCATAATCATGGTTGTTTACGAAGGTGACCAAGCAGAGATTGATGAAGGTGAAGAAGTACTGCGTCGAGTCACCGAGCATTTCAAGGGAACTTCATATGATGATCATGTCGGCGAGTACGAGTGGGAAGAACGATTCCATCCAATGCGTATTAAGAAAGCTGGACCCACACTCGTTGTAGGACAAGCTTTTGCACCATTAGAGAACTTGTCTAAAATCCTTGACGATTTCCAATTTGAACAAGCTTCAGCAAAGGCTGGTATTGATGGTTTTGTTAACTCCAAGACCGCAGTCACTATGATGGGCTACTTCATGGAAGATGAGCGACGCTTTATGTATTTGCTATCGTGGTCACAGAGCTTTGTTATATTCAAGATTGCACAGCGTCATGGTGGACATCCACATTCTACCGGAATTTGGTTCGCTAACTACGCCCACATCTATTTTGGCAAACCTAGACTTGCACGAATTCGAGCTGCAAAACAGAAGTGGGACCGGAAAGAGATTTCCAACCCAGGAAAGATCTTTGCATGGTGGTTACCCTTTATGCTCCGAACTGGCAAGTATTTCATGTGGATTGGTTTCGACATGTTGCGAAACGGTTTCGGTCGTATCGCACCGATTTTACTAAAGTGGCTTCAGAACGTTCCACCAATAAAGTGGTTGCTTAGATGGGGACGGGCTCAGAGTCCGTGGCCAATTCAGTACGGCCTAGGTTGCTGCATGGCAGATGGTGCTGCAGCAGTCGCATCAAGATGGGACATTGAACGATTTGGAATGCTCCCACTTTTTGGCCCGCGCCAAACAGATGTGCTATGGATTTCCGGCTCACTAACCAAGAAAATGGCTCCTCGATTGAGACGTATCTATGAACAGATGCCTGAACCCAAGTTCGTCATTTCATACGGACAGTGTGCAGCATCTGGAGGTATGTTCTTCGATGGATACTCCCTTGTTACTCCTGCTGAGAAAGTAGTACCTGTGGACGTTTACATTCCAGGATGCCCTCCGAAGCCAGCAGACTTTGTAAGAGCTCATTTGATTCTTCAGAACAAGATCCGAGCTGGAACAACTCACTGGCAGCAGAAGAACGAAGATCTATCATCACTGGGGTTGATACAATAGATGTCACTAAGCGAAGATAATGGGCCTTATTGTTTGGTCTGGTTAGGTTTGCTCCTCCTAGGTGCATACTATACCAACTTTGCATATCAGCTCTGGACTATTCCTAGTGCAGCTGCAAATTTCTTTGCTCCTGCTAATTTCATACTCATGTTAGGACTGATGATTCTTCCACCAATAATGATATTCTTCTTTACTGGCTATCTTCGACCGACTCGTGGAAAAGCAAAGATGGCAATGCTAGGTCCTTCAGTCTTTCTTGCACTGATCTATGTGATTATCGCATACACAGCTTCATTGAGTGTAGAAATCATAGGAAGTCTACTAATCTTTTCATCTTGGGGTATAGGAAGTGCGATTCTGACTGCCGGTGGATTTTCAATTGTACAATCATATGAACAAAGTACATCACCGGGAATGCTAGATGTATCCAGTCTTCATTACGGTCCTCCTAAGGAAGAGCCTGAACCGGAACCGGAAATTGAAGCAGAACCTGAACCTGTTGTAGAAGAACCTGAGGTGCCTGAAACAGACTCTGATGAATCAACAACTGTGGAACCTGAATCTGAATAGATTAGTCCATGTCAGTTTCTGGTAACCATTGAATTGCAGCAGCAGATATGAGCAGTCCGATGAAGAGCCAGAAGAACATGAATGTCCCGAACAACCACTCTGGAAAGAGAACTACGGCCATGTATGCATGAGCCCCTCCGATTAATCCAGAAGCAACTGTTGAAGATGTACGACTGGGCCGTGACTTTGCTTTAGAAAGTGCATATACTGATCCTACCATAGCAATCCCCGATAACAAGAATACGAACTTGATAACGACATCCGGAATTGTTGTTGTAATAAGAATCCAGAAATAAACGCCAATCATTCCTGTACCTAACAGAAGAGCTTGGTAGTATAGGTAAGTTGCTCGGATTTGTGACAATCAAATCGACCTCATTGAACATTTGGTTATGGATAGGGCTGAATTAAGTCCTGCTTATAATTTCTTTGTGTGGTCCAAAAATTTCGAATGGTTTTTAACTTAGCCTTTACTGCGACCTCTTCAAGTTCAACAGGAACCAAATCTATCCTAGGAAAGTGATTTGGATGCAACTTGTTGAATTCACAGGCAAGAAGTAACTTCTCGGAGATTTAGTGATGAGACTATTCATCGATTTCATACCGGTAATGATTTGGGCCGCTTTGGCCGTTGTGCTCGTAGTAGGCATGCTCTTTGCTTCATGGGTGTTAAGACCTCATGTCCTACAGAATAGCGAGAAGACAGCTTCTTACGAATGTGGTGAAGAACCGATTGGTCCTGCTAGGATTACCTATCCTTACAACTATCTTATCTATACAATACTCTTTCTTGTTGTTGATGTAATGGGTGCATTCCTGTGGTTACTTGCAGGGTCATCATTCCGATTGGAGGTACCCGTTGTTTGGCAAGTACTTGTCTTTGTTCTGATTATTATGGGTGGAATGGGTTTTGCCATGAAACAACTACCTGAAACATTTCTTAGCGGGCAAGAAACTCTAACTCTCTACCGTAAAGCTAAGGCTGACAAAGAATTGAATGAACCACATGCGGGAGGTCACTAAAGATGATGCAGGCTGACGTCTGGTTAGAGCTAAATCCTTGGTTTGAGCAATTGATGTTCATTCTAATTGCAGGGCTTGTGATATTTCTAGCATATGCTGCGCTTGAACACAAAAGAATCGTTTATGCAGTATTCTTCTTTGGATTCATGGCCGCCTTTGTTGCAGGATTCTTCTTACTCCTTGAAGCTCCCTTCATTGCAGGTATGCAGATTGCTGTGTATACAGGTGGCATCAGTGCTTTGATTATTTTCGGAGTACTGCTCATACCACGTGCACAAGATTCTACCTTAGAATCCTTTGCCTCCCCTAGATACAAACGACTTGGTGCTTTAATTTCATTTGTAGTTGTAATGCTTTCTGGACATCTTGCAGTCTTCTTCCCCTGGTCCGAAACTTTCGCTTCAGACCTACCTCCGTTGGAATTTAACATTGAATTAGTATCACAGTGGATCTGGTCCGATCATGGTATCTATGTTCAGATGACCGCGCTCATTCTACTTACTTCAATAGTTGGAGCTATTGCAATTCTGAAGATGGATAAAGCTGAGACCATGGGACCAATCATAGGAGAATTCGGTGTTGAATCAGTTGAAGAACCAATAGATGATGAAGCATCTGTTGAGGAACCACCTACTGAAGAACCATTAGATGATGAAGCATCTGTTGAGGAACCATCTACTGAAGGACCATCTACTGAGGAACCAGAAGAGGAGGTTGGTAACGAATGATTCCCCTTTCATGGTACTTGTTTGTAGCTTTCATCCTGATAGGTCTCGGTGCCTATGGAATGATGGTGAAACGAAACCTCATTCGAATACTCATTGGAGCTGAGATTATGGGAAATGGTGTTAATCTTGCTCTCGTTGCTATTTCCATTTACAGTCCAGTATTCACATTTGTGGGTCAAGGACTTATCATTCTTGTAATCTCCGTAGCTGCTGCTCATACAGCACTGGCTATGGTCCTAATGCTCATGTATAACCGACGTTATGATACGGTAGATCTTGGAACACCTATTTCACTGGAGGACGATGAAAATGTCTGATACTCCAGGTTCTGCTTCAACTGTGGCTCGTGCAGTCATTAACAAATATCCGAAGATTGAATCGAAACCTCTTGATGGGAACAAGGTGGAACTTGTTGTCCCGATTGAGAAGATTCGAGATGTTGTTGCTATGCTTGATGAGGAAATCTCAGACGCTCTTCCAGAATCCATGTTTGGAGTTGATTTGACCGAGAACAAATACGAACTCATCTACATCTTCTGGTCTCACCTGGGTAAAATGCTAATTCAACTCCGTGTTCAACTCGAAGGAGAAACTCCTGAGATCGAATCTGTTGCTGATATTTTCCCTGGGCTTGAATGGCATGAACGAGAGACCCACGAGTTGTTTGGTATTGGTTTCAAGAATCATCCTGACCTTCGTCCACTGCTTCTTCCAGAGGAGCTCGAAGGACAATTTCCATTGAGAAAGAGCTTCAAAACAGATCGAAGTCGGATGGATGAAACAGGTCTTCCAAAGCCTAAACCAAGGCCAGCTCCTAGAGGTGAATCATCATGAGTCCAGATATTCTTGATGAAAGCTGCGTCATTTGGTTCGGTCCTCAGCATGTTAGTGCTCACGGATGGGCTGCAAAGCTCACACTTGTTGGAGACTATATCGTTGAATGTGACCCTAACGCAGGATACTTCCATCGTTCTGCTGAGAAGTGTCTTGAATTCCGAAACTTCAGACAGGGTTCAATGATTCTAGAAAGAATCTGCATGATGGAGGCTTTCTTAGGAGAGTACCCATACATTGCAGCAGTTGAGAAGATTGCTGATCTTGAAGTTCCTGAACGTGCAAAGATTATGCGAACGATTATGATGGAGTTCAACCGTATCCACTCGTACCAGTTTTGGTTTGGTCAATTTGCTGGTGAATTAGGTCTTTTCGCAATGCTTCTTTGGCCATGGGTTGATCGAGAATATTCACTTGATGCATTCGAACAACTGACTGGTTCTCGACACACTGTTTCATATGCAACCCCTGGTGGGGTCAAGTACGATTTTACTCCGAAATTCCTATCTAAGATGGATATCGCATTGAGTCGGTGTAGAAACCGAATGCCATTATTTGATGATATGTTAGCAGGAAGTCCCACCTTCAGACTACGGGCAGAAGGTGTTGGTCAATACACTGCCAAGCAGGCTCTCAAATGGGGTCTTAGTGGTCCAAACATCAAAGCTTGCGGTATCCCAATGGACTTGCGTAAGGATGACCCTGACCCGAACTTGGCATATGATATGATTGACTGGGAAGTTCCCACTATTCATAATGAGGACCATCCCGGAGAATGTGATGCTTTCGACAGATTACATCAACGATTCAAGGAAATTGAAACATCACTTGATATAATTGAGAAACTTCTCCCACTACTTCCAGAGGGTCCAATTATCGACCCGAAGGCTCGAGGAAAGGCAAACAGATTGCCAGAAGGAGAAGGTTATGGAAGAGTTGAGGGAGCTCGTGGAATAACCACGGTTTGGCTCAAGACAATGGAAAAGGCACAGACTCCGTGGAGAGCAAAAATACGGGGGCCATGTTTTGCTTCATACTACTCATTGAAGCACATAGTGCCTGGTGCGCGGTTCGCTGATTTCCCTGCGATATTTGGAAGCTTGGACCCATACCCCGGATGGTGGGATCGTTAGGAGGTTATGATATGCAGTTCGACTTCTTTACTTGGTTCGGCGGGCTCTGGGACTGGATTTACGGAATTCTCCTCTGGTTCTGGGCGATTATCAAATGGCTTGGCATATGGATATTGGACATCATTGATGGAATTTGGATTCTAGCTTCAATTCCAGAGAATTTCATGTTTCTATTCAGAGCCATCATAATGCCTGGTCTGATATTTCTACTACTTGCACTCATCTTTACTATCTGGTTCACCCGGAAAATCTGGGCTCGTATTCAAGATAGACGAGGTCCCACACACTTAGGCAAGTACGGAGGTTACCAGCTCTTTGCAGATGCAATCAAGCTTATGGGAAAGGAAATCATTATTCCTGATAAGGCTAAAGCATGGTTGTATAGAATTCTCCCATCATTGCTTCTGGTCATTGTTCTCATTCCATTCGCATTCATTCCATGGGACCCATACTGGAATATAATGGGACCTCCTGGTGCTGCATATGGAGATCTTTCAGTAAGTCTTGTACTTGTGTTCGCTCTCTTGACTGCTGTTCCGGTGTTTTCACTTCTCATCGGATGGGTTACTGGTTCAAAGTACTCCCTCATTGGAGGTTTCCGAGCAGCTAACAATCAGTTTGCAGCTGAGATACCAATGGTCATCTCATCTGTAGGACCCGCAATGCTTGCTGGTTCATTAAGCTTGTTTAGCATTGTTGCAGCTCAGACAAGCATCTGGTACATTGTACTACTACCGATCAATTTTGCTACTTTCATGGTAGCCTCAATTGCATCAGTAGGCACATTCCCATTTGATGCACCGGTTGCAGATTCTGAGATCATCTTTGGCTGGCGTACAGAACTCTCTGGAATTTATTTCACAGTAATTTATTTTGCAGAGTTCGCAGAGCAAATGCTCTACAGCGCACTCATGGTTTCCCTCTTCCTCGGAGGATTCAACGGTTTGCCGTTCCTTCCTGGAATTGTGAACTTCATAATCAAGTGGCTTGTAGTCTACTTCATCTTCACAGTTGTAACATCATCCTTCTATCGTCTTAGACAGGATCAGATTGTTCATCTTTGTTGGAAGTATCTAATACCACTTTCAATACTGAACGTAGTCCTAGTGATGTTTGCAATGGCATACTTGCCATGGCTCGTTCCCTTAGTTGTGGGAGGTTAACCAGATGGGGTTTGTAGGTAATCTTGGTGACATCTTTAGAATCTTGAAACACGTCTTCCGTCAGGTCTTCAGGAGACCTTTCACATACTTCTATCCCTGGGAAGATAGACCGTATCCTGAAACCACGCGTGGGCGACATATTCATGTTCGTGAAACCTGTACTGGTTGTGCACAATGCGTTCGTGCATGCCCCGTGGCTGCAATTCACATTGACAAGGAGGACAAGAAGTTTGAGAAAGATTGTGCTCTCACCTTTGACTATACTCGCTGCATTTTCTGTGGCGACTGTGTAAGATCCTGTAGATTTGAAGCACTCTTTCACACTCCAATTGTTGACATCTCAGAAGGTGACCGTGAGGACCTCATCTATGGTCCCGATAAAATTACAACTCTTGATAGAGACCCACTAGAGTGGCGTGGATGGAGGTTCCGCTAATGGCTTTCGGAATTCCCTTCATGTTCATCTCACTTGCAGTGATGTTCCTAGGTGGACTATTCATCTATCTCTTCAAGGATAGATTAGCAGAAAGTGCTGGTAAGGTTGCAGTCGGTGTTTCCCTCGCTGGTACCGTACTCATGATTGCTCCGTTCTATGAACTCCTAACTGCTGGTCAATCTGTGGAAACTGCTATCTGGTCTGATATCCTCGAACCTTTCGGACTTCAGCTAGATATGGTAGCATTCCCAATCACATTTGCTGTTGTGATTCTTGGTTTCTTATCAGTGGTCTATGCTGTAGGATACACTGAACACACAAAGAACAAACCAACATTCTTTGCGAATCAATTATTCTTCATTATGGGAATGATCTGGGTTACCCTTGCAACCAATATGATCGAGTTCTTCATCGCATGGGAAATCATGCTTGTACCAAGCTATTTCCTGATTCTTTTCTGGGGACTTCCTGAAACCAGAAAACGAACAGCTCTGAAGTTCTGGCTCTACACTCAATCTGGAGCAGTTTGTATTCTGATTGGTTTTGGATTACTCTACGCTCAAGCTGGAACGTTTGTACTAGCAAATATAGTTTCAAATGGTAGCTTAATCTTCACAATTATTTTCGTTCTTCTAGCTGCTGGATTCCTCGTGAAAATGGCAGTATTCCCCATACACTGGTGGCTACCTCCCGTACACGCTGAAGCTCCAACCCCAATCTCCGTCCTCCTATCTGGAGCGATGATTGAAACAGGAGCGTATGCTTTGGTACGTTTCGGCATCATAACGCTAAATGAGGCGGCAATAACGCTCTCATTCTACATTGCTGCATTAGGAGTCATCACGATGTTCTATGGTGGCTTCATGGCTCTAGCTCAAGTTGACATCAAGAGGCTCTTAGCTTACTCATCAGTTTCACAGATGGGGTATGTCCTTTTCGCCCTTGGTACAACCACAATCTTCGGAGTAGCAGGTGGTATGTTCCATCTCATCAATCATGCTTTCTCTAAGGGTCTCCTGTTTATGACCGCAGGTGCAGTCATTCATCAGACTGGCCTTCGAGATATCAGGAAGATGGGTGGTCTTTCGAACAAGATGCCAATCACTGCCTTCGCAGCTGCCATCGGTATGATGAGTATTGCAGGTAGTCCTCCCCTCTCCGGATTTGCAAGTGAGTGGATGATGTTCCTCGGAGGTTTCGAACGAGCAATCGCATTCGGCACGGTATTCAATCTGCCTTGGCTCATCCTAACAATTTTGGCAGTTTCAAGTTCAATTCTTAGTGCAGGATACATGCTGCGCTTCTTCTGGAAAGTCTTCCTTGGTCCTCATCCTGATGAGCTGGAAGATGTGAAAGAGAGTCCAAGATCTATGACCATTCCAATGATCATACTTGGAATCCTTATTGTAATCTTTGGAATATTCCCAGGACTGGTACTAGATGCCATGGTCCCGGCGTTATCAGGAATTCTCTTCCCATGAGGTGACTCAGATGCTGTTCGGACTACCTTACTATCTTATCCTCGTCATCCCCTTAGGCGGTTCACTACTAGTTCCATTAGTTGGAAGATTCAGTGAGAGGCTCAGAGACTGGACACCCGCAATATTAATGGGAATAACAATGGTTCTCTGTTGGTCTCTTCTCCCCGAGATTGGCCATCCAACCCAAACAACGAACTGGGTGTGGATTGGTGCTTTAGGACTTGAGTTCAGCATGCTGCTTGATGCGCTATCCGTTATCATGGCTATTCTTGCCAGTACCCTAAGTTTCCTCATCTACGTTTACAGCACAGAATACATGGCTCATGAAGGAGACCGCAACAGGTTCTTCTTCCTGATGCTTGCATTCGGTGGTGGAATGCTCACACTCGTTTTGAGCAACAACCTGCTGATTGGTTTCATCGGATGGGAGATCATGGGATTCTGTTCCTATGGTCTGATTGGATTCTGGAACGACAAGAGGAATCCTCCTGAAGAGGACCCAACTGGCTATGAGCAAACAAATCCCATACTCCAGTTTGAAACCGAGGGTGCATACAACAGCTATGCTGGTACAAAGGCTTTCATCGTCACACGAATTGGAGACGCCTTCATGCTGGGTGGTATTCTGCTACTCTTCATGTTCACTGGCTCCTTCCTCTTCACCGATATGATGGATCCCGCGCTGTCCAACAACTGGTGGGCAAATATGTCCTCAGTGGGTATTCTGATTCCCGCTCTAATCCTCATCTTCCTGGGTGCAATTGGAAAGTCTGGACAGGCTCCACTACAGATTTGGTTACCAGAAGCAATGGCTGGTCCGACAAGTGTAAGTGCTCTGATTCACGCAGCAACAATGGTCAAAGCAGGTGTATACATAACTGCACGATTTTTGATTACAATAGTTAGCGCATCAGGAGTTTCATCGCATAGTGCACCACCGAGTACTGGGTTTACTGCTTCTCAACTTCTTGGATTTGAAGCTGCACTCACTTTCTTCATCATCGTTGCTGTTATTGGTGGAATTACAGCTATAATGACTGCAACCATGGGAATGGTTTCTAATGAGTTGAAACAGATTTTGGCATTTTCAACTCTCTCACAGCTTGGATACATGATTCTATCACTAGGTGTTGGCGGAATTCTTCAAGCTGAACACCTTCACTATGATAATGCATATCTGAGTAGCGTTCTACATGTTGTTTCGCACGGCGCATTCAAGGCACTCCTGTTCTTGTCATCAGGAGCAGTGATACATGCGGTGCATACGAAGTATATCTCAAAAATGGGCGGACTTCGGAAACATATGCGGAAAACGTTCATCGTCATGTGGATTGGTGTCCTCGCTCTAGCGGGTATTCCACCCTTCTCAGGATTCTGGTCTAAAGACTCTATCATAGAGTATACATACGAGCTCGCTATTCATTGGACTAACCCACTTGGATGGGTCCTGTTCATCTTTTCAATACTAGCGGCAGCTTGTACAATCTTCTACAGCTTCCGATTGATGGGTCTTACTTTCTACGGTCCTCCACAGGGAGAATCGCATGACTCTCACGATAGTCAGGAAGATGAATCAGAGTCTCATGACGAGGAAGAGAGTCACGATGACCATCATCAGCCCCCTCACGATCCAGGTCCGGCAATGATGGTGCCACTGTATATACTTGCAGCATTCACTGTAATTGCCTTCGTGGTGTTTCCGTTCATTCAGCAGATTGCTATTGGTGACACTCACACTTGGGGCGAGATATTGACTGAGATGATAATGATCAAATTCAGTCCCACAGGTTGGCCGCCATTCCTCATCACAATATGTGCGCTTTTAGCTGGTGGTATTCCTGGCTATGTCATTTACATCAGGAGAGCTGACAAACCGAATACATTAATCGGTGAGAGTGGCTTCGGTCGTAAGATCTACAACTTCCTAAAGCATAGATGGTACATCAACGAAGGTTACCACTGGCTCTTAGGCAAGTTCCTCAACTTCGCTACTATGTGGAGACTGAGGGTGGATGAGAAGATCATTGATGGTATTGACAACAAATCTGCTGATGCTGCCATCGCAATATCTACCAAAGTACGTTGGTTCGATGATAACATCGTTGATGGATTTGCCGAAGGCATCTCAACAAAAGCAGTTGATGCTTCAGAAACAAGTCAAGGATCACAAACAGGTCTCATCAATGATTACGTTGGTGTTGTAATATTCGGAATTGGTCTCTTGATCATTCTTGCTCTTCTTTCATGGGGGGTACTCTAAATGCAGCTAGATTTCGCAACCAATTTGATCAACATGCTACCTGTGAACATTCTAGTGCTGATGCTACTTATCCCACTAGTTGGTGCACTGTTAGCATTCCTTCTAGGGAGTAAAGGTTCACGAGCTATTACACTGATCATTACTACGCTCGAATTGGGTCTTGCTGGATTGCTTATTATTGGCACTCCATCACTCGGTTCTGATCCTGGTGGAATGAGCCACACTGTAACTTACCTACTCGCTCGCTTGGGGACTGATGCAACATCACCAGTGTTTGAGATCATCATTGGTGTAGACGGTATCTCTATGGTTATGATACTGCTCTCCACTCTCGTTGTTTGGATTGCAGCTATCAGTTCGAACCACATCAAAGAATCACAGGGTCTTTACTACACATTCTTTCTAGTCCTTCAGACTGGTTTACTAGGAGTGTTCATGTCCCTAGATTTGATCGGCTTTTTCATTTGGTGGGAATTGGTTCTGATACCGATGTTCTTCATCATTGGCCGATGGGGTGAAGAAGGAAGTCGTCACGCGGCAATCAAGTTCTTCATCTACACTCATCTGGGTTCAGCTATAATGCTTGTTGGGTTCTTCTACCTCTACTTCATGTCATCTATGCCTGATATAAACGGACTAGCAACAGCAGTTCCAACATTCAGCATGATTGCCCTTCGTGACTTGGGACTTGACCCCTGGATCCAAATCGGATTCGCACTTGCGATATTCATGGGTGCGGGTGTCAAGTTACCTGTATTTCCGCTTCACAATTGGCTACCATGGGCGCACGTTAAAGCTCCCACACCTGGTTCAGTCATCTTGGCTGGAATCTTGCTGAAGATGGGTGGTTATGCATTCATCAGACTAGGTCTCTGGATGGTGCCTGATGCCATTGCGCGGCTAGCAATTCCCTTTGCAATAGTTGCTATCTTCACGTGTATCTATGCGGCATTCACTGCAATGGCGCAGACTGACATGAAGAGTCTCGTCGCTTACACTTCAATCAACCACATGTCATGGGTCTTACTTGGTGTTGCCGCCTATGCTGCTGGTGCAGGTTCTTCTGACCCTGCAATTCAAGCAGCCGCTAGTCTTGCAATTCAAGGTGCGATCTTCATGATGTTTTCACACGGTACGATAATCTCAGTGATGTTCATTGTCGCTGGTCAGCTCAAGTACAATACTGGTACACGTGAGATTCCTAATATCAAGGGTCTCATGGAAAAGGCTCCACGATTATCTGCTGTGCTCATCCTGGCCTCACTTGCTGCTTTTGGCCTACCTGGCTTCAGTGGCTTCATTGCAGAGGCTCTCATTATCTTTGGTGCGATTGTTGTCTATAACTGGTCTGCACTGATTGGATTTGGAATATTCGTTACTGTTGGTTACATGCTCTGGATGCTGAATCGTATTGTATTCAGTGATCCTGACCCTGAAGCTGAAGTACAGATAACTGAAGCTTCTTGGAGCGATTTGATTGCTCCAATCCTGATGCTGATTCCTGTGATACTACTTGGTATCTGGCCTGACCTTGTCTTAGGCTTCGTGAAACCTGTCATTGACGCCATGTTAGCTGGAGGTGCTCCCTGATGTTACAACTTGACGCTATTGCTGAAAGCCTTAGATTACTACTCGCTCCATTGAGTGATTTGATACTTGCATATGTTCCGGCAGAATGGATTATGTCTCTGCCCGCGATTACATTGGTAATTTTCGGTATGATAGCTCTGGTTGTTGGGATGCGTTACAATCCTCTGATAATCAGTTTCATCGGAGTTATTCTTGCGACACTTGAGATGGTGATGTTTAGTCCCTCCGTAATGTCCGGCTATTCATTTGGTACACTATTTGTGAGAGATGCGTTTGCAGACCTGTTCATTTACATTGTACTGATGGTTGGTTTCCTCGTCTTGATGTCCTCAACTCTTTGGGGCGGTGACAAGGGTGCTTACAACTTCTTGCTGTTGATGTCGTTTGCTGGTGCAATCTGGGTGATAATGGCTACTGACCTCGTTGCCCTATTCTTGGCATGGGAGCTCATGAGTACTCCAACATACATACTTGTCGCACTTGGTCCACGAAAGGAATCTGTTGATGGAGCAACCAAATACTTCGTCATGGGTCTCTTAGCAACGATGCTCATGCTCTTTGGTGTTGCTCTCACTTTGGGAGTGAGTGGTACAACCGATTTAGCAATACTCAGTGAATTTGTCGGTACAATTGCGGCTGCACCTGTAGGAAATGAACCGACAGCGTATATCTTGCTTCTCGCAATGATACTGTTCTTGGTATCATTTGGATTCAAGGTTGGGATATTTCCAGGTTGGCAGTGGGTACCTGATGCGTATGCGTCAGCTGACGGAAGCGTGACTGCGTATCTTGCCGGTGGTTCAAAGAAGACCGGTGTAAGTGCACTGATGAGGATTCTTATGGTTGGATTCTTCTTTGCAAGATTGGATTGGGCGCCCTTTATTGCAGGAGTTGCCATTCTAACAATGATCATTGGTAATGTTCTTGCGCTCGCTCAAAAGGATATCATGAAGATGCTGGCATATTCCAGTATTGCAATGATGGGCTATCTCTTCATTGGACTTGCTGCTGCAAATGAGATTGGAATGGCGGCGGCTGGGTTCCATGCATTTGCTCACGCATTAATGAAGACCGCAGCTTTCATCCTTATCTGGGTAATGTCCTTGAAACTCTCAAAACGCTTAACATACGATGATCTAGCTGGACTGAGCAAGCGTGCTCCTGCTGCAGCTGCTATGTTAGCAATTCTTGTGCTCTCGTTAGCAGGTATGCCATTGACAGTTGGCTTCTGGTCCAAACTTCTATTGTTCCAGAGTGCTGTTGTTGCAGGAATGTGGTGGCTTGCACTGATTGGTCTGCTAAACTCTGTATTCTCCTTGGGTTACTATCTACGTATACTGAAGTTCACATATATGGAAGAGCCAAAGGATGATTCAAAGTTGGACTTGCCAAAGATACCAATGCTTGCTGTGGCAATCTGTGTAATTGCAGTGATTGCATTGTTCATATTCCCGAATCTGATTCTGGATTATGCCTTTGATGCAGCAACATTGTTCTTCCCATAGAATGCAAGTGCAGAAACAAACATACCCACAGATGCTTTGAGAATTAGCTAGTGTCTTTCAGGATGGTTTCTCTGGTACATTCAATGAACATTTCATTGACGTTTTTACCGGTCTTTGCTGAGGTTTCGATATATTTCAGTCCTAGCCATTCAGAAACCATATGCCCTGCTTTTTCAGGAACTAGTCGGTCATCCCTATCGACCTTGTTGGCAACTAGCACCATAACAGCATTTGGGCATACCGCCCGAAAATTCCGATACCATTCGTAGACATTCATGAATGTTGAAGGTCTTGTGACATCATAGACAATGAAAGCCATTGATGAGCCGTGCATGTATCTACTACGCAAATCTTTGTACGATGGTTGACCAGCGAGATCCCAGAGCACAATCTGTGTTTTGGTAATTTCACCCTCCAAAATTTCCACTTCAAGATTCTTAATGGCAATATTGGTCCCTATAGTCGCCTTGTATTTTTCGCCAAAACTATCCTCGGTGAATCTCATGATGCATGATGTTTTCCCGACCGCACCATCTCCAAGTGCTACCATCTTGAGGATGTATTCCACTTCAGTATCGACCAATCTTGCAGCTCCAGACAACAGAGAATGAGATGCACCTCGATTTAACAGTTACTCGATTGCAATATGTGTAGTGAAAGTTTCTGCGAGGAAGGGGAAGTTCTAAAAACAATCTGTATTGACATATTCTTGTTCAAAAAACGTTTGAGCGAGGTTAGAGTGGAGATGAATTCGACAGAAGAAAAGAAAGAAGTTTCTAAGGTAAAAGTATGGCTACAAGAAGTCAAGCTCGGAATCATACCGGCTTCAGTAGTTCCCATTATTGCGGGTACCGGTATAGCATTTGGTCTTCAAGGTGTTTTTCATCTAGATCTCTTTCTCATTACTCTCTTTGCAGGAGTCTTTCTGCACTGGGGCGCTGATGTTACCAATGACTATTTTGACCACAACGCAGAAGGAACTGGAAGCGATGACATCAATGTGGAATTCATTCGACCTTATAGTGGTGGTAGTAGAACACTTCAGCAGGGTTTGCTAACTCACAAGGAAGTTGCTATCGGTGCGATAGTGTGCTATGCCATTGCTGGCATTCTTGGCATCTATCTCGTGCTTCGATTAGGTTGGGTGATTCTTGCTTTTGGTGGAATTGGTGCTTTACTGGGCCTCTTCTACTCGACTCCTCCAATCAGATTCGTAAAACGTGGCATAGGTGAATTCGTAATCGGTGCTACTTTTGGTGTGCTGATGGTAGTTGGAGCATATTACGTACAGGTGCAGACCCCAATAGCATTAGCTTGGCCATTGATTATTCCCTTTGAGCAGTTCCTTGAACCAGGATTCCTTTCTATTCCAGTTTCAATAATGATAGCATTAGTGCTTTTCATCAATGAGTTTCCGGATTATGTTGCAGATAGAGATGCAAACAAACGAACTTTGGTCGTTCGAATGGGACGTAAGCTTGCCGCAAAAGGATACACTCTCGCTCTGTCTGTCATGTACGTGGGAATTGTAGTTCTAGTCTTGCTTAATTGGATTAGATTAGAGTCTCTACTTGTACTGGCTACATTGCCTCTTAGTGCACTGGGAATTATGACCGCTCTCAAATACTATGATGATAGTAGCAAGCTAGCTCCAGCAAACTGGGCTACGATTGTTGGGCAAATGTTCGTAGGTGGATTTCTCGCGTTGGGATATGTTCTCTATGGATATGCTATTCCTATAGAGATCACTGCAGTAATTGGAATAGTTCTCTTTGTTATCCTTGCACTCATGGCACGGAAAATTGGAAGCCCTCCATCTGGCGAATAGTTACGAGTTGTTGGATGGTACCAATTTCTAACAACCATTGGGCAGTAGGATGACGAATCGAGCACCTTTAGTGTAGTCCCCTTTTACACGGTCCTCTACAGAAATTGTTCCTCGGTATTGATTTACAATCTGTTTAACGAGTGTCAATCCTACACCTGAAACCCTGCGGACTCTCTCATCGAGACTTGTAAGAATTGTTTGTTTCATGGTGTCATCCAAACCTCCACCCCAATCAAGAAAATCAAACCGTAGGAACTCGCCCGCTTGAGTTAGGGTAACTTCGACTTCGATTTCTACTTCGTTGTTAACAGTGACCTTAACTGAGTTATGGAGGAGATTATAGAACACATCTTGAAGGAACTCATTTGCCATGATGCAGTACTCTTTCTTGCTAATATTCGTCTTCACATTGATCGGTCTATTAGGAAATGATTGTTTCACAGTTTCAATAGCTACGATGAGAGCTTCGGCAGGATCTGTTTTCTCAAGTTGAATATCTCCCTGATTGATCATGGTGAATTTCTTGACATTGTTAATCAGAGATACGCTTCGATTGACCTGATTCAGTGCTCTATCTGCAATGTTTCTCAGATGGTCTGGTAACTCATCATCCTCCAAGATAAGCTCAAGACTTGCCATGATTCCTTGATGCATATTATTGATGTCGTGTGCCATGAGGTCATTGAAGAATTCTGCACGAGCTTTTGCTTCTTCTCGTTGAGTTTCTGCTTCTACTCTGTCGGTGATGTCCAAAGAGAATCCCCCGATGAGTGGTGACTTGCCCTCTCTGAATATTGGGAACTTGTGGCTCCTGTATGTTCGAACTTTGCCGTCATTTCCACGAGTTTCCTGGATTCTATCTATTGGTCCCCTTGCTAGTACCTTCTGGTCTTCGGTAGTTAGCTCTTCTGCACGCCGTTGGCTAAATAAGTCCACATTAGACATTCCTTCCCTGTCTGGTCTGGAACCCATTGCTCTCATGAATCGATTAACAAAGAGAACTTTGGACCTGTGATTTTTGATGAACACAGGCCCGGGCATATTATCTGCAAAAGCAATGAATTGTTCTTGGCTCTCTTTCAATTCTTCCTCGGTCCTTCTTCTTTCAAGAACCGTTGAAAACATACTTGCTACTGTTGTGAAGAATCCTCTGTCTATCTGACCCAATGGCTTTGTCGAACGAGATGCAACATTGATGATACCAATTAGAGTTTCATCAGTTCCAATAAGAGGCCAAAATATCAATGACTGCAATCCCATCTTCTTGGCTTTGAACATTCGTTCAATTTCCTCTGATATTTCAGATAAATCTGGGATGAACAATGGTTGCTTTGTTCTTGCAGTACGAGCAGATAGAAAATCCGGATTGCTTACCTCTATAGACAACTCTGCTTTGACATCACTAAATCCGACTGATGCAATGAGGTCAAGAGTATCTTGTTCTTTATTGAAAAGCCGAACAGTTCCAAGGTCAAAACCAAGATTCTCAAGAAGACCAGTCAAGACCATTTCACAAACTTCTGGTGTACTTTCGGAGCTCAGTGCTGCCTCAGCTATTATTCCAAACGCCTTTCTTTCCCGCGTAGTACTATTTCGGATTTCTTGATCTCCTGTGACATCAATGGCGTATGCTATCACATACATTTCACCTGAAATTTCAATCGCATTAGAAGTAATTTCAAGAGTGCGAGCCGTTCCATCTGGGGTAGTTAAATCATATCGCTCCTTGTCAAATTCTTTTTCAAGATTGACAATATTGTGAAATCTCTCTAAAGCGAGGTTTTGAATCTCTGGGTCAAGGGCACCAGTAAGTAGAGATACGTTTTGATTCAGTGCCATTTCTCGAGGAATTCCCATAGACTTAGAGAGTGCATCGTTGATGAAGACAATTATTCCCTTGTGACTAATAATAACACCAATTGGTGAATCATCAAAGAACGTCTTCAGCAATACAGAATCTAGACCATCTTTCTGTACGGATTTCACCTTATCATCGTCCATGTGATACACCTAGTTCCTAAATCCTCTGGGTCCTCGCTCTGCAATGACTGCGAATGTCGCTAGTAAAGATATCTATGATTGCTAATTCTGACGAGAATTGTACCGGAAAAATGAATAAGAGGATAGGAGGAAAAAATCCTCCACAATTCCTCTATTTCCAAAATTGAAGTTAGTTTTTCTTTTTTATGATGAAAACTACAACGATGATTACACCTATTGCACCTACAGAACCGATCAGTGCTATCAGCATTATTCCACCTGAATCAGTTGGAGTTCCAGTTCCGGTAGATGTTGTTGATGTTGTATCTGTTGTCGATGTTCCAGTGGTTGTTGTCGAAGTAGTTCCAGTGGTTGTTGTCGTAGTAGTGCTAGTTGTAGTAGTGGTTGTTGTGGTAGCATCTGCACTTACAGTATAGGATTCCTGTCCAGAAGATACATCATTCCCTGCTCCATCAGAGGCCTGAATATAATAGATAACGGTGACACCTCCGATTTGAGATGGAATGATTCCCTCGTACGTAGTTCCCGAAATCACTGACATCGAAGTAGATGCCCACGATGAGCCGCTATTGATGCTATAGAACAATGTTGGATTGACAACACCGGTGAGTGTGTCCACTATTGAAGCTGTTACTGAAACGCTCTCATCACTTGTGGGTGGATTGGGAGTTGCACTAATCGATGCAATTGACGGGGACGTCGAATCAACAATAATTGGATCGATATAGATATCAAAACTATCTGAGGATCCGATGTATCCCGATTTGCTGAAACTAACATCCAGTGTGAACGCTGTGCTTCGATATGGGACAAGTACAGTATACTCACCATTTGTCCCTTCGGTCACTGTACAACTGACACTATCGACAGAGGCGGTAACTGTACCTGCTGCAACTCCGTTCTCGCGCTCGTCTTCAAGTAGAAAGTCGACATTTATGAAATCCTCATCTGCAAATATTCCTGTCATCCCTACTTCTAACTCTTGATTGGCTACATTCACGTCTAGAGCTATCTGTGACACTAAAGGCAAAGTAGATTTAGAGTTCCAAAGACTGAGTATTGGGACACTGATACCAAGATTGTCATAGAGCCATTGGTTCAAATCGATATTAGCTAGTGTTATTCCCACTATAGCACCAGTAAGTGTTAGATTCACACAGAGATCAAGACCAACTGTAGTTTCAAGATTAACATCATTCAAGAGAACTTCAGCAGTTCCACCACTTGCATCACTATCAACAGTTGATGTGATTGCAAACATCTTGTCACTTACAAAAGTAACTGCATCTCTATCTGGAGTACAATCTGTACCTGTTATGTCTGCAGAGATGACATTTGAGATCTTAAGAAGAGGTATCACGTCAACAATAAGATCTATGCTTGCAAAGTCCCCAATCAGTGGGATCATATCGAGGAATCCGATTCGATAGTGGGTGAATTTCTGTATATACTCTGAAATTCCAGGTAAGTCATATCTTAAATCGAGAATTTCATTACCTAATTGAATTGTCTTTGAAGCGCTCCATAATTCATCATAGAGAATTATAGTTCCTACTGTCCAGAAACCATTCAAAGTAATATCGTAATCGATTCCAACGGTCATCCACATAGAACAAGTCACAATTGGATCTGATACTGAAACGTATGTTGAAAAATCATCTCCAGCAAATACTTCTGATGGTCTTGAATGGTAGATATCAAAACCTAAAGTTGTATCGAATCCTACTTCAACATTTGGAGTCAGTTCTATTTTCAAATAATTACTAGGAGAATATTCCAGAGGAAACTCCCATTCAAAAACTTGGCTTACCAGAACCTTCTCAATATGTTGATATGTCGAGGTATAACTTGCAGGGAAATAGTCTAAGGGAT
>JAEOSL010000116.1 GCA_016840385.1 Candidatus Thorarchaeota archaeon | reverse complement strand
CCTTTCAATATTGTGAGTGTTCAACTTCACCATTTTCTGAAATCAGATTTTTCTTGCCAAGTCTTTCTCCATGAAGAAACCTGACGCAGTATAGCCATGCGATTCAAGGAGTTCCTGAGTAATATCATCGTAAGAATGAAGAAGATAATACAGAATTGACATATTGTTTGTACTAGTCCAAAATTCAGCCTGTGCAATCAACGCTTCAACAATTCCTGTATCTTTATGTGTTGATCCAACTGCAGAGTCATAGATTTCTCCAACTTTATCACTGAAAGTTGTTCCCCCTACAAAAACAAAACCGACAACTTCACCATCATCTGATTCAGCTACAAACGTACAATGATTTCCGTCTATTTTGTTAATCTTTTCTAGATACTCGTCATACTTGATGATTACTTGATCGTCTGGAATATCTTTAGAGTACTTAACCATATTATGGTACGATGTTAATCCAAGTGTCCGAACTGCGTCAGCATCGTCTTCACTTAATTCCCGAATTGAATATCCATCAATTATCTCTTCAGAAACTTCTTCGGGGAGTTTCTTAGACATTGGAATACACTTGATGAGATATCCTTCTTTCCTATACAAATTGATGGCTGATGTATTTTCTTCATACACATTCAGTCCAAGGTCCCGATGCATTTCCAGCGCAAATTTTTCAGCTTCTCTCAGCAGTATCTTTCCTAATCCATTCCTTTGGAATCTAGGGTCAACAACTATGTCATAGATCCACTGAGGCTTCTGGAAATCCCAATAATCAGCATTACTTCTCTCACCCATCCATAGATAGCCACACCGTGTACCATCATCATTCACAGCTATGAATACTCTAGCCTGAGGGCTTTCAAAATCAAAATATTCTTTCAATGCTTTTCTATGGGCTGCAAGCAATTCACTATCAGACTTGTCGGGATTACTATTTACTAACTGGTCATAATTGGGTTTTCTATGAACTTTCAAAGTTTCAAAGCTTAAACTATAGAAAAAGTTCCAATCTTCTTCATGTTCAGCTCGGTTTACTATGAAGTTCATTCTTTTGTGTCCCCATTATCTGAGGATATCTTTCCAACAGGGGAAAGATAGACTGTCATCTCGTTCTCGCCATCAACCTGGATTAATTTGTCTACAATCTTCTGTTCATATGATGCAATTGCACAGGTACCTGCATCTATCGCCTCACATGCAAGATACAAATTCTGACAGACATGGCCCGCTTCAATTAGAATATCCTTATAGCTTCTGATACTATATCGCCATTCAGTCTTGTAGGGAATGGATGACCAGACAAAGACAACTGCTGACTTTCCAATAAACTCCTGAGGCCAAGCTTTACTCACAAGCTCTGAATAAACGGATAGTTCTCTTGAAACAACTAGGAGCTTGTGCTCAATGGGAAGATATCGATAGACTCCTATCTCAACACCATCTACTCGGTTCACAAGTAGGTATGTTTCGAAGGGTTGGCGGCCACCTCCTGAGGGTACGACACGTTTGGTCCAGACTTTATTTTTATCAACCTCACGGACCCCTTGAGTCGACCAGAGAAGAAAGGACAACTCTTCCAGGGATAGTGAATCATCTGTATAAGCACGTCGACTTTCGCGGTTAGCTATTGCATCAATCAGCGGTATCTTTCCAACCTTGAAATCTTTGGGTTCTACCAAATCGATCAGTTCAGCATTCTTATCATAGGGTTTCTCTAAAGGAGGTGCAGGCACATCTTTTTGCTGATCAGGTTTCCACCACTCATCAAAAGGAATTTCTTCATAATCATGAGCTTTTAGTAACTCTCTTTGTTGCTTAATCGTTTCTTCATATCGAGTCATAACATACACCTTGTATCAAGTCTAACAAAACATCTCTCACTCTCAGCATATTAGAAATCTAACTAATATCTTCCTCTTAACGTAAGTTGCAGTCAGCATATTTTTCCACAGTCAACTATACACTGCTACTGAGCAATCGTTGATTGTAATCTAGACAAACCTAGACATTATGCCAAGGTCGTCTGCCCACCAACGGCAGTGGGTCTGGATGATTTTACATCAATAATGTTTCTTGCGGCATTGACATCCGCATGGAGTGAACATCCACAGCTCTCACAGTGGAAGTATTCCCCTCCTTTCTTCTCTTCGGTGGACCCCTTTGATTCTACTCTCACTCCTTTCTCTCCACAGACATGACACTTCTGGGAGGTCCATGCAGGACTTACTGTCCAGATACCTCCCTTTTTGTGACCAAGGGACTGACGCATGTATGTCACAGTATCTAGGACCATTGACCACAAGTTCGAGTTCAATCTCCAAGAAAGAGTCCCCCAACCAGCTGGTGCTGAGTAGTTCTTGAGGTTCTCAAAGTACAAGGTCTTAACTCCATACTCCTCACAGAACCAAACTGTCCGCGAAGCTACCTGTCTTGCAATCTCTCTATCTAATCGACGGACCTTTCTCCATATTGCGGATAGGTGTCTGTCTTTCTTGAGGAGGTGACCGGGATGACTCCTGTTGGTGTGTTTTCGCTCCCAGTTGTTACGCATCCTTCTCACTCTGGAGGTGAGTCCTCGGGTCTGATATCTAAGAAAGTCCCTCTTTGATATCAAGTAATCAAAGGAAATCATTTCGTCTACAAATCCTCCGTTACCATCACGAGTTGAAAGGACGATGGGTACTCGGACTCCACGGTCAGCTCCTGCTTTCCTATGATAGGTCCGTGGTCCAAGTTCCTCATCGACCATCTCATTCGTTGGTGGTAGGAATGGTATCTGTAGTGTGACTCTGTTATTTCTCAAAAGAAGTCGAGGTGGTCCACACTTGCGGGATTTCCTAAGGCGAGTAATCTTCTCTTGGAGTTCTTTCATCTTATCAGTATCTTTTTCCTTTCGGGATTTGAGTCGTGAATACTGATAGGTGGCATGTTGTAGTTCTATCGTATTCTTTAATTGCTGGTGTATATCCTCGAACTTACGAGCTCGGAAATTCAACTTCTTAGCTCGATAGTACTTTCCTTCTTTTTCTGCAGCCTTAGCCTTCACTCTATCCTTGGCAAAAGCTCTAGGCAACCAATCAAGAAACCTAAAGCCAAGGGTCTTTGTACTGAAGGGAGAGTCTTCTACTTCCTTTCCCTCAAGAGGTTCAGGAAGTTTCAGAAAGAAGAGAATCTCATTATCCCGTTCCTTATCCTTTGAGTACCAGTATCCCTGACCGGGACTGTTCTCTGTACTTGCAGAGAAATCCTCAGTATGGGACTGCATCTTCGGGACAGAGAACGGATAACCGTCAGATTCAAACTCTTGTAGAAGAACATCAACGGAAGCTAACACCTCTACAGAATCAGTTTTATCCTTGAGATATTTGCTTACTCTCTTTCTTTGATATCCTCTGAATCCAAGAGGTTCTTCGCGTTCTTTGAGAATACGTTCATCAAGTTTCTTTCGCAACTGTTTTAGAACTGATACAGTATAGTAATATCCAGTTCCATTGTTCTTAGTGCTCTCACACTTGGCTCTAACTTCCTTGATCATCTTGGAAGGAATATGTTTATTCTTCAAGAGTCTAATTAGAGCATCTTTGTCATTACAGACATACTCAATTGCACTCTTCATTAGCTGCCTTCGTAACCAGTTTGAATGGATGATTCTAGCAGCTTGTTCAAGGATGTTTCTGTACATTCGCTCAAAGCACTGAGCTTGGATGTCCTTGTTATCCTTGTAAGAAAGATAACCCTCTTTCTTTATCAGAGTATATCCCTGTCCTCTATAGGAATTCAGTTCCTCTCCAAGAAATTCTACTCTTTCTTTATCAGAATAGACTCGTTCGAGGACAAGATTAACCAGCTCTACATACTTTTCAAAGTACGTACCCATCAAAGAGAGGTCTGTATCAATGACCTTTCGTCCGGTCACATCGTGGATTCTTTGTTTTATCAATTCAGGACTTGCACGCTTGTATCGGGGATTAGGTCGATATCCCTTGCCTTTCTTGTTCACTTCTCTATCTATTGAAGAGAGATTGAATGATTCGACGAGGTATCTCAATCCTGTCTTTTGGTGCGCTGTTGATGATTTTTTTATAAGTCTGCCATTCATTGTTTCTTGCTTCGGGGATTTCTCCTTCTGCTTCCGGGAATGGCACCGGACTTTCTTTGTCATCAATCGTACACCACTCTTTAATTCAGGTACATACTATATAATATCCTAATTATTTATAAGTCTATCAGGATTAATCTCAAATTAAGTATTATCATTGCTTATTTTCTATAATAGAGCACTAATAGACCTTATAATAGTATTTCGTTTACCAACGAATAAGATAAATTATATATGAGATTATTGGATATGAATAAGTGATGAGAACTCGCAAAAGGATGAAAACAGACCCGAATACAGTCCTGAGTAATGCGATTTACATGGGATTAGTGGCACTGATTCGTCTTGCAAGGAATAGAACCAGTAAGAAGACTCGTAGATACTATAATAGTATAGAGAAGATGTGGCAGAAAGCACGAGCTGCTTATGAGAATCAGAATAAACGATATCGCGACTTCTTACTCATTCAAAATGCAGAGCCAAATATGCGAGGTCAGTTCCTTAAGTTCGTCTGGTCAAGCACTCGTCGCTTTGGGAACAGAGAAACAAAAAGGGCGTACAGCTGGTTGGAAGGTTCTGTGGGAACTCTGAACTCACTCTTGAACTATGCGGGTGCACGACTCCGCGACCTAGCTATGACATTGTATCCATTTCCTGAACCTGTAAAGTTCGAAGTACGAAAGTATTCTGACGGTAGTAAAGAAACATTCACAATGAAAGAAGCTGAGAAGATAAAGAATGATGGTGCGATCAAGACATACTACAAATTCGGATTCGAGCGAAAGGGAAAACTTCCAAGGGTCTGTCTTTCTCATCCCACCCTTGCAGGATTAGATTTCGTAGATATGATCCGTGCTCATTGTGTTGAGCTATGCCGTCAGTGCTTCATCTACGAAGTTCCTATGACTGAGGCGCATCGCTACATCCGACTTCTTATTCACCAACTAAAACCGTTTCTGGAATGGGTATATTCAGGAGGAAAAAGGGGACGAAATAACTTCAATCCCAATGCGGATGCCGAGCTAAGAAAGATAGTACTGGAGATACGTTCACTCTATCAGAAACGCTCGAAGACTCGTAAACGTATCTCACACAAGAACCAGGTGGGGCTTGAACCCACCATTGAACTTGTGAAAAAAAAGGCCGAAGCTGAGAAAAAGAAGACCACAGACCCATATGAAATAGAAGCTTTACAAAAAATACTCGACCACATTGATACTGAAGACATCGTGGTTAGAGACATTGAGAAGCTTGTAGAGCAAGTGCAAGAATTCAACAAACGGGCAGGTAACGAATGGCACAGGGTTCTCTTGTCAGACCTTCACCATCCCGTATCTCTGAAACAGGTTGTCTCCTTTGGAGATAAGCTGCTTGACACACCATCCTCAGTCCTGATAGTTGCTGAACTTCCAGTTGCCAATCACTCCGGAAAAGTCGACCTTACTATATTCATCCGACGTGAGCTTGCTAGAAAGGGCATCTGGACTCCTGTAATGGTCCTTGAGGTCAAGACCAAGGCAGGGTTCAACTTCAACCTATTTGGAATGCATATCAAACGAAAACGAGAATCTGCAGTCACACCAGCATTCTACGCATGGAAACGCGCTTTGGATGACAATGAATGGAACTCCATCATCACATCCGGTCCAGACTCTAGTGCAGTGAGCCAACTTAACGAGTACACACACGCACTTCTTTCAGAGTACAAGCAACTGGTTCCCCACGACTCGAATCATCCAACCTCTCTTTGGAAGGGTGTTATTGTATTAGATTCAGACCAGGATGCTTCTGATGTATTTCCCGCGTTCCAATACCTACTGGATGATCTTACAACAGGACTCGTCAATCAACTGGTACAACAAGATGCAATCTCGATCACACCTGAACCTTTGAACAGCGGATTGGCGGATCCACGGATAGGATTACTTGTCGCTCCCTCTTCAGGACCGGATGAACTCCTCAATGAGATGACAGTACCCACACTCTTACCAGAAGATAATCCCTTCGCTGAACGAGCTCCTGATGATCGTACATTGACCCTTTACGTGCCCATTGATTCCCCAACCTCATCCGGAAAGACTGCTGCACGACTTTCCACCAACTGGCACTTGCTTCACCATATCAAGGAGTGCATCGATATTTCACCCGACCATACCAAGACCATATGGTTAGACCTTATCGGTGATCATGGCAGTAAAGAGCTTGTGGAGAAACGTTTTGGTATCAGAAAGCTATTCCACGAAAACAAAATCTCAACGAAAACATATGACCAGCTAACCAACACATTACGAGACATCAAGTTCATCAATCTTAGTTCGTTGGTTTCGGGGATATTCAAGAATAGAGCAAACGCTTTCGATAGATTATTCAAACATCTTCAATTCCTGATTCCCAACGATTCACAAAGCAAGAGGATCATTGTACTTGATGGGTGGATAGAGCTAAAAGACATGGTCCCAAAACATCAGCAGAACCTGTTACTTGATCTAGAACAGAAACTTCTTGATACCTTACCAGATTCCAATGTGGAGATAATCTGGATCGATAATGGTACACCACATACTCGAATGAACAAGTCCTATCAAAGAAAATGTGTCAGCCCCTTGTGGTACGAATCACCACGCAAGACCCACATAGATGAGATCATTTACAATGTTCCAACAAGTCCGTGGTCCTTTGGATGGACTCTCCCTCAACAGGAAGATGTCCGCATCATAATACAGGATGTTCAAGCACAGGTTGAACCTTGGAAAGTAGCCATGCAAGTACCGCAATTGACAGGGTTTGCAGACAAGTTCAGAGGTCTATCAAAAAGGCAGAGGACATACACGCTTGAGGAAGTGGAAAGATACACTTCTGATGTACACAAGATGCATAATCGTGGAGTGTCACTCTCTAGTACCTATGCATCAGCAGGTAGATTGACTGGAAACACGTACGATGAAGTCTTGGAAGACGCACTGACTCTCGTACCCAGCACACTCAGAAGGAGAGAGGTTGAAGAACCTTCTATTGAAATTAGCTGGAAAACAACCTCCAACCCTGTCAGCTCAAGATATGGCCCCACACTGAAGGAGCGAACGAGTCTAGATATAACACGGCCCCCGCCTGTTCCTGTAAGAGGTGAACCTCAATATGCCGTTGCTAAGGAGATAACCAGACGTTGGTATTATAAAAAGACACCTACCCAGCTTTACTTTGATGAGAGCGAAGTATACGTATCCACCTCTCCACCTGTAATCAATGAGCTAAAGGGTGGATTGCTCGATACTGTTGAAACAAGGGAACGCGAGCTGCGAAGATTACTATATGCTGCAAAGTATCTGAAGGAGCAGTTGTTTGTTTCAGCAAAGGTCAAGAAGCTCTGCAAGAAAATCGAGAAGTTTTGTATGAAACAGTTTGCTCTGGTGCGTGAACACCCATCTTTGAGAAACCCAGAGTTCTTCTTGGAATCATTAAAGGAAGTAAAGGGTTTCATTCTGGGAGATACAAAGGTCACAGAGGTATGGAAACACCTTGCTCCAATTAGGAAAGGACTCGTTGAACTGCTGAACTCAGAAAACAGAGAGGTGATAGTGGAAATATCGAGAGACACTACGGACCTCCTTCTTCTATACGGGAATAATCTGTTCCTAGCAGTAGTGGTAGCTCTCGAAAACAGGGACCTTTCAATAGCTGAGCGTCTTTGGAACTCTATAGCTGAGTGGATATTTTACCAGCTGGGGATGGACATACAAGATGATGAAGTAAAGTGGGTTTATAGCTTTCAAGCAATCCTCTCCGGTCTCATAACTCGTGCTAATGCTCTATCACAAATCGACATTCCTGAAAGAGTCACACTCCAAGAGGAGGTAGGTGCAGTCATCTGGGAACAGTCAAGGAATGGATACAATGCATTGCTGCTGATTCCCCAGGAGAGTGGGTTTGTAACAGCTCTCGTGGAGGGATTAAGGGAAACGCGGTTCCTATCAAACTGGTACTCCAGTGTGACTAAACCTCAACGTTTGAAGAACATGGCACGAGAAAACCTTACTTCTCTACATAGAACTCCCCTTATTTCAACTACTGTCCTGGGGGAACAAGTGCTGTGGCTTCCCTTGATGGATGCAGACCAGAATGTTCTGTGGGAGTCGTTTTCACTGGAGATAGCTAAACCCAGTGGACGACATAATGTTATCCCATGGTTCAAGCTAGAAGAAGCTCCTCTGCTTGTTCATCCCAGCAGTCTACCTACGATTCCAGAATCTGTGGATGCAGCGCTTAGAAAGCTTGCACGAGTCAAACAGAAGCGAGTCCCAGTCAAATTGATCGTGAGGGTGGACAGTGAGCTTGAGGTATTCACAGTAAACCTTGAAGGTGAGGGGACTGATGAAAATCTTGAATTCACAAGGACTAACGACCTTGTTCGTTTCCTTCGTTACAATATTAGGATAGGTAGTGGGTACCTGCTGAATGAAACCACTGTGACCACATGGGAACTTGACGACATATCTTATGGAGATTCGTTAGTCTTTCTCAAACCCATAGTCCATAGGAGTAGGTTCTATCCTGATGAGTACCACTATCCGAAGACGTGTAAGGAGTATCTAACAGCATCCACCGGAAAAGGAATCACCATGGTCCTCCGACAGGAAGGCTCTCAGTATTGTGTAGAACTAGAAGACCTTTCACATGGTTCTTTTCTCAAAGCATTAGAGGATGTTACATTTGATTTCTATGCTCTAGTATTACTGACTGATTGTGATAGGCTTTATGACCCAAGACATAGGATATGGCATCCAGTTTCACTGGATGTGACCTCGATTTTACATAAAACAAAGCTTTCGAAGAAGTTTGAACACACACCACTGATGGACGCCTTAGAAACTGCGTATGAAAGTTATATAGATATGACACTCTTAGAACCATCGTCTGATGATACAGGCAAGGTAGATGAAGTATTCCATCCGCGATTTCGAGGAGTAATTAGTAAGACCTCGGATGGTTATTTACTTAGCATCAAGTGTATCAATGTAGATGGACCAAGTGATTATGGGAAAACCTATCCATTCCCAAGAGATGATATTGAAGAAATCATCATACAACTAGAGATCAAGGAAAGTGAGCTCTCATCTTACAAGATGGAGAATGAGGTGAGTGCGATTCTGAATGCATTGAAGGCTGGTGAAGAACTTCCTGAAATGGAGGTTGAAGATGACCTTGGGGAAGAGAGAGAATTCCAAGGGGTGATTGCTGAGTATAGGGAAGAGGTCAAAGAAGATAGTAGTAAATACAAATATCTTGGAGAAACATTGGTTCAGTTCGCTCGATACTATCATGAACTAGGAAAGCGCAGAAAGGCACATTCGCTTCTTGAAGAGGGAATTGTATGTTTCAGGAAGTGTGACATGAATGAACTAAGTGTGTGTCGTAATTTAGCAGATAGTCTTATGCAAAGAATAGAATGGCAGAACGAAAACAAAGATGAAGACACGAAAAATTTTCAGGATGACCTAAAGGAGATACAGGAATTACTACAACCACTTCGTTCAGCTAGTTCGTACAAGGAGTTTGTAGAACAGTTGAATGAACGGATACTGAAAGTTAGAAGTTAATCAATTCATCCGTTGCTTAAAAAGGGAAACCAATCAAATCTTAGAAAGTTCGTAGATGTCATGGAGCAATCCTTTTATTTGTAAGAAACTGGACTCGGAATACACTCGGGACGTAGCTCAATCTGGCAGAGCAATGGACTGTAGAGAGCAGCCAATACGGATGGCGTTCACAGCTATCCATCGGTTGCCGGTTCGAATCCGGCCGTCCCGACCACTTCTTTCGGTTCTAGTAAACATCAACCCATCTTCAATATTTAAGCTCGCTAGAAAGTTTTACAAGTAATTAATACAGAGCTGAGGATACCTGACTAAGCTAACACACCAAAGTGGAAATCAGGTCGGTTGTGGGGTAATCCTGACAGGTGGGAGATCGTTTGTACGGTGATGCTTTAGCATGATTGAGGAACCAGCGAAAGAAAGAATTCTAAATATGAACATTTGGTTATCCTTTAATTGGATACCGTTGTTTTCAGCGTCATTTATTCTTTTCATGTTGGTTCCTTATTTTATTTCTCCATTTGTGTTTATTATAGAAAATCCTACGGACGAAGCTTTAATCCAATTTCTAGGTGAATCATTAGTTAAACCGTTCCTATATTTGGGATTTCTTCTTGGATGTCTTCTTAGTTAGATTCCAATGAGGTTCTATCGTAGTCTATTCGCAAGGATAAAAATGACCGGAGAATGCAAATTGGGAAAATTCCGCCATGGTGTAGCAATAATGGCACCTTTTATTGGTATATTCGCGCAGCCAATTTATTATATCATTCTATCAATAATTGCGCCTAGTCTTCAATCCTATGAATGGGGCCGAGTTGTCAGTCTATTCTTTTATCTTCCTGCCTTCGGATTTATGATTGTATCTTCACTAGGATGGATAATAATTCGTTGGAGGACCGAGCGTCTTGAACGAACGAAGATTCATCTCTTACGAATTATGGGAGAAGAAAAAGCCTACTTACTTGTCAGCAAGCCTAATACAGAAAGAACAGAAAGACAATTCAAATGGTAGATGTTACCCACTAGCATTATTGACACCTAAGTATTGAATTCTCGTTATTTCAGTCAAACATGAATAACTAGATCCATCGGTTGCCGGTTCAAATCCGGCCGTCCCGACCATCTTTTTCAGAACCTACATGAGTCTTTGTTTCTCTCAGAAGTAACTAGTCCTATTACACGACTTGAATCTGGTATGTCCGTTTTGAAATCAGAACCAGTTCAAAAAAAACTACTATGGCAAGAAT
>JAEOSL010000115.1 GCA_016840385.1 Candidatus Thorarchaeota archaeon | reverse complement strand
AGAAATGCCCTGCGTAGTGCTCCCGTCGTGTTGCCAGCCAGTATCGTTTGATTTGCTGATTCTGAGATAATCAGGTTTGAGATTGCCACCCTCAGAGCCAACAAGAAAACCGATTCTCTGCATTGTTTCAGCATCAGAATCAGATATGATACCCTTGTACGTTCCCGCGGCGGTGAATGTCCTCAATGTGTTATAGGCAGAACCATCCCAGAACTCAAGGTTTGCTGTGGTTGCGGTCATAGTAGAAATGCTAAACTCGTAATAGTATTCAAAGAAGTCTGTTGAATCAAATGAGGCATATGCTCTACCTGTGGAACCTGCACCGTTTTCTGTTATGTTTGCCAAATCGCCATCAGAAGTTATCGAGGTGTCCGAGGTTGTCCAATCATCAATTCCCGCGAAACTCTCGGCGTAGTGGGTTGAAGCACTCTCATAATAGCAGGTGTCGGGAACGATGGCGATATAGTCCACCATCAACTCTAAAGAGACCCCTGTGCTAAGTTCAACGTGATAATTCAAGGTTGTTAGGGTCGTACAAGCAGTCAATGTCTGGTTAACGGCATGCCATGTACTTTGAGAATATGTGTCAATATACAGGATCGTTACGGGAGTTCCTGATATGGTAAGATGGAGATTACCAACGGTCCCATTTGCAGAATAAGAAAAATTGGTGTAGACTTTGTAAGCATTTGCTGTCACAGTAGAGATTGACAAATGCGAGTTTTCGGCATCTCCGATATTATCTGCTCCCCCTGTGTGATTTAGCGTGAGGATGCTATCACTAGAGGTCACTCCACCATTCCAAGCTCCAGAATACCCCGCAACCCACGAACCCGCCTCAGAACAACTCGAATAATAATAACTATCGCTCAGGTTTGCGTCTTGGTCTAGCATTCCGTCACTATCCTGATAGTGTAACACGTCGTCATCAAGGGTCTCCGAGAAATCAGGAATCGAATCAGGTGACTCGTCACCATCCCCAGAAAGCACGAAATCTTCTATGATATTCTGTTCGGCGGGACTAATGAAACCATAATCAGATAGGGAAAGATTTTGCGGGCTATATAAAGCGGGGAGCAAAAACAGCCCCACAATCATTATAATTACCAATCTTCGATTCATCAAGGCACCTCCGCATAGATGAAGAAACCGCCTTCGGGTCTGTCCCGTACATGGAAACGCGCGTCGAAAATTGGCCTTGTTTCTTCGATTACTTTCTTGTTTGGTCTAAGGAGAGAATTCAACCAGAGTGCAAAGACCAGTGGAACAATCACAGTGACGAAGAGGTTCATACACTAAAGCACCCCCAGCCACCACAGCAAGAACAGGATTCCGCCCCATAAGACAAGTATCGCCGGAATAGCCAATCGTTTCATTTTCCAGAAAGCAAGAGCAGTTCCAATGATACCAATGAGCACGAAAAGGATCATGTAGACGGTCTCCAATCCCACACCCAGAAATTCGAGAAACTGTTCCCACCACGTAAGATCTGGGTCTGGAGGTTCGATATCTCGATAGGGCTTAAGTTCCCGCCACTCACCAAAGACCAGCACATCAATCCCGAGAGTGAATTCGACCTGACACTCAACCCTGGTCCAATCAATGATTGAAACTATTGTAGGCTGTGCTTCAAGAACATATAATTGAAACTTGACATTTGATAGGAGTTGCAGATTCTCCAGATTGTAACTATCAGCTGCCCAGTCAGGAAAACTCGAAATTTTGCTACCTTCAATATCATGCAAGTAGAAATCTGCACCACCGGATTCTGGTACAAAATCTAATGAAGCACCAGTTTGAGCAATGTAAGGCCGTTCCATGTTGTAGACATTGATGACAGAAATTGCTACGTCATTGGCACCCGTGAAAACACTAAAGTCGTTATTTGAGAGTTGTATCCAGAACGCAACATCATTTATTTGCATCCCCCCAGTGCCATAGGTCGTTAGTATCATGGTCATTTCAAAGGTCATCAATGAAACCTTTTGAGTAGTTGTCTGGTCCCACATGACACCAGCAGCATCTGTGATTATATCAACAAATGGGTCGAGTATTCTATCTTCGTTTCTCACATATTGTGGACTTGTAATATCTAGTCGTAGACCAGTTGGGTCCGGCCCCCCAGCAGCAAGATAGGGGTCTATTCCCATTGCTGACCCTAAGTTAAAGTCATTGGATAATGTAGCGTAATCATGTTCAACCTCAAGAGTCGTGGCAACTACGCCATCATAACCGTGCGGGATTACTCCTAATTGACCCACTCTGAAGAATAACGGCAGGGTAAATGGCAAAGTTAGAAACAGTATGAATAATACCGCCGCTAAGATAATTATTTGTCTTCTCATTTTAAACGAACCTCCCTAATGTTGTAATCAAATTGTAAAGTATGTGACTTCCGAACCCGACGTCAGAATTATCCGTAATCAAAATCGCACCTGTCAATATCACTCTTCCAATTAATAGAAAGAGCGTAAATGCAAAATCTGACGGATACACCAAAGCGTGTAGTGGCACAAACACAATCGAGGTAACTAGCAGATTATAGAAGTCAGGCAATCCCGCTCCAGCGAGTAAAGCAATGACACCAAGAAACAACGTTTCCTCGTAGATGGCAAATAATACAGCCACCAAAACGTTATCATATTGTGTAACCGCAAGCCCGATCAGACCACTTAGAAGCAAAGCGTCACCTATCAATAAAAGAACGCTGATTACTATTGCAATCGCTACCTTTGGTGTAAAAATACTCTCTCTGGTAAATCCTAACCTTGTCGCCAATATTGCGAATAGTGCTCCAAAGCCAAACATGCTGACTGCAGGCACCATCAATTCTTCCCAGGTCATAATCCCCAAGAACACAATGGCACCGGTCATTGTCAAACCAAGCACAAGGGAAAGGATCGTGAGAGGACCAATTGAAACTTTATCCATCTCACATCCCCTCTACCAATCCCCGAACCAAGCCTCTACACTTACTGTTCCTTCATTCCAGAATAATGTAAGTGTGATCCCACAGGTATCTGTTGCTTCGATGTTATCACTTGCGTCGTAACCAACCTGAGACGTTACTGTTGCGCTAAACTTCATCGTCCAGCCATATTCTTTTCCAGCGGAATCTATCTTACTATCTGGGAGTAAAGTAGACACTAGATAAGTTGCGTAGAATGTTCCTTCCAAGTCCGAATTAATAGCGCCTAATCTGTGTTCAGCAATAGTATGAACAATACCACCAGAATATGTATTCAAACGTGTTTCAATTGACATATCACATCTACTTGTTGTGTACGTGTAATCAACATCAGTCGTTATTTTGAAATAAACAACAACGTCTAAGTGATCTATATCTTTGTCGCCTAAAATGTCCGGACTTCGAATGCCGAATATACTAAGTGTATCATCCGCCTTGCCTAGTTCGTTACCATCAGCATCATAAAATGTGATTTCCATATATGATGTATTATCATCTGGTGTTGGTATAATACCAGTAAGAAGCAATCCACCTACAACAAGCAATATAACAATAATTCCAATTACTACTCCTTTTCTTGCCATTTTATCCACCTCAAATATTCTTGAAAATTAAGAGTCGCAGGCTTTTTACCTGCTCCCCTGATTTCACAAACTAATACTGGATGAAGAATGTTTCCGCTCCGGTGAGCTCTACATCAGCACCCCAACTACCACTTGATACAAACTTGTCCCAATCGGCATACATAATGTAGTCATAGTCGATAGTAATGTTGTTACCTGCGGCAATTGAAGTCAGATCAATGGCTAAAGGCAGCTGCCATAATCCAGTTGGATTATAGACCCCAGTTGATTGTAGGTCTCTTTGGATATCGGTATCACTTAACTCCCAGCAGAAATATCTATGGTCGTTTCGATCCAAAGTTGTATATCCGCCGCCAAGAATATTAAATGTAAACCAACCTCCAAGTGTACTTCCTGAAACGTCATAAACATCCAAAACAAAGTAATGGTTGTTTCCATATCCTCTCAAAAAGTTCTCAGTATTGACATAGCCCATATCGTCAGATTCGGGTCTCAATTCAAAGTCAATGTAGGCAAATGCAGTTGTCCAGCCATCAGTTGAGGCGTCTTTAATAGCATCATCAGCTACATCAACGCCGTCTTCTTCAACATTCATTGGAATAGTAACCTCTCGGTCAACATTCCAGATCGTGTATTGAAATGCCTGGCCATAAACCTCAGCTGCCGAAGCGCGAGGAACTGTTACCCAGACATATTGTTCACAAATGGAAACATCGGTTGCATCATAAATAAACAATCCGATCCTATCCCCAGTTGTGTATGTTAGAACGCTCGCTTTTGAAGCTGCGTCCATCGTTACGGTCTCTAAAAGAACCAAGTCCTCATTATAAATCTTGACCGCCGAAGTTGCCGCGTCTTGACTACCTGCTAGCTCATCCATAGGGGTAAAATCAATGACAAGGGTCTCTTCTGTTCCAGGATCCACAATCTCTCGTGAAACACTGAGCACATACAAACCACCAGCTACACCAGCGACTAGAAGAATAAAGATTACTATGTAACCTGCTAATCTCATTTCTAATTCACCTGTTTCTCCAGTTATGACCAGCTTAACAAATGGCCATAATTACCTTTACAAACGGACAACTTCCTAATAAGTCTTGACCAAATGTTAAGTTTACCTGTCGAAAAATCGAAAATACAAGATTCATTAAAAAAGGGGTTTTCTTCGTACAAAACCAGTCTGGATAAAGCTTTCCGCGGTCCTTTTGTACTAGGAAAAGGACAAGGAGAGGATAAGCATGAGTCAAGTGGAACGCTGGTTAGGATCATATGAAGCTGTAGGCACCAGGGAGAGGTATGGGCGGGCCCTATCTAAGTTTTGTGCCTATTACGAAGTTTCACCGGAAGAGACCTTGGATTGGGAACTTGAGAGAATAGAAGACTACATGATCGACTGGAAGGTATTCCAGCGAGATGCGGGTTACGCAGGGGCCACTATCATAGTTGAGTTTGCAGCGGTAAAACGGTGGTTCATCTTCAATCGAAAACGGATAGCCGTCGAGTGTAAGAACATCTCAGCAACGCGGAAGCTGCTAGACTATATCCCCACAAGGACGGACATTCAAGAATTACTTGATAGTGCGAAACTCTCTCATAGAGTGGCAATCGCCATCTTTGCTTTCGCGGGATATCGACCTATCGATATCTCAGAGTTGAGGTATAAGCATGTGAAGGCGAGTCTTGAAGCTGGCGACGATGTATTGACTATCACCAAGCAACACCGCAAGACCCGACAGTGGTATGTTACATTTCTGGGACCACAGGGTACTCGATACATGAAGAGTTTTCTCAAGATCAGAAGAATGAATGGCGAAAAGATAACGGATGAGACCCCGATTCTGATCGGGAACGAAGGGCAGGCAATGTCAGCGGATGCCATCGGGTCAGCAATCTACCGGATAATCTTGCGTACGGTGGGGCGATATCCGACCGGTGAGAATTTTCGGCGCTTCCGTCCGTACAGCTTGCGGAAGTACTTTCGTCGTGCGATGAACTCTCTGGGAGATTCGGTATCAGAGTATCTCATGGGGCACAAAGAAGGATTACAAGGGATGCCTGCGACCTATGGGGGATTGATGGACCTCGACCCGATTGCTGTTGATCGTTTGAAGAAGGATTACATCAAGATGCTTCCTGAATTGGAGACGCTAGTAACCGATGTTTCATTGAAAATACAAATCGAGAAGATGGAAAAAGAGAAAGGTTCGTTGAAAGAACGCATGGACCTGATTGCAGAGGAACATAAAGAATTACGGGCGTTGTTAGAAGAGTTCAAGGAGCAAGAGAAGGGTTAGGGAAATTTGAGGTTGAATGTGAAATTGTGGTCTTCCGCAAGAGAATCTTCCCAGAGATCCGATTGCAATATATACACACACCAAAACATCTTACACCCGCACTTGGGGCACTCTTCTAATTCCTCATCATAGAGTTTTGCGCACTTATCACAAGACTTCTTTGTTGGATATTTCACGTATTCGCTCATTCAAGACCCCTCCCAATTTTCCAGTATTGTCTTGATTAACTTCTCAAATGGAAACTCAATGATCACATTCTGTGCGGCAATGCTCATTTTTTAACACTCCTCAACTTGTGTTCCTGTTCTACGTTACAAGTATCACAGTCATATTTGTCAAGTAACCAGAAGGGACCTTCCTCATCTTCACCTTCAAGTGGTGGGTCATATTTTGTTACTTTAACGGGTTTGCCACAGAGGTGGCAGTTGCCTTCAACAACCTTACTCATTAATCATCCCACTCCATTACTATTGACAACATACCCGAAGTCCCTTCAATATCGTTATCCTTGGTTACGTGTTCTATTCTTTTTCCGCATTTGTAACAACGTTGTGTCATTCATTCCGCCTCCTCTTCGGTTGCCCTATCACACAATACGTCTTTAGGTGCGGGGTCTTCAACATCATAGAACTGAGCAAACAGTAGGCCGCATTTTTTCGCGAATGCTTTTTCTGCCCCCCACGCGTCCAGTAATACTTTTTCGAGAGCGCCCTTGTCGATCTTATCCGGTAAATCTTGCCAGTATTTAGATTCTAAGATATGCTCATAGGTCCACATTTGACCGCGGAGATACCAGTCACTCATTCCGTCCTTCTTTATTTTGCTCACGTTTCCGCCTCCTGTGGCACCAGTATTCCCAATGCCTCTTCGTATTCCATCTTCATTTCGACACACATCCCGACCTCTTTTACCAGCCTGCGATATTCAGTAGTTATATGTCTTATCAGTTTCTCCCGCCCAAGCCTGTTTGCACTCGTTACCCGCGCCCGCTCAATCAATCCTTTCAGGGCTTGGAATCGAGGGTCTTCGTAGCTCACTTCCAAAGCCTCCGCGAGCCGCAATTGTACCACTGGCGTAAGGTCCTTGTCTGCTAGGAATTGCATCAGGGCCAGCTCGACCACGTCCTGAAAGTGTTGGCCTGTGTTAATACAGTAGCGCTCAATGTCCTGTTTTACTGTAATCGATATGCGAGGGCCGATCTGGACCGTTGGATTTTTGACCCCCGTTGGTTTCGTGTGGAACTTGTTGTTTTCGCTCATGGTTGAACATTCTCCGCATTGTTAGTTAGTTAGTTAACATGTTAGTTGAAGATTCATTTAGAATTCTCCAAATTCTAACATGACTCAGATTCATCTTTTTTCCAATTCCCCTGTAGGACAATCCTTGTTTTCTCAGTTTGCTGGCTTCTCGGATCTGTCTTTTAGTTTCCAATCCATCGTTTCTTTTTGGTCCTGTTGGATTGAAATTTGGATTTTGTTCACGAGATTTCAGCCAAGCAAGAGTTTCATCAAGAGCAAGTTTCTTAGTAATACATCTGGAAACAAGCCTTGAAACTATCCTCTTTACATTCGCGTGGTCCGCAATCACAAGTTGATAGTAGATTTTACCTACTCCTCTATTATAATGAGTTTTCTTAATTGATATCTTCTGTGGGACCCCAATGAAATCCTTAATCGTTTTCAATACTTCTAAATCTGTATTTCCAAATTGAACCCGATAACAAGGGTGGCTTGGAGGTTTCCCAACATATCCGTCCGCATCAAACCAACCTGCTACATAATCCCAATTGATTTTTGTTTCGCTCATTTTTGGCACACCTTTAACTTGTTAATTCCTCAGTCCTCCTTGGTTCCATGTTTTTTAAACTCCTTATACAGATGAAGTGAAAACACTCCTAGAATCTGTTCAAAATCAAACCCCTCCAATCGTTTCAGTTGCTTGATTGCTGTAATGATATTGCCCTCCGCGGCTGAGTGCAAGGAAGTCCATTTCATAGGTTCTTCGTCAAATTGTATCTTTTCGCTCACTGTTCCTCACTCCTTCTCTTCTAATGATTTTCGTGCTTTCTTCAAAGATGCAATAAGAATATCAATATCCCAGATACTTAATTCTGTAGCCGCCTTGTTTTCTGCAAAACTTTCTTCAATCTTAAGCCACACTCTGAGATGAATATTCGATGAGGAATATATTTTGATTGTGTCCTGTCTGCTTGTTGTAAACTCATGTTTCACTGTTCCTCATTCCTCCTCTCCTTGATTGCATCTTTTACTTCTTGTTCAAGATTAGGACAACATAATGGAAAAGTACCATCTTTAAATTTCTCACATTCATAATTTGGCATCCAATCACAAGAAGTACACATGGTTGAGATATGGGTGATTGTCACTGTTCCTCACTCCTTCTTCTTTCTGCGAGAATCAAAACCAATGTTGGTATCCATAATTGAGGCTCCCACCATAATGCGAGCAAACTCGCGATTATTGCCGTCACTATCACCAAATATTTTTCCTTGGTTTTATTAGTTGCAATAACCATGAGTATAACAACACAGCATCCTATTCCTAAGAACCAGAGATTGAGTCCTAAAAACCAGAGATTGAATTTTGAAAGCATATGAAGTGGTGTGAATAGCGGAGCACTGCTAGGACTATTTGTTACATTTCCCAGAATCAGAAATCTAACGACAAGATAAGAAACCGTTCCTAGGCCACCATAAATCAATGCCGAAAGTTTATTCCTGGAGTAGAGCAGGAGAAATACGACAGCTACAAAGAAAGCGAACTCTTTACACAACACTAGAGGTATCAGTAATAGAGGCGTTAGTGAATGGTGTTTGTACTTACCTACAAGTGCGAGTAAAGGGTAGATTATAGCATTGTAACCATAGCCAAAAATACCGACTAATAGGACGCCGAGCAAGAATAGTTGTAAATCCCGATGTTGTGGTCTGATGATGAAATAGGCTGCAGTTACACAAATTCCGAAACTTAGAGATATCAATGTAGCGATAGACAATGGATTATCATGCAATATCATCAAAAACTGATGAAATAGACGATATCTGTTCGGTGCATAATTCCAGTACTCAAAATTGACTACAATATCCATATCACTTAATCTTTGATAACCGAGTGCTGTAGCAATCCAAATCATCATTATATTAAGGATGTGATTTTGTTCATTGGGTTTAGATATCAATTCTGAAATTATTCATTCCTCCTTCCAGAATAGCATATTATGATCGAGTGGTCTACATTTCCACCCTTCAAAGAAATTCATTATACCTTCAAAATCACCATCATTCTTAGGCAACCACTCAACTATAATCCGAATTCTAGGAGATCTTTCTACGGTTTCTTTTGCACCATTTAGGACTTTGATTTCTGCTCCTTCAACATCTATTTTCAAAAAGTTAACATAAGACAAATTTAGACTATCAATTGTTATTGTCTTTACTGGATACGGAATAGTATTTTGTTTAGGCAGTAATGAACTCCATGCAGTCCTATTTTTTGAACGGTATAGTATAGTTTCTTCTTCTTTGTCTGAAACAGCTACTTGAAGAGGAGCAATAAAATAATCTTCTGTATTTTTACATAATAATCTATAATTAAGTGGGTCAGGCTCAAAAGAATACATTTTACCACTAAAAAACATTCTATCATCGGTTCTAGTATATTTGCTTCTTTTTCTTTTAGATGCAAAATTAAGAGAATGGTATCCAATATGAGCACCAACATCAAGAATGATATCATTCAATCTTACATTTCCAGAAATATATCTTGAAGTTTCAGGTTCGTAAACATCATACCATAGAAAATTATCTCGCATCCAAATATCTTGAGTATCTAGAATCACACTATGCCCATTGATTAATTTCCGAACATAGCGAGTTTTGGGAGTGAGGAATTTCTGGATTGCCCGTATTATACGCCGCTTCTCAACGCTCACTGTTCTTCACTCCTTCTTCGGTCCAATTTTTCCAACTGGATTCTAAATATGTCGAACGTCTCCTTTCTACTCTGGGACACCTAACACACTCACGATAATAATAACCTTTTACTGGAAGTATTCCATTCTTCCATTGATGAAATCCTAATTTACATTTCCAATTCACTGTTCCTCACCTCCATTCTTTTTAACAATCCATTTGCATGTAGTATCACATGACGTTTAGAACGTTCATGTCCTCTATCCAAATACATTTCCATCAGTTTTGAATAATCACTTAATTCCAAACTCTTTATTATTTTCACTGTTCCTCAGTCCTCCTTTTCCTTGTTGTCGAATCGCTTGGCTAATCTGCGGTAAGCTATTGCTAGCCCGATCAATCCCACAATGGGACTAGATAATGCAGAAAGTATCGTCCATAGTATCAATACTAGGATCAGTAAGAACAGGTTCTTGTCGTCATCATTCATTTCTTCATTTCCTCCATTTTCGAGATGAACCCCCAAATCAAATTTCGACCTGTTTGCTATCGCCGTTGTCGATAGCGGTCGACGTAGGCGAAGCCTCTAATGATCGCAACGGCGTAGTAACCGCGCGAGGTTGTAGTGGTTCCTGAGAACGCAAGGCACAGGTACAACCTATCTAGGGGAGGGGTTCAGGGTGTGTTCTGGGGATCACCTCTACTCCTGCAGCCTTTCGAAATGAAAGGCCAGTCAAGAGAGCGGGCCGAAGCCCTAGTGTTCTAAGTATTCGAGTCCTGCTTTGACAGCTCGGGCGACAACTAGACCTGCTTGCTTCTCGACCCCGTTGCCGATGAGTTCATACTCGAACTCTTTTCGGTAGACCTTGCGTTTTGATTTACCTCGAGGCAGAAAACACCACGCCTCAGCAAGCTCGGGGAAACCTTGAAGTTCGCAGACCTCGGCAAGGGTGAGACGGCGTCCTAGTTTTCGACCAGCCATTCTTCCCGCTGGATACTTGTGTTCGCAAGCCATGACAGTAGGGAAAGGATCAGGAGTGCGCTTGTGTACTGGTAATGGGTCTTCCAGTTCGAAAGGAAACGGGGCCAAGGTTCCATTATCTTGATATCCAATAGAGAAGCGTCGTACTCGGTTTTGATTTGCCCCGTAGTGGTGCGAATTTACAATGAAGTTCTGG
>JAEOSL010000114.1 GCA_016840385.1 Candidatus Thorarchaeota archaeon | reverse complement strand
TCAGGATGGGGGCTTAAGAGAAAAACTGTTCCAGCCCCATATTCGAATGCAATCATCCCGGGTTGGTTGTTACTATCGTATTTAGCAACGACATGGACATCGGTCCTTACTGTTGGAACAAAGTACTGTGAAGCATAATACATTGTTGTGAAATTCGCGGAGTAATCAGAGAGATCAGGTCCATTTGAGGATTGGTTTACTTTCATAGTAGTCATGTGGATTATATCACCGGGTTCATTCACAGGATACATATTACCATCAAATAGATCAAGTGTATTCGCCCCAAAGGTTGACCCGCCACAGATACCGAAATATGAGCCACCATTTTCAATGAAATCCTGTATCTTCTCAATTCCTGTAATAAAGTGGAGATCAATCATGTAACTGGATTCGGATCCACCAGGAAAGACAAGTATATCACAGTCATCAAGAAAATCTCCAAGAATTTGCGAAGCATTAACTTCTACTACTGTTGCACTCATCCACTCAAACATTCGTACAAGTGCAATGCGACTGGAATTCATCTCACCAGTTCCATTGTAGACACCAACTGTAACTCCTGTCAAATCCTGGTGTTCAATCTGAGCAACGGAGGGTGTTGGTGAAAGAAGTATCAGACACAGTAGTGATAGCACGTATATACCGAGTATCCTTTGACTGCAAGACTCTCTCCTGAACCATATCATGAGAAGGCACCTTATTAACGCTAAAAGAAAATCCAGAATGTAATATAATACAACACATCGGCGCAGTATTTTGTGTTACATCCAAGACGAGGGAATCAATGCCAAGAAAAGACCAGACCGGATTTGCAGTCTTTTCTCTATAATTATTGTGGCCTATCTAATTTGCTATTGGCATGCTATTTGATTATTGCAACAAACGCGTCGAGATCAGAACTATAGTCCTCTTCTTTGAAACGTTTCTGTGTGATACCGAAGTTGCCTATATGCTCTGAATCGGGAATCAATGCGACCAATTTGGGAAACATCTCTGAGTATCCAGTAGTTTGTGAACAGATGAAGAATGCAACACGTTTGCCTTTCAGGTCAACTTCTTGGAGATATGTACGGATGGGTGGAATAGGATTTCCTGCCCAAATCGGAGCACCAATGATTATCGTGTCGTAGTCCTGGGGATTTTTCTCGAACTTAATCTCTGCGAGTTTCCCGCTCTTTGAGTCAGCTCCAGCTTTAATATAACCGAGCTTCCCAGAACGTTTTTTATTTTCGGTAATCTCATCAATGTCAGCAGAGAGTCCTTTTGCTATAGCCTCTCCGATAGTCCGATTGTTTCCAGTTCTGGAGTAGTACGTAACAAGATACGACATAAAATCACAGGAGATTCTCCACTCCGAGTATTATAAACTGGCGCGTGAGGACATTTCTTGGTATTAGTAGTATGCTCAATAGTTCACAAATCAAGATTTGGTTTCTAACCATGCTTCAATGTGTTTCCCATGGTTTTCTGCATGCCAAACTCGCCAATGAACTACGTTCCATCCTTCAATTGGGTTAGCGGCCCAATCAAGATGGATAGTTCTGTCAAAATCTTCTTGCTTCAGAGTTTCTACGAGATTCATCATAGTTTTCCAAGATTGATAGTAATCCTCAAGAACATCCTTCAAATGTTTGTTCTGATCCCTCTTGTGAATCTCTTCATTCAAACGAGCGAATATAGAATCTCGTTCTTCGAGGGTGTGACCCTCCATTGGGAGAAGTGGCTTCTCTCCCTTGCCTACTGATTTAATCCACTCAATACCATTCCAATTCCATGCTGCAATGTGTGCAAGAATATCCTTTGACGTTCTCTCACCATGGACTATTGATTGAGTCATTTCATCCTCACTGATCTGAGAAATCATACGCTCAATCCATGAATAGGTCATGTTGAGTTTCTCTATCAACACTTGTTTGTTCATTGCTATTTCTCCCACAGAATATCTGTTTGGAAAGTGACTAAAGTATTATTACTTACGCTGATTTTCAACGACACATGACCACCGAGTGGATGTATTCAAGCAATGGTGAATTCATAGACATCCACAAGGAACTATTACCTTTTGACAAAGTACTCGAGTTCTTTAAACACATAGAGAGTGAAGGAGAAGTAAAGGAGTACTGCAATGGAGCAAATGCTGGCGGAAGATGGATCTTTCAGATTTACAGCAGAGAATTCATTGAACTCATAGCAACCCTTGTTGGAAAGATATTGATAGGATCAAAACATCCAGGACCAGTCCTTGAAATCATGAGTGGGGATGGAAAACTAGGTGAGTTTTTGAAACCACTTGTAGATAGAACCATAATTGCAACTGATGCAAAAACAGGCAGGGATAATATTGAGCATCCAAAATGGGTGGAAGAGATTGATGCGATTGAAGCGCACTCCAAGTATGATCCATCTGTGGTCATTATGGTGTGGGAACCATTCTACTCTACTACAAGTGTCGAACTGATTCATTCCGGGACACCCATTCTTTGGATTGGGAATCCAGCTAGTTGTGGGGTGAGCTCGGGCATTGCTGAACTACCTTCAGTCCAAATCGATTCTGAATATCTACTGTGCCGACACGACAACTTTACTGATAGGAAGCATCTTTCTCGTTTTTGGGGATTCATGAATTTGGAATAATAGAGCACTCACTCCCGAACCCTTGTGTAGTGGCTTTTTTTATAGAAGTCAAATCCCTGTGTAAAGATGAGCAAGATGTGTCTATGATTCTTGAGAAACTGATTGAAGAATATACTTAGCTCAGAACGCACATCTTGATTTCCCGAGGGCTGAAGGATAGATTGATTCTATTCCCACTCACAGATTGTTCACTCTTTTTCGTTCCATCAATCTTTACTTCAGCGATGGTCTTGAAAGAATTCTCAAACTCCAAAATGGCATTAATTTCTAGATTCTCTAGATTGTACATCGTCATAAGAATCGCACCATCCCTCATTCGCATCGAAGAGATTCTTACCCGGGGATCATCTATTTTGACAATTGGTGTAAGGAGTCTTGAGAACTCATTTGAATGATTCAAATAAGCAGTAAATGGTTTTTCTGAGGCTGCATCGGCAATGTTGGAACTAAAATGCAGAGGTTCTTCCTTCGAGTGCACTGCAAAACCATAATGATATTCGTAATCAGTCCCTATTTCTTGTGCACCGGGAGTTTCCTCACCTGGGCCTGCATGCACAGGTCTCTCAGGGATATCAGATCGTGAGAGCCATCCTACCGAGCGGACGAGTGTCAACGCTATTCGGGTACCATTAACCAATTCAACCTCTGGTAGACCTGAGTTGAAGACAGTGATTGAACCATTTCCTTGTTCATCATCAACTCGAATGAATCGCTTTTGGGGCTGTATTCCTGAAGGCACTTCTGGGTATGAAGAGCTGGTCTTATCCAACACTTCTACCTCTGGAATTCTTTCTGGTGAACCATAGCGTTCGACAACACCAAAGTGCGTTTCAGTTTGAGATTTTTCTGAACTATAGGGAAGGTCAAAACAAATTCTTAATCGATGATCTTTCGACCTGTTTGTTAGCTTGGTTGTCACTTCAATCCTTGGCGAATCGCGATAGAATCTGAATGTGGATTCTATTGGCAGTTTAACCTTACCAGTTCGCTTCTCTCTCGAATCATCAAGGCTCTCAAATATTTCAAGTTCCATCTTCTGTTGAATCTCAACAATGAGAGGTCCAGAAGTTACCACCTGGCGCTTCACTTTCTTTACATCAGCCTTCTCCGACTCAACTCTGCCAAATGTGTACTCATCACCACGGTCCCCATAATCTTCAAAGATATGGAGTGAGTCGTATGATGTACCAAGATCCTTGTTGAAGATTCTTAATGACCCATTCTTGTTGAATGACACTGAATAGAAACGATTGCTGATTTGATCACCATTTACCTGGAGTTTGTCATCTCGTGAATCTGGAGATTCACCAACTGGAAACAGCTGCGTAAAGGACCAAGGCTGGAGGGGAACCACTGAAGCATAGATATTCTGAGTTGGTCTTGCAGCAACGAGATGCACCTTTTTGTATTTCTTGCTAGTAATGAGCTCGCGACCTTTGCGCTTGAATTCTTCCCAATCAAGTTCACCTACAGGATGATAATCGCATATGAATCGCAGCTCCAAGACTTCCGGATTATCACCATCAAAGAACTCAACTTCGTTGATGTAGAAGTTCATGAGCTTCCGCCCTGGTAGAAGACCCATGCTCATCCTTGCCATCCTCATCCCAACCGTAGTTTCAAAGAAGATATCATCTCTCGATTCGAGACGCTGAACATCATAGATAGATCCATTGGGAGCTTTAAGCCCTCTAATATTCTGCTCCCGCGGTGCGGAAAATTCAATGTACACAGGAAACTGTTTACTTCCTCCGGAATTGAAAACAAGAACAGTAGGTATTTCCGATTTGGCTTCCTGAGCCATCTCATCTAGAATCTTGTTTGTCTTCTCAAGAATACTTTCTCCAATAGTTTCTGCCCATGAGAAACGAGCCCTCATCTCTTCATGAGTGCTATCAATAGAACATCCACATATCGAATCATGAGGATGGTTTTTCAATAACCATTTCCAAGCAGTCTTCAAGTAAACGTCAGGGTACTTTTGTTTCAATAAATGCCATAGATATGCGCTGATAGGCTCAACCTGTCGCACTAACATATCTTCAACTTTCTGATTCCAGATCTTAATCCACATTCGAGCTGAATATGTATCTTGGAGAAGAGGCGCTCTTGCGGGAGAACGAAACTCCCCACTCTGCAAAGGAGGTTTGAAATCAGATTCACCAATTGCAATTTGCAGATGATCAACAAAATCCGTGAGAGACCCTAAAGAAATGTCAATCCCTTCATTGTTCAATCGGGTTACGTTCTGTTGAACGAATGCCTGTGGGAACAAATGGTCTGAACCATTCATCATCAGATAAACAGGCACAGGAGAAAAAGGTTCAAGAAATGATATTCCCTCATCAACCATTTCCACGAATTCCTTGTACTCTTCTACGAAACGAGCGGTGTTCCCATATCCTCCAGGTAGATACACAGCAGGAATCGTTGCTGACGACGATGGATGAGACTTCCAGTTAAAGAGAACTGTCATAATTTCCGGAGGAATTCCGCGCCAGAGCACAGCAGCTTTGAAGTCAGTTAGATCGCTCAATATTTGGGGTATGGCGCTTGAGTGACCGAACATATCAGGAAGATAACCAATCGGCATCTGTGGAATGCGAAGATCCGAAGCCAAATCGTGACTGAGTTCAATGTTACGGATGAGACTCTCCCCACCTACAAGCCATTGGTCTGGAAGTAAATACCAGGGTCCTACAGTTATTTTCCCGCTACGAATATGTTCAAGTAATTCATCTCTCCGCTCCGGGCGTATCTCGAAATAGTCTTCCAAAACAATCGTCTGACCATCCAACATGAATTTGTAATCTTGTTTCTTCAGAATATCAAGTAAATCGTCCACGAGTTCAACTAGCATGTGTCTGAATCTCTGAAACGGTAAATACCACTCTCTATCCCAATGCGTATGGGGCACGATGATTGTCTTCTTGGAATCCATCCGAATCACTCCTAAGTTACATTTCAATAATCCATTATGTTTCTTCTTGTGAATCTTTGTAGAGTTTTTGATAGACCTTGGAAATCTTTCCTTCTCTCTGAAGCTGTGCAATATACTCCTTTTCCTTTTCAAGACGTATCTTGCCTAACTCGACTTTCTTTGCAATCCAGTCTTTTCCATCCAAGTTATACCATCTCCATAGTACGAATCCACTGATTAGGAATGCAATACTAGGCATCAGTGCATATGCTAGTTTTATTCCTAAGATTGCTGTTTCTGGTTGCACACTCAGTGTATTATCAAAACCAAAATTGCTAATGATTAACAGGAACATTGCATTCGCAATAGAAATCGCTGGTTTCGTAAATAGAGCGTTCACACCTGCATACGTAGTTTCTCTTCGCTTACCAGTAAGCAGCTCATCATAATCCATCACATCAGCAAATATCGGGTTCCAAGTCAATAGAAGGGGTGCTAATCCCACTCCAACTATTATAAGACTCAATAACGCCGCAATAATCCAGCTACCAGAAAGGAAGAGTAGTGCAAGACCAAAACTTGTTACTAAGTTCCCAATAAGATAGACTATCTTCAAACCTCGCTTTTTCACCAATTTATCTGCTAGAAAACTAAAACTCAGCATTACAACAAAAATGACAAGTATTGGGATCGAAGCCATGGAGCCTTGGAATCTTATCACGTATTGAACGAAATAAAGCATGGACCCTGTGACAATCGTGAAACCCATTTCTCTGAAGAATGTCAAACCTTCAAATGCTAGAAACGCTTTGTTCTTGAGAGTTGCTTTTATTGAATCCAAGAAACCGAGAGTTTCTTCTGTTCTGGCATACTCATTTTCAGTCAGTCCATAACTTGCTACGAACATGATTATTCCTGCAATTAGCCCCAATATCACCATCACAGGTCTGAAGAGCGGGTTGAGTTCAGTTGTAGTTTCATCCGTCAGTAAAATCAAGGGGAGAATCATTGCAAACAATCCACCAAAAGCTCCTAGAACTACATTATAGAGACCTAGATTGGATCGTGCTTTTTGGGTAATACACATTTCGGCAGGTAATGCTGTTTGTACTAACCCAATAATGGTAAACATTGTATCGAAGAGGAAGAGGGCAAGTAGCAGGTTCCAGAATAGGGCAAGTTGTGTACTGCCTAAGAATGGAAACCAACAGATGATGAATGTAAGAGCGTAGAATGGTGCTCCATAGCGTAGCACTGGAATGCGCCTACCTATGTCTGTATCTACCCGTTCCTGTAAAATTCCAAAAAGTGGATCGTTAATAGAGTTCCAGACCGCAAACACAATCCAAGCAAGAGCAATCCATTCCTCGCTTAATCCCAGCTTCACATTGTAATAAAACGTGATTGCGGACCTAAGAGCGATTCCAACAAGAAGGTTCATTGAGGCTTGAGAGAAACCAAAAGCAATTTTCGATCTAAGTGGTAAACGTTCATCGAAATTGATGGGGTCCTCGTTCTTCAGATTTTCTTCTACACCGTCCATTTTGGGTATTCCCTAAAATGGGAAATACGGCACAACATCATAATAAATCTGGTCTAAATCCTAGAATCGTAATTCCGAACTATTTGAAAAGAGAAGAAGGGATATGTTTGGACAATATCCTCTTAGGTTCAGAGATCACTAGCTATCAACTTGTCTAGAATCTTCGTAACGTCTTCAACATATTTTGTACAGTTATCGAAGGCACCTGTTTTGAACGCCTGCTTCAGGTCTTCTTCAGTTAGCAAATCATGGTTGATTAGCTGTCTACAGATTGTTGACTCATTGATTGATTCGAATTCATCCAGAAGCTTAACCGCAACTACATTGATTTGATTGTACTTTTCAGCATCATTGAATTTCAGACCGAGAGCCATTAGAGCACCAGTCAAAGCACCGCACATGCTTCCGGTTCTAGCGATTCCACCACTGAATGCAGAAGCAATCTTCATACCTGTTTCGAAGTCAACTCCACCTGAACTCAGATGTTCACCGTAGGTGGCAAAAACTGCTTGTGAGCAGGAACCTTTCTGGTCTTCCATTATTTTGGTTGCTTTCTGTGAGAGTGTTGATGGCATACTTGTAACCACGGTTTTCTCTGTTAAATAGGCGACTCACTTTTAGCTACTAGTCACATTAGAGACATCACTTTTTAGCTAGTTGTTTGCATAGATTTCTTTTGAATATTTGAAACATTAGTTGGTGGTTATGACATGAGCGGAGATGATATACTTGAAGGACTGGATGAACACTTGGAAGCTTCAATGGAAGCATTCGATGCTCCGGGTCTCGCAATAGTTGCACTAAGAAACAATGAGATTGTCTATTCCAAGGGATTTGGCTACAGAGATGTTGACAAGGAGCTTGAGATGACACCAAACACAGCACACCCTATCGCCTCATGCACAAAGTCATTCACTAGCACTGCAATAGCACTACTTGTAGATGAGGGGAAGCTTGAATGGGACACTCCAATCCGCGAGTTCATTCCGCAGTTCAAAATGAAGGACCCTGTTGCCACAGAGAGAGTAACGATTGTGGATATGTTGTCTCATAGAACAGGACTGCCAAGACATGACTTTGTGTGGGTTAATGATGACTTTTCATATCGCGAGATACTTGAACGGCTACCTCACCTCGATCTTAGTAAGGACATTCGTACTGACATGCAGTATTGTAACCTCATGTATCTAGCAGCATCGGTAATCATTGAGGAACTATCAGGAATGAGCTACAATGACTTCATCGTCAAGAGGATTTTCAAGCCATTAAAGATGAAAGACTCAAACCTTACAATTCAATCCCTTCGTCAGACTCCAGATTATGCAACTCCTTACAAAGTTGACTTCAAAGATGAGAAAACTGGATTCATTGAGTGCGATTATATCGAGCATGATGATGCTGCTGGTGCAGGTGATATCAATTCAAGCATAGATGATATGGGAAAGTGGCTGCGATTTCACTTGAATAAGGGAAGGGTGGGAAAGAAGCAGCTCGTATCTGCAGATAATCTACAACGCACTCAAGATTCTGTAATCATCACTTCAATGACAATGGGACTTGATGCCTGGGTCCCAAATCAAAAATGGTTCAGGATGGATAGCTATGCGCTTGGATGGGCAGGAATAATGTTCAGAGGTAATCGTCTTGTCAGACATGGTGGAGGCATTGATGGATCAACATCCCTCATGGGCTTTATTCCTGATGAGGGTGTTGGTGTCATGGCTGTTGTTAACAAAAGCGATTGTGTACTATCAAGCGTTGCATTCTTTCATCTTTTTGATAGACTCCTAGGAATAGAACCTGTTGACTGGAATGAGATATACCTAAGAATCGATGCAGAGATTATCAAGAGCATTCAACAATCAGGTGAAAAGTCACAGGGTATCCGTATTGCAAAAACAAAACCTTCCCGCTCAATCAGTGAATACGTCGGTCGATATTCACATCCGGGTTATGGAGAAGTTGAGTTCTATCTTAAGGATGAAGATCTAATTTTCAAGATGGGCTCAGTTGATTATCCCATGACTCACTTTCACTATGACACATTTCAATTTGACATCAAGCGTTTTGACATCAAGGGTCTACTAACATTTCATGCAGATGATGGTGGGGAAATTGTAAAATTTTCATCAAAATTGGAACAACTGACATCACCTATTACATTCACTCATCTACCGGATAAACATATGAGGGAAAAGGAATTTCTCAAGCCTTTGATTGGTGAGTATGAGATAATGGGAATGACCGTGGCGATCGAGTTCAAGGGAGAGGACTCGTTAGTATTGAAAATACCAGGTCAGCATACAAAAGAAATGGAGCCAGTCAGGGGAATGAAGTTTACAGCAAAGGATGGTTCATTTTCTTTGAAATTCAAAAAGGATGATTCAGGACCTGTATCAGAGTTTCTTTACATTGACGCAATGCAAGTTATCCCTGCAAAGCGAATTGAATGAATAGTGAACTTGCTTGGATGTCTTTCCTTATTATCCCTGTTCGCTCCCTTTGCATTATGAAAAAAGAATATCCAGAAAAAATGACCCTATCCGAAGTATGGCCCCACTTCGAAGCAGGGGGATTGCTTCATCTTGCGACCTCAGATGGAAACCAACCTCGCGTACGAATGGTGGCTTTCACGGTGTTTGATCAGAAGCTGTGGATTGTCACTAGAACTGGTGACGATAAGATAGACCAGATTCGCAAGAACTCTAATGCTGAATTTACTCTCGCAGTCCAAGGAAAAGAGAGAACAGGATGTCTGAGAGCAACAGCAGATGCAATCATTGTAGAAGACCCAGATATACGAAAGGATGTTGCATCGGCAATTCCTTGGTTCACTAACTATTGGGAATCAGCAGAGGATCCAAACTTTACTCTCATCAGACTCGATCTGAAACAGATACTTTTCGATCATCACGAAACACCATCGAAGTATACAATTGAATTGTGAAACTCTAAGAAAAAATAAAAGATAGATTTGGATTGCAATTAGAGAGGATGATCATGAAACTAACTCGACTAAACTCAGTTGCAAATAATGCTGTACGAGGATCGATTTGGTCACACAAGCCATATGGTGATGATCCATTCAAGTACCATGACCCTCCATTTGAAATAATAGTGGACCTAGTGACGGGAACTTTGACACCAGATATGGAGGGTGATAGTGTTGAACAATACTATACCACAATATCAAGATGGTTTCATGATGTGCTAGAGTTAGAAGGAATTCCGATTGATGTGATAGAGAGTGCAATCATCACAATAACACCTGGAGGTGGAAAGACCTGTGTAATTGTCGCTCAAGGAAGAACCTTCGAGTCATATTCAAAGCGGAAGAATAAAAGAGAGAAGCAAGAGTAATTGTGTGCTTCTCACGTTCTGCCTTATTGTAATATCAGGGATACCAGAATGGTACCATAGTTCATGATTATTGGAAAAATCACCCAAGTAATGTAGTTGCCAGGTGGAGCCGTAAACATATCCAGTTGCTTAGGTATAAACTTGAAGTAGCCACCTTCGACAGAATCCCAAATCCAGAGTTCTTTCTGTCGACTGAAGTATGGTTCTAAGAAAATGAGATCGAAAGCGACAGTGATTAACCCAGATAGTACACAGGCTTGGATGCCAGATAGTCCAAAGACTAAACCTGTAAGAAATGACGTTTGAATTGTAAAAATCCAGAGAAAAGGAATCCATATTGGAACATTTCTAATGAAGGGGCCATTATCATGCTTCTTAGGATATTGATAGTATCCCTGTGAAGATACAATACTCTCACCAAACACAGCAACTAGCACAATTCCTGCTATTTGAACCAGCACGGCCCGTCCCACATAATTCCACATGAAGAATGTGGATAATGTAGAAAGAAGGGTAAACAAAGCTAGT
>JAEOSL010000019.1 GCA_016840385.1 Candidatus Thorarchaeota archaeon | reverse complement strand
CCCCACGATTCGGGAAACAAGCCCCTCTCCTCCACCCCCAATATCAAGAATCAATCCTTCAGTTTGGATATATTCTAGTGTAATCTTCTGAATTGATGTTGTGTGGGTAGACGATTGTCCTTCCATAGTTGTTGCCACATCTTGTCTAACTCTTCGGTCAGTTCATTGAATATCTTGGTGTCCATTTTGCACTAGTCCTTGACTGTTTTTCTATATTCATTCCTCAGCATGCCATAGTAGAGCATACCCCATCGTTTTCCATCTTTAGCTCGTGATTCTCGAAAATGTCCCTCTTTTGGAAAACCAAGACGTTCTGCAAGTTTCCAGCTCTTCTCATTTGTGTCCTGAGTGATTATGATTACTTTGTGAGCTTTAAGATCACCAAAGAGAAATTTGAGTGAGCGAATTGATGCTTCCAGTGCATAGCCTTTCCTCTGATATCCCGAATCAATGAAATACCCAAGCTCGAACGAAGGAACTTCCCACTTGTCTGGTTCAATCCATATCTGTCCGATGCATTCACCTGTTTCTTTGAGCCAGATTCCTAATACGAGTCTCTTTCGTGCAATCCACTCTGCTTCGTGTTCTCTAATTCTAATCTCAGCTTGCTCTTCGGTCTTTACAGAGAGGGCTTCATCCACATGCTCTTTGAGTTTCTCACGATTATTGTTCCTCTCAAAGAGAGCAAAGTATTCCTTGCCATCTCCTTTCTCGTATTTTCTGACAATCAATCTATCAGTTTCTAGAGATCCTGGGAACTCCCATAGCAGTTTATGTTTCACTCTGAAGCCTCCACTGAGTGTTTGTGAGCATATTCTATTCGTATTAAACTATCCCAGAAACTGCTGCTCCTCAGTCCGAATCAATAATATCGATACTTCTTGGCTGCTTCAAACATTGCCACTATGTTTTCAGGAGGTACCTCGGCAGTTATGTTGTGGATGTTTGATGCGATATAACCGCCACCTGGTTTCAGGCATGCCATATTTTGTTGAACTTCTTTCTGTATCTGCTCTGGAGTACCAAAAGGAAGTGTGTTTTGTGTATCGCACAAACCTCCCCAGAATGTTATCATTTTTCCAAAACGTTCTTTGAGACCGCAAGGTTCCATCTCTGTTGCTCCAACTTGAACAGGATTTACTGCATCATACCCAATTTCTGAGAAATGTGGGATGAAATGGGATACTGCTCCGCAACAATGGTAGTTTATTTTCACATCAGCAAGTCGATGGATGGTTTCTGAAAATCTCCTTTCAATCGGTTTGATTACAGGTTCATAGATTCTTTTTGGACTCATAATGGGTCCTGTTTGTTGTGCCAAATCCCCGTTATTTGCTACAATATCAACATAGCACTCATCGCCAAAAGTGACTTCTTTTAGAAATGTAGTTGCATAATCTGTCCAATATTTCTCTAACTCTTCCATGGCTGCTATAATTAGTTCTGGCTCTCTCTGCAAATATCTCATCACTTTCGTGAATCCAAAAAGAAACGTTGTGTATTCGTAAATACACCCAAGTGGGGATGTTGCAATAGCATATTCCGTAGTTTCTCTTAGTTTCTTGGCCCTCTCTCTCAAACCTTTGAAAGGAGTTCTATCAGTACCATCAGGCCAATCGTATTCGTGAATTTCCTGGACTGTTTTCATATCACTAAGAGGATGAATTACTGGATCATAATAGAGAATATCTTCACGTTTCTTCTCAGCACTATTCCCCCAGAATACTCCAAATTGATCCCAGTTTCCCTGATATTCTCCCTCCACCTCAGGGACAAAACTCTCTGGCAAGTATGCTGAAGGAGGATGCAACCATCTGATGTCTATGTCAAATCGTGTCAGTAGTTCCTCACATGGTTTAGCAACCTGCTGAACAAAATCACTGTAGCAAATGTTGGGATCTTCAATATCTAAATATTCTAGTAGGCGTTTGTATGCGACAATGTGGATACCTGATTGATTTCCTCCGAGATCAAGTGGAACCATATCTGGTTGTTCATGATTCAGAGCAGCCATTACACGTTCACGTGAGTTCACATCAATATCCTCCAATCTCATCAATTAGTTTTCTTGCGATTCTAAGATTCCGTTCAGCCAGTTCAAAGGGATGCCAGGGCCATTCACATCCTGCAGCGTACATAAACCTACCACCTTGTTTCCCTGCTTGAATGGTCTGAGATATCTCCTCTGCAACCTGAGAAACATCGTACATAGTATCACCAAGAATCGTGGTATTTGTGTTTCCTCGAAGACAGACTCTATCTCCAACCATCTTCTTTGCTGATTTCATATCTACCTGATAATCAATGTCCAGCACAGATGTTCCAGATACTGCAACCAGTTTGAGCATATTATTCCCATCTTTATCAATAACCGACGAATCACCACAGACATGATAGAGGGATGGTACATGTTTATTGATTTCTCGAAACAACTCTTTCGTTGGTTCAAGACAAGCTTCTTGATACCTCTTCGGTCCAATTTGTGAAACAGCAGAATCTCCTGCACCAATGATATCCGCTCCTGCTTCAATCTGCATCAGTGCAAACTCTTTCTGAATTGGTATGATTCGTTTAATGAGACCTCTGATTATCTCGGTCCAGTTGGACTTTCGAGCCATCTTCAGTATGTCAATCAGCCCAAAAAGGCAGCAAACTTCTGCAAATGGAGCTTCAATCCATCCCACTATGCATTGGTTATCTCCCACTTGTTCCTTCAATAGTTGCACAGCTTTGACTCTGTCCTGAACACGAATTGAAGAATTCAAGTCTGGGGTGTCAACCGAGTCAAATTCCTCTATGCTTAGATGAGTCTTAGCGACAGGTGTATGTCCAGAAAAGTCAATCTCCACCCCCCATGCACTTGCTTCTCGATAGGCATCAGTGGATACATTGACATGATCTATACCAAAGGAAGATGCGCATTTTGCTTGAGCATCAGCAAGAACCGACGCATCCTTACAGTAGACATTGGAATAATCCAACTGGTCTATTGCTGCAGCAAAATGCATGATAAACGGATTGAACGGAATCCCATCTGGAATACCTTCTATTGCTGCCAAAGTCCTATCACGTGACTTCATCAGCTATTATCTCTCCACCTGTCCACTTTTGAAAATCTCAGAACTTGAGAGACCATACGAGTGGGCTTTCAGGTGAGCTCTCACCTTCCCAATATATCATACCGTTCTCTCGTGCTATCTCTACCTCTTTTCCATTAACTATCAAACGTGAAAGACGATCAAGTTCTGTCTCATTTGGTTTGAACTTGATTCTCCATTTTCCTGCTACTTTTGGACTGTACTTTCCAGAGTATCCTTCTTTTGTTCTCTCTAAGTCGAACAGAGGTGATGAGAATTTGTAAGAATCCTTTGGCAATGTTGGTGCTAGGTCAAATCCATGATCGTTGAATTCTATGCCAAGAAGTTTCGAAACAGTGTATAGCGGCCAAGCGTGAGGATGCATATTCATCACTGGAAAATCTGTCCAATTGACTCCTAGGAATCCTCCAGTAGTATACTCATCGTCGGTTTCATCCAAATCTCCATCTATTAGACCACCATCAGCTGATAACATGGTTTCACCGGGACGATTTGCCAAGTCCGAATTGTAGGTATCAGGACCACTCCAGATGTCGTACCAAACATCAGGATAAGATTCCGCACGAACTGCTAGCGAATTCTTCTTCCATTCATCCCAACCCATATTTCCATTTACAAGAGCAAGTGCCCATATCAGAGTACCATTGATTGATGGCCAGACTCCTGAGTTCGTACCAGTACCAGGTGCTCCCACCATCTTTTCATCTGGCTTTGCGAGAATGATAGCTCCTGCTTTCGTAGGTTTACGCAACAGATCATCAATTGACTGGGAAAGGATCTTTGCCATTTCAGAGTCTGCGGCTCCACCGATGATTGCCCATGGTTGTGGTTCTAACCAGAGATTGTCCTCTCCAACCCAACCTATCTCTTCAGTAAGCCAAGCACGTTTGAACCATTTTCCGGTCCACTGTTCACGAACCGCCTGACGCTGTTTTTCTGTGTAATCTTTGACCTCTTCAGCAAATGTTGAATCACCGATATATTCTAACAATCGAGAGTATATGTCAAGTGTATATCCTGCCATTGCTGCATTCAATACACTCTCACCAACTTCTTCCACATTGTCATGTTCTTCTTGTGGAGCGTATCCAATTACCATCGCATCATTCCAATCACCATTCGAGAGTCTTTGGAGACCGTGCTTTCCAGTTCCCGTATTTTCAACCAAGTGTCGATAACATCTAGCAAGCAGATCTCGTACACTGGCTTTGCCTGCTTTTTTACCATAAACTGGATAAGTTGGTAGAATTTCTTCCAGAAACTCTTTGTCTCGATTAGCTAATACGTATTCACTAGCCAACCAAAGTAACCACATCTCTTGATCACTCGGTCTAAATGGTGATGGCATCACCATACCACTTCCAACGATACCGTACGGAATTTCACCTTCATCGGTTACTGTCTTGAGGGTATACCGTAGTACTTCTTTCACGATGGTTCCATCGGTATAGATGAAAGGTAAAGCATGCTGGAGGGGGTCTCGAGCTGCACCTTGGAATCCAATTATGTATTGGTAGACATGACCTTGTGATTGGATATGTTCCTTGAAGAAGCTGTCATAAGTCAGATTACTTCTTAGATAGTAGTTATGCCAAGAGAGCTCGCGATCAACCCACTTCTCATCTAAATCTAGTTCAATTCTACCTTCCTTCCAAGAATTGCAAGATTTCGCGAAAATATCCTTGTCCTTGTATTTCTCCACAATATTATGAAGTTCGAATCCTTCAGGAATATAGCCATAGGCAAACCGAATTGTTTTACGCTCGTTTGGTTGGAGTTCCAATTTTCTCTGCAGAAACAAACCTGTTGTTGAATCAAATTTCAGATCGTTTATTCCGTCTGGGGAAATAACCCCTCCCTCACCAAAGAATGCAGCGGCATCTGTACCACAGTCATCAAATGAATCATCTAGCGACACAAGGAAGATTGGTGGTAATGTTTCATCTTCTAACACTGCTTCTTTAACAGGCCCTTTTACCGAGCGACCACCAGTGAGTGCTTTTCCAACGAATTTCAGTGCAAAACTTAGAGCTCCCCAACCGATTTTGTCTCCAAGTCGATTTCCCTTGAATATTTGATAATCTATCAGACCTGTATTCTTACCAATTACAGAAATGTTGTGTGAGAATCGCTTGGACATTTGTCTACGGTAATGATTCGGATGTATCTTCTTCGAAGCTAATGCTCTAGCCAATGCCTTGAATGAGAATTGGTATGTCTGACAACCCCAATATTCTGTCCATGATACATTTACTGGAGTATCCCTCTCATTAGTGATTATTACTTCAGAGATTAGTAGTGGATCATCACCAAATGGTGCAAAGATAGTCTGGTCTGCTTTCAGTCCATGACCTTCGACAATTTTTCTATAGTATCCCATTCCAAAGATTCTCTCAAAGGACTCAGAATTTCCAGGATAATAAGTTGACAACACAGCGTTTCCATCAGTGAGATACCCAAATCCTCCAGCATATTGATTTTCATCAGGATTATAGTCATTGAGGAATTTTGGGCTTCCTTCGTCTTGGCGTAGTTGTATATGACCATAGTTAGAAGCGACACCTACTACTCGATCGTTTCCAACTTGATGTAGATGCTCATTCCCAGGTCTCCATTGTTTATTCGTTTTCGTGATGGCTTTAGGGTCTTCCAGATGATTGCATGTATACTGATACGCTGGGAGACCTTGTTCATCGTTAATCCATTTACCAAAATTACCTGATCCGAATGCTTTGCCTGTAATCTGAATCACCTTTACGAAGTCCGGAATTATCTGAATGGGGCATTAATCTTTTACTACTTGGTAAAATGAAAAGAATATTATCCCCTTTTGTAACATAAAAGGGTAGCATTTGACAATCAGAGTCAAGAAAATTGGAGATACTTTACGATGAGTTTCGAAGAAATATCAAACATGATCATTGAACTAGACGTTGATAATATTGCAGGAGCTGTCCAGAAACATCTCGATGCTGGTACTGACCCTTATTCTGTTCTTGGTGCCCTCACAAAGGGGATGGATGAAGTCGGCCGACGATATGAAACAAACGAGTACTTCCTTACCGAATTAGTTCTTGCAGGAGAAACCATGAAAGAGGCTTTTGTTATCCTTCAACCGTATCTATCCTCTGATGAAGAAGGAGTGAGGATTCCAATCATTGCTGCAACTGTAAAGGGAGATAATCATGACATTGGTAAAAATATCCTAGCTACCATGTTAGTTTCTGGTGGTTTTAATGTCATAGACATGGGTATGGATTGTCCTGCAGATAAAATCGTAAAAGCAGTGAAAGAACATAACGCCAAAGTTGTTGCTCTAAGCTGTCTACTCACGATGACAATGAGAGAAATAACTGCAGTTCATGAAGCTCTTCAGGAAGCTGGACTCCGTGAAAGTGTGAAGCTGATTGTCGGGGGCGCTCCACTCAGCATGAAGATTGCGAAGGAGCTAGGCGCTGATGATTATGCTGCTGATGCAATTGAAGGAGTACGTCGTATCAAAGCGCTCTTGGAGGATTAGTTTCCATGGATGCGCCCACTCGTGTGTTAACAGCATTGAATCACGAGGAACCAGATCGTGTTCCTGCATTTGAGAGTGCATTCACAAATAATACGATCATGGCTCATTATGGTGTTCCTGTTACTGGTGGTTTGAGTGGTGCTGCACGTTTGGTTACCTACCTCCCTGGTAAAAACTGGCTAGCCAATAAGGCGATGAGTAGTAAGAATTTTCTTGAAAAAAGCATGATTGATGCATACGAGTTTCTACGGCGTGTTAAGATTGACATTGGAATTAGTATTGTCACTCACCAGCAGCGCAAGCTCACAAGGGGTGGAATGATAGACGAATTTGGTCGTATTATGAAATTTGAGAAATATGAAAAAGATGGGACCATAATTGTTGCATATCATGGAGGATCTTTCAAGACATTCGAAGATTACGAGAGTTGGGAACGACCAGACCCAAACGAGCCTAAACGGTTGGCTGCATTCGAGGCTGGAAAAGCAGTTCAGGCTCAGATGAATGATGAGATTCTATCAGTTCCTGCAATTAACGGAATGATGGAAGCAAGCTGGGAATCTTTTGGGCTTGAAAAATTCTCCAGGATTCTTGCTCGTCCTAAACAGGCAAAGAAGGTCTTCGATGATCATGGAAAATTATCTCTGGAACTGACAAAGATACTTGCAGACAATGGTGCGGAACTCATTCTAATCTGGGATGACTACGGATTCAAGAATGGCCCCTTCATGTCTCCTCAAAATTACCAGACATACGTCTTTCCATGGTTAAAACAAATCTGTGATGCTGCACATAAGCGAGGAAGTAAGATTCTCCTCCATTCCGATGGTGACTTGATGCTTCTGTTTGATGATATTGTCAAATGTGGAGTTGATGCACTCAATCCCATCGAATCAACAACCGCCAATCCTGAATATGACATTTTCAAACTAAACGAAAAATATGGTGACAAGCTGACTTTCGTTGGCAACATTAGCCCCGTGATGTTGGCTGAAGGTTCGATTCAAGAAATCGAGGATTATAGTAAGAAGCTCCTTCTGGAATTGGGGCCTGGTGGTGGTTACATCTTCAGTAGCGGTCATAGTATCAATCCTGCTGTTACTATCGATCGTTGGGAAGCAGTCATGAGGATACGGGAGAAGTATGGAAATTATCCTATCGAAGTTTCAAATTAATGTCCTACAGGAGGATTCAATCCATGGATGCACCCACCCGTGTAATGAAAGCATTGAACCATGAGGAACCTGATCGTGTCCCTGCTTACGAAGCTTTCACAAACAATGCCATCATGAATCATTATGGTATACCAACAAGTAAGGGTTCGAGTAAAACCATCAAAGCACTAACATATTTGCCTTTCAAGGATCGAATCGCAGGTTGGGTTGTTAGTAACAAGAACTTCTTTGTCAAGGGTTATACAGACAGTTACGAGTTTCTACGTCGAGTCAAGATAGATGTTGGAATCTGTCTTTTCACTCATTTTCAAAGGAAAATTATCAAAGGCGGGATAATAGACGAGTTTGGAAGAATCATTAAGTTTGAAACATATGAAGAAGATGGAACCGTGATATCTGCATATCATGGGGGATATTTCAAGAGCTTTGAAGAATATGAGAGCTGGGAGCGTCCAGACCCCCAGGACCCGAAACGCTTAGCGTCATATCATGCTGGAAAAGAAGTGCAAGGTCTGATGAACAATGAGGTACTCGCAGTTCCTACAATTAGCGGATTGTTAGAGCCAAGTTGGGAAGCATTTGGAATCGAGAGATTCTCTCGTTTACTCGCACGTCCAAAGCACGCAAAGAAAGTCTTTGACGATAGTGGAAAACTAGCGGTGGAATTGACGAAGATTCTTGGTGATGAAGGCACCGAATTAATTATGGTCTTGGACGACTATGGTTTCAAAAATGGACCATTCATGAGCCCTAAAAACTTCCAAACCTATGTGTTCCCTTGGTTGAAACGAATTTGTGATGAAGCCCATAAGAGGGGAACGAAAATACTCCTTCATTCGGATGGAGACCTTATGCTTCTATTTGATGATATTGTGAATTGCGGGATTGATGCAATTAACCCAATTGAACCATCAACGGCAAACCCTGAATATGACATCTTCAAACTAAACGAAAGATATGGCGACAAGATTACTTTTGTTGGCAACATCAGCCCCATCATGTTGGCTGAAGGTTCAATCCAAGAAATCGAGGATTACAGCAAGAAGTTAATTCAAGAACTCGCACCTGGTGGTGGTTACATCTTCGCTAGCGGTCATAGTATCCCTCCAACAGTAACTGTAGATAGATGGGAAGCTGTTATGCGAATGCGAGAAAAATATGGAACCTACCCAATACAGACTTCCAGTTAGAGATTGAGGCTGGGGTGACTATTCATCTCCCCAGCATCTATATTCCAATGATTACGAATCAGAATATGTTCTCTCTTCGGTATCTTGAGAAGCCGCAGAGGCAGTCAAGAATTTCTTCCTCTTTTCCTTATGCAGTATCTCAAGCTTTTCTTGCATATCCGTGAGTTTCTCACCATAGAGTGGGTAGAAGTATATGAAGATCAAACTAATTCCTGCAACTATTGCAGGAAGTAACAACCACATCATCTTGATACCAAGAAATGCTAATTCTGGTTGATCTCCAAGGCCACCACCTTGTACATATCCAAATATTGTCAATACCACTGTTGCAATTATTGGACCCAAACTAGTAGCAGGTTTTGTAAGGAGTGCCATTACGCCAATGAACATTCCTTCTCTTCGAGAACCGTTCAGAACTTCATCCTCATCAATAGCCAGATACTGCATCGGAATATGGAAAATACCATAGCCACCTGCAAATGTGGTTACAATGAGACCATACCAGATGAGTGGTTCTAATCCCGGCACGAGAATTATCAGGAACAGGACGAATGAACTGATGGTCCGAAATGCTCCGAACCGCAAGATTATCTTCCTCATTCCCCACTTGGGTCGTAATCTCAGAGCGATTATATTGCCCGCATATCCAACTATGAAGAAAATCACGAAGAATAGCACGAGTATGTTTAGACCTGGCGTTATTCTTTCAAGTAGAAGAATGTACACAAAGAAGTAGCTCAATCCAAGACTACCTAGGAAATTCTGACAGAAATAGAATCCAACGTAGACAAGGAACGTCTTGGACTTGAAAGTGGCCCTTATCGATTCCATCAGAGTATACTTCTGATCATCTTGAAATTCTGGTCTTTCTTCACAATAACGAGCCGTGAGCCACAGGAAGATAGTAGAAACCAACGCGAAGATCAGCATCAGAAAACGGAAACCTTCAGAATTAGGTTCGAGTGTAGCAATCACGATGAATATTGGGAGCACTACGATTGTACCCAATATTCCAGCATAGAATTGTGCTTTGTTTCGTTCATCGATATCCGTAGTCATTTCTGGAAGTACTGCAAGCCAGACGAGAAGCACAAGAGTAAGGAGCGTATCAAACAGACAGATTGAAACTACATAATGGATGAAGATAGTAATTTGATTGGTTAGGCTCCAAGGGAACCATACAAGAATGAAAGTTAGTGCCCAAATTGGGGCTCCATACTTCATGTATACCAGTCGTCTACTGCCCCACCGAGAACGATCTGTTTGATCTGATAGCTGACCAGATAATGGATCATTCAACGCATTGATAGTCATATAGATGACTTGTCCAGCTATGAAGAAGCCAGGTAGTAATCCTAAATCATCGAAGAAGAATTCAACGTATTTCAAGCCAAAGACAAACGCAAGTAGTCCAGTAGGGATTGCACCAAGAGCCCAACCCCATAGATTTCTACGACTCAATTTTTCTGAATGTTCCATCATATTCACCTATGGCGATAGATAGACTTGTTGAGATGCAAAAGGGTCTATTAAATTAGTAAGATTATATGAGAAAAATTAGTTTGATTTTTATGTCAGGATGTATCCAGTTCATTGGGTCTACAGAATGACTGGCGAAGACGGACAACCATCTACTAATCTTGATACTTCCATGACAACCAAATTACAATCACTCTTGGAAACTCGATATTTTGCGGCTATTATGAGAATAGGTCGCATTGCTCTGTATGTTTTTGGAGTTTGGACATTTCTAATCTATTTCTGGAGTGTACTTGGTATACTTATTGGAATAGGAATAGCTGCACTCTCGAAAAACTCTGCATGGCGCAGACATGGATACGTGTTGGCGTATTCCTCAAGCATCTATACTGGTGCAATGGCTGTGTATGCTTGGCTTGTGCTTCTTGTTATCATCCTCTTCTTCGTTACATATCTCCTAGGTAATTTGATACTCGTTACCATTCGACTTGCTATCGCAGGAATCCGTCTAATACTCAAGAAACAGAAAACCCCCTCAGAAGATATCAAAGAATCATTGCTCCGACGAATGGTACTGAATCGAATAAAAATCCAAGCACTGGTAAGCAGGCCCCGCTTGACTCTAAGACTCAAGACATTGATTACAGTGATCATATTTCTGACACCACTCTTTCTATGGTCTAGTATAAACATAGACGTAGGAGTAATGTTCGATAATAACCCGGCTCTACTTTGGGTGCATGCTCCTTCATCAATTGATGTAGGAGAAGCGTTTGATGCAACTGTAGAGGTTTGGGATTCCTTTGAACGGATTAGCGCTAACTATTATGGAACTGTTGAGTTTTCGATTCAATCCTATAATCTCACAACAGGCCTTGCATTGACAGGTGTGGTTGCGAATATTCCAGATGAATTCACATTTACAGGGGGAATATTTAGCCCAGGACTTGCAGTTTATGCTTCTGATAGATCCGTAGACTATGGAATTCATACCTTTGATTTTCAAATCGACACACCCGGCATTCACTATATTCTGGTAGAAGATTCTCACACTCAGAATACGTATTGGAGTAATCCAATAATTGTAGATGACTATGCTGTTGATACACCAAGAATCTACTGGGGAGACCTCCACGGACACTCTTCACTTTCCGACGGTTCTGGGACTGCTACAGAATCCTACCTTTATGGTCGTTATATTGCAGGTCTCGATTTCATGTCACTTACTGACCATGGAGAACACTTCACAATATTTGACCGAGAGAAAACAGGGAATGCTGCATTCCAGAATTATCTACAAGCAACATCTGATGCTCACGATCCTGGAGAATTCGTATCCTTCTATGGAGGAGAGTGGACAACAAATTATGTAGATCAGGCACTCTTGTTCGTTCCAGTTCCCATCGCGTCTGGAGGACATTATACATGCATTTTCAGCGATGATTCAATGCCCCTCTTTTCGGCAATAACTGAAAACACAATTCCTGAACTCTGGTCCGTTCTTGATGAATTCACTACATCAACTGGAGCACGAGCACTGGCTATTCCTCATCACACTGTGAGAAGTATGTTCATCCAGGATTGGACTTTGATGAATCCTGATTATGTGAAAATGGTCGAAGTGACATCAGTTCATGGTGAATGCCTATATGATAACACACTGAATTACAGAGGTTCAGTAGACTTCCCTGAAACTCCAGTTCCAGGATCCTCAGTCATTGATGCTCTCAATATGGGTTATAGAATGACATTCATGGCAAATGGAGATAATCACGATGGTCGCCCTGGACATAGCATTAGTCACACAAGAGCCAGTATTGGTCATCAGTATCCGTTTTCCCTCTATAATGCTCGAAACGGACATCCCTATCCGAGTGGAATAACCGCAGTTTACGCTAGCAGCCTTACAAGGGACAGCGTGTTCAGTGGTCTTGAAACTGGAAGGGTCTATGGAACTTCTGACTATGGTAGACCAATTCTTGATTTCTCAATAAACGGTGAATCTGTCGGTTATAACTCCACAGTAACTGTTTCAACTCCAACGACTGCACGTAATCTATCAATCTTCTTTGCTCAGGATGGTTCACCAGCTGCTGGACTTAATCACGCTGCCACCGCAGGAGCGGGATGGGTACCTAACTGGGGAGCATCGATTGAAATAATCAAGAATGGCTTGATTTGGCAAACGGTTAATGTTACCTCACCAACTGGTACGATTACTATCTCCGATATTGATGCAATATCCGGAATCAGCTACAATAGTAGCATAGAAGGTTCTGATGGGAACTACTACATCAATGACCACAGCGAGAATCCGATAGACCCAGCTACGTTGAACACTCAGGGAATGGATTACTATGCCATTCGAATCGTAGGAGCAAATGGTCGAACATCTTACATTGGACCGATTTGGGTTTTCAGCCCTTGAGGAGATATGGAATCCCATCACCAAATCACAGTATCGTACAGAGTTTCTCTGTTCCATCAATAAGTGATTTTCAAAAAGATTCCACTGGTGACTATGTGTTTGAAGTCGTAGTATTTCAGGAATGAATCTACTATTTCTACTGCTCCATCAGTATCTGTTCGCCAAAGCCATTCATCCTCTTCGCTGGACATACCGACAAGAAACTCATACTCGTACTTGTATCTATACAGCCTACCGCAAACAGGACACCGCAATATGCAGTTGCTATAGTACGCAAAGATGATCATTCTCTCTAGTTTGGACTTGTGGGTATCGAGTGACTCACCAGCTGCAATATCTGCTGTCAGATTATCGGGAATAGTACTACACACCTTACACTTTGACACATCTAGTGAAGGAGGATTGTGTGGGAGATTTTTGATATGGTCCACAATCACTTTCCTCTTAGCTGGAACTGCCTTCATAGACCTCAGCCTATCCTCAAACATCTGCGCCGCTCGTTGATATTCTGTTCCCTTAGATGTCTTTGATAGGATACTATAGACTTCGTCATCAATGGGGGTGAAATCCTTCGTGTTGTAGTATTCTGTGAGAATCTCGTATGCGTAAAGGCGAACTTCTTTGGTCTTGTCTATCAGGGTACTAAAGAGAATCGAGAGAAACAACTGCTCTTTTTCCTTATCTTCGAGTCCAGCCTCCTTTATCCAGAAGAAACAGTTGAGTGCTTTCATCTTCGAGTCTTTAGTTGCATTAGAACTCAAGATTTCCTGGACATACTCTAACACTGGAGCCTTGCCGTCTATCCTCACAAGCGAATAGGCAAGTCGAATCTTTGTGTACTCAACCTCTTCGCGATTGTACCAATGAAAGAGAAACTGGTATGCGGTCTCAGTCTTCAGCTCTTCAAGAGCATAGATCCATCTTCGGTCGTATTTCTTGGTCAAAGCAGCGATGAGCATCTTCTCTGAGGTTTTCTTCTCTTCATCTTCCAACTTTGAAACGGTCGAGATATCGAGAACATGGGACATTGGCAGAGAAAGGTCGTCATCTCCAAAGAAATATGCCTCGAACTTCTTGAATGCCTTCGACTTCTTGCTCTCTTCTTTCACTGTGAAATCTCTCTGCCTTCGGTTTAGATGAATACTCTCTCTACACTCCACAATTCTTTTAACCGTTCCATTCGGCATAGCGAATCGCACACATTGTGCTCATGGGCCGATAGATCAGCCCGGTTGTGACTTCATTATGACGTCGCAGGGTATTAGATCGCTTCCTTGGCACTTTTGACGCATTTCGCGTCTATCCAAAGTGGAAGAGGTCGGGAGTTCGAATCTCCCTCGGTCCACCACTTCTCTTTTCGTTTTATACAAAGTTGGAAAGTGAAATTAATGAGCATGTAGGAAGATTATGTAAATTACCCAAAATTATATTGAATGCATTTATCTTAACCTAGAGGGACAAGATACAATTGGAATTGGTGAAATTCATATCATTACAAAACCGAGGAGCGACCATATTATGCAGAAAGACAAACTTATTGCATCCTTAAATGAAATTGAGTCGGTGATAGTGAAGACCTTACTGGAATTTCCAAAGTGTAAAATTATATTCAAGGCAATGCTCACAAAGTTAATTTAGGATGAATGTCTTGCAAATCTGCAGTAGGACACAGAGCAGCGACTGCGATTTCACGGGGACTATCGTATTGGATAAAAAAGAATTAATTTTGGGCTTCATAAAACAAGATTTGAGTATAATGCTCTTGGAGGAATTTCCAAAAGATGAATACAAAAAGAGGAAACAGAACTACTTCCTTGAAAAACACAAAAAATCTGGCCACAAAATGGTTTCTAACCTAGTAATTGCTTCAACTGCAATTTCTCATATGATAAAAATAGGAAAAATAACTACCCAAAATCAGTTAGAATCAATCCTGTCCCTTCCTTATTTTAGAACTTATATCAAAAATCAAGAACCTCCAAGGCAAGAACTTAATCTTAAGATTGCGGAAACCCCCTCGATTGATCTTTCTGATATGAGTCAACTGGAAACGAAAGCTAGGTTACATGATTGGGCTCTAAGAAAGGCAAAAGAAGAGGCAATGATACAATTTGAAGACCTGAAACAATCAAAAGAGGCTGATTTTCTTGAAATGATTGAAGAAAAACAGACTGAGTATAATTCTCTCCCCTCAATTTTGGATATTAGTGATATAAAAGAACCAACAGTATCTGTTGAAAATGACAGTGAATATGATCATTATGAACCTTGGTGGAAGCAACTTCATATGATTAGTGATCCTTTTCCGACCTTGGAAGGGTTGAGTCAAATTCCAGCAGAGTTCCATGAAACTGTCCTTCATAAAACTGATATTTTTAATAGGTATCAAACGGTAATTGATGAAGTACCTGAAGAGATATTGAAGAACACAATATTCTTTGGCGAGTTCGGGTCTGGAAAAACCACTCTTTTTGAATTTCTAATTAAGCAATTCTGGTCTGTTGATATACCTGCTATTTATTTGCAGATATTCACGCAAGAGAAAATTGATTCCGTTATGAAACGATTCAAACATGAACTTTGTAGAGAGCTTCGGGAATTACTATTTCAACAACTTGATGTTGTTGACGAAATTCCGAGCTCTACCAATATAGACGACGAAATTCGCTCAATATTAAATGTTTATTGTAATAGTAAGTCTCCATTAGGTCTTGTGATATTCATTGATGATCTTCATAAGAATACCACATACACACATACATCTTTAGACTTCTTGAGTTATTTGCAAATATTTACAGCTAGACTCAATAGAGCAGTCGGTAGTCTTCGAATATCCTTCTATGTTGCCGGGGCACTTGAATGGCAATCCATTGTATCAAAAGAACCTAAATTCTCAGGATCTTTTCCAAACCGGGAAATTATACGTGACATTTCAGTTGAAGACGCGTATAAGATGCTAAATATCAGATTAAAACCATTTTGGCCAAATCCAGAAGTAAATCGTGAAGTTAAACGAGAATTTATTGAACAGGAATACAGTTTTCTTTTGAACAATGGTGTTCCCTTGACATATAGAAGTTTCATACACCGTGTAAGGGAAAAATTCAGGGAAGGAGAATTCGATATATTGACTTCCGATCCTGTTACTTTTCAATATGATACCCTTCAAAATATTCAAGCAATACTGGAAGGGGATTCCAGGCTTAAGAAGAAATTAAAAATCTTGTTTGGAAATGTTACAGCAAAACTGAACCGCAAAGCTGCACTTGAGCAACTAATTCATGTATTTCTTAGAGGTAGCATAGAGGATATTGACCCGCTATTGAAGGAATATCATTACCACTATCAACAACTCAAGAAAGCTCAATTGATAATGAAAAGGAAGAAAAAGGACGGAGGATTTAGCTGGGTTATTTGTCCTGAGATTTTAAAACGTAATAAGGAGATAATCAGGATATATCAGGTATCACTCGAGAGTTACTTGATTCCTGTTTACGGTCTTGCAACAAGGAGAAGAGCGACAGCTGATGAAGAAATCGATCTAATAGATGAGATAATCGACACACATCAGAACAAAGAACTGAAACACCAAATGGAAATTATTAAAGAGCTTCATCTAAAAATCGCAAGAGAGCAAAGAGCATTTAGGTCTGAGTTTTCAGTTGATGAATTAGTTGGTTTATGTACTACAAATTTGGAAAATCTTAGTAGGACCTACTTTACTCATGTAGATCCCATCGAACTCGTATTAGACCCAATTGCACAATGGGCACGATATTGGTACTTCCCATCAGAGACTCAACAATTCATCAAACTTGTAAACAATACAGAACTAAGTGAGAAACAAATTTGGCCAGTAATCAATATGTATCGACAAACGTTTGCTGTCATTCTTTCATTTATTGTAAAACAAATACATCAATCTGCAATATTCCCAATAGTGTCACTTGATTTAACAAAAACAGAATCCCAAAGGCTTCGTAATATCTATTCATACTGGATAGAAGGACGATTTTCCAAGTCTGCTAAAGCACTAAACAAGATTTTGAAAGTACAACTTTCTAAACATCTCTACAATTACTTCACTTTGTGCTACGGGAACTTGGAGGATAGACTTGATCATATTCCAAGAGAGATAAGGACTAAAATCACCGAAAATCTCCCAGTTGGTGAACAAGTTAGAGGATTCAATGAGTTCAAACGTTTTGGATTGAAAGATATCTCATCTATTATTTCCGGCGAAGGTGATGCAATTTCAAATGAGAGTTGGCTCAATATGTTTTCGATAGTGATGCAAAATCGAAAAGGAGAGGATGTTTCAAATCTTCTTCACGCAATCTCTCGCAGTCAATACGAACATATAGACAAAGGGTATAGTGCAGATAAGCTAAGGAATCTAATTTGGGATGCTGTTCTACTTCTCCAAGATATGAACCGAGGCTATCCAACTCTTGCCAGTGAAGGCATATCTTATGAAAAGAAGAATGACAAGATACTGGTTTCTATCTCTTTCAATCCAGATATCAAAACTAATCAAAATCTTGTTGAAATTGATAAAAGAATCTGCGAAGATCTTAGAAATTCATTGACAGGGAATTTGCTTCCACTGGATGATTTGCGGTTTATCGAAACAACTTCTGACACAGATTATCGCACTTTCTTTGCATTTCTAGGTCTTGGTTTGAAGGATGTTCTTTCAGACTTTTTTGATATTTCTTGGAAGCTGATGGTATCTCATATACGAGGTCCTAACTTAGCCGTAAGAGTAGAAGAAACACTTCATGCAAACCTGGTAGAACTTGCTAATCAATTGATAAATAGATTATCATCTTTGAGGAGTGGTTTGGAAGATTGGAGGGCCTTTGAGGACGTAGGAATTGAAATTTTGAGTCTTCTATTTAGCCCGCATTTAATAGTACCACCAGTGGTGCAATCATATACTGAAGATAAAAGAGAGCGAAGGGATGCTATCTACAGACTGGCTTCATCTGGTAATGTAATTTGGGACCAAATCCGTCATGATTTCGCTACTATGTTCTTGTTAGTAGAATTCAAGAATTCCTCTTATTCGCCTGAACCCGGTGATGTTGCACAGATTGGGAACTATCTTTTCCGACAGGCAAAACGAGCTTTTGGAATACTATGTAGCCATGTCCCTGCAGAAGACGCAGCCATTGCTCGTAGAGCAAAGCTATGGAAAGAAGAGGAAAAACTAGTACTTTTGTTGTCTAAATCGGATCTAATTCAAATGCTTCAGATGAAATCCGAAGGAGGCAATCCCTCTGAATTTATTATGGATAGGATATCGATTTTTTTACGCAATCTTAGTGTATAACACCCTTGAATCTCCAAGTGCATTTTACTAATTGTTCACTTGTATCATTCAAGAATACATCAATCCGTAGATTGAAGCTAGTAACGCACTTCACATGCTTCCAAAATGGAAGAGGTCGCGAGTTCGAATCTCGCTCGGTCCACCACTTTTAAAAATTGTTGACTCTTTCACACTTTCTTCTTGCAAATTATCACTATGGTAAGAATAGCTACAACACCTGCTCCAGCAAATAGAAACATAGTATGCATCAAAGTAGGTAGGTCATCTGTTACTTGGGTTTGGTTTGTAGTAGTAGTAGTAGTTGTGGAAACAGTCATCATAGGATATTCATTTTGTCTGATTGATACTCCTACTGTATTTTCTTCAAAGGAAGTAAAATTGAGATTCCAGATTCCTGTTGTACTGTCATCCTCTTCAATAATGGTCAGCGATCCATTGGGTTGAAATGAATCTTCTATGTATTGTGTTGTATTCGTCAATCGAATTCGTACTTCTTCCAGAGTTTCACCTCTCCATGCTCTAGCTGTCCCTACGCAATAATCAAAATCGAATACATCCTTATCCGAACTCATGATGGCATTGGTGTTTACCTTCATTGTGACCTCTTCATCTGCATAGAGTGTCACATTGAACAAAACAAACTGCTGTTCAAACAGAAAACCCCAATTAGACCAATAATCTTGCTCAATTAAAGACCATAGGGACCAATCTAAACTTGTATGATCCAGTATCGCAATTTGTGTTGGAACCTCAGTATCATTGACGAATACTTCAAATTCTAACTCATCATAGGTTACTGGGTAGTAATATTCCCCCCAGCTCGCTGGATATGCAAAAGCTATAGTTGTATTCTGATCATCTTCACAATAAACCACGAATGAGGATTGCATATCCATTTCGTAGAAGAATGTTGACCAGTATGCATGTGATGGGATAACATCTCTACATGTTAGAGTGATGTTGACACTGGCTTTTGGCATACTTATATTTGAGGAGAAACACAAAAAACCTCCCGAGATCGCTGATGACATTGTAATTGGGTTTGCTGAAATTTCATGAGGTGTACTAGGTATAAGAAGAATGATTGCAAGAACAATTGCTACATATCGTTTCCTCATTTTTCCTCCTCATATTCAGTTCACATCCCTTCAACATTAATCAGCTTGTGTACTTAGAAACAACATATGGAGGAGGTCGCGAGTTCGAATCTCACTCGGTCCACCATTTTCATTTCTTTATTCACGAGAAGAGAAGTTATTGCGTTGAACGAGCACCTAATATTCTAGAAACCTTTGATTTTTCTTTGGTTGATGAAGAATGCATCAGAGAAGAGCTATAAATCTTCTAATTATGATCTTAATCTGCTCAGCGATTTCTCAGTTTTCCTTGAACAGTTACGAGCCAAACTTAGGCGACATATCAACGATCTCAAGAAACCTTTCTGAACTTAATACGAGCTACTTCATCGAACATATTCCGATTGAAATCAATTCAAATCAAGAGTTCGAACAGATCACCACCAATGGCACTGGATCTCAAGAAGATCCCTATGTGATTGAAAGATTGCATATTATTGCAACTGGAACTCAAAATAGCTCAATATCAGTGTCCTACACATCGGCGTATTTCATAATTAGAGATTGCTATCTCGAAACTGACTGGGCTTGCATAGAGATTCTGCAAACTGCAGCAGGGAGAGTAAGAATTGAGAATAACACTTGTATATCAAATTCTGATGACGGTGCGGGTATTGTTGTTTGGGGAACCCAAAACGCTACAGTCGTTGGTAATAGATGTTCCAACCTAGCTCAAGGGATTCATCTCAATGAAGCTGGTAGATGTTACATTGCATACAACAATATTTCTGACAACAGCTACCAAGGAATCAACATTAGATACTCACATTTCAACACTATCATTGGCAACATAGTTACTAACAACACGCAACATGGATTAGCATTTGTAGGAACTTCAAACTACAACGTGGCTCATCACAATCAATTTGTAAATAATGGAAGAGATGATACATACAGGATTGATGGAGAACCTAGGGGCGAATTGACAAGTCAGGGATTTGATGAGGGTGATAATAACACATGGTATGATACCGAAACAGAAGAAGGCAACTGGTGGAGTGATTACTCAGGGTCTGGTTCCTATGCCATAGATGGTCCTTCTAATTCAGTCGACCAGTACCCAAACACAGTAGATGACCAACCACAATCCTCGGGCTTTAATCATTTACAGATTGCAGTATTGATTTCTTTCGTAGGCGGGATTGTGATATTGTTGATCTGGCAGCTTCTACGCTCTAAGTCAAGTGAGATTTCTTAATGAGATTCGAATCTCACTCGGTCCACCATTTCTATACTACACGCCAATCGACTAATTGATTTCTTCAAAATCCACCAAGCTTATTTTACTCCAAAACAATGTCTACTTGTTGGTTGGGAATCATTTTGAAAGAGTTTCAAAACAATACGCAATCAGATTCTGAACAAGTGTTCCGAAAATCAGTTAAGCGGAAGGTGGTATGGAGTGGAGTATTATGCTTGATATCCATTCTTCTACTTGTTGTGTTATTTTTCCTGCCAGAGTCAACACCAGAAGTAGTAGGATTTGCGATAGTGATTGTTATTTTTCCTATTACCTTTGTGCTTGGAATGCTTGGATTAGTATACTATGCTAAGGGAAGTTCCATGTTCTTTCGTGGTATGGATATTCTTCGACAAATCACACCACCTGAGATGTTCATAGAGGGAAAATTTGCGATTCTCAACAAAGACCCTGTATACGCAATTGTTCAGTGGTGGTCAAATACTCTGTTCTTTCTAGCCTTTTTCCAATCTGAGAGATCATTCGATACAAAAGTGAAGATTCCAAAAGTTATCTGGAAATGGGATTACTCTCATCAGATTGGAGAAATCAAGGTAGCAAGAAAGGAGGGTGAATTCACAATTCCAGTGGACCAAAATACTTTCTACACAGGAAAAGGGATTGTCTACTCAGTTTTTGTCACCCTTCAAAAAAAATACACAACTGAGCAACTGAATAAAATTATTGATAGTTTCGCACGAGAAATCAAATCAAATGGTTCTGGTAGAACACTAGTCGATGAAGATTTCTAATGAGTTCGAATCTCGCTCGGTCCACCACTCATTCCTGAATGAAATTTAATAACTACATCAGGATGAGCTATGAAAATCACTATCATCCTAAGATTACCGAAGATGATAGTGATAGTTAGCCTTTGCTTTGTCTAAGTTGGGACATCAAATGCACAGTTTTGAAGAGATTACGACTGATCAGATCCTTCGCCTACAGGTTCTCGGTGCGTAGCAACATATCCTACTTTCGTGGACATGATGAAGCCAAAGTAGACTGGTTTCTCGTTTCTGAGAACATCCAGGATTGAGCTGAACCGTGACCATGGATAGACCAATCCAACTCTACCGCCCGCATACCGATTTTGAGTTAGAGCGGCACCTTCTTTGTAGAATTCGCAACTCATCACATTCGTACCCTCATAGTAGCAATGGATGAATGCTGTTAGATTTCCAACTGTTGCATCCTCTCCGTAAAGTACGACCTTGTATTTGTCAATTACTGACGTGATAAAGTTGAAAGTACCCAGATCGCCAGATATACCGTGTGCACCCTGCATTGGATAGTTGTCTGTTTCGCAATTTTCTAGGCTCTGACCCATGGCAGCGCGTTGTGTTAGCACCTTGTTCCAGAAGCACTTACAGACCTCCTCGGAAGGTCCAATTAACAGATTGACAATACCGCCAATGTAGGTCCGAGCCCCAGCCCTCATGACTGCAGGTTGAAGCGGATTGTTGAATACCCTGCACGAGTTGAAGTACACAACGGCGGGAGCGAGTTGTTTACCAGGCAGATCTTGGAACCAACTGGCGTACAGCGCGCCATCATCGAGAACAATAAGATCTGTACTCCCGTGACCTATGTTAACAAAGCCCCGTAGACCAGACTTCAAATAGTTCTTGTAATTAGCTACTGAGGCATCCTCGCCAAGTAGAACCTTACATGTAAAACCAGCATCGACTACCATCTGGCGTATCTCTTCGACAGCCGCGTTGGCAGTCGGGATTTCCGGTACGGGTGTGCCGACAACAAAGTCGACCGACTCGTACACTTCTTCTGCTTCACTCTCCTCTTCGTCATCCTCGGTGTCAGCGTAGTCATCTACGAATGCTTGAATCGCATAATTCTCATCGACATCGACCCTCACAATATCGGCAGTATACGTATCCTTCCTTAGCATGTAGACGACCAAGTATTTGGGTGATCCATCTTTCCTACGCTTGACCTTCACCTTGACACTATGATGTTTAGCCTTTTCGCGAGTAAGGATCTCCTTACGGACGATGTCAGCTATCCGTTCCTCATCTTTCGTGTCATGTTTCCTAAATGCCCTGGGAGATGCAAAAATTTTGATTTTGATATTTTCACGTTTATCGCTCATATTAGAATCTCCTAACCAATCTTTATCATTCATAACGAATGTAATAGATATTACGTAACAGTAATCTGTATTCCTATATTAATATTTCTATTCATTAGCTAAATAAAGAATTGTTTGAGATAATTGCCGCTCTTGATAGTACTGAATGATTTGGAATCAGTCCTTGATATCGAACCGTTCGAATCTCGCTCGGTCCACCATTATTAGTATTAAATTATTTCAGAACAAGATAGGGAGGTCAAGGATCTCATTGTTGAGCCTATATGAGGAATCATGTCTTTACCATATCCGGCCGTGTCTGACTGTATCCATTATTGCCCCTCCTTCTTTTAGATTGCAGTCATTACATGTTACGTAACTTGCGGTAACAACTCTATATCCTATATGCGCGGTTTCTCTTGAAGTTTGATTTATCGATACCACGCGTCCGCATGAGGTGAGGAACAACCCGGACTCAGTTCCTTTCGTCCAAGCTTTGCCTGAGTGGATGAGTTCACCATCTTTGGTGAGAAACGGTCCTATCACAGCGAACCTTCTATGAATAATCGCTCCACTGTAAGCCAAAATGAGTCCAAGGATTCCGAATACCGCAAGTATAGGTATGTCAAATGGTTGGAGAATATATCCCTCAGGATTCCCTCCAATCCAATAGGTTATGACTGCTATGGGAAAAAGGAATATTACCACCCCGATGAATGCTATTCCCCTGCCAAGTAGACTATACTTATCCGTTGGAGTAACTCTCCGTAGACATATTACTATAATTACAATTAAGTATCTAGTCCAAAGAAGAAAAGGGTTTGCTAAATTCCAGTCCAACTCACAAATCTCGCTCGGTCCACCACTCCTTCTTCTACGTTCAACTTCTTAGATACGTATCCTCATCAGGGACTAAGTATTAAAGCTAAAAGCATGATTGCCAAAGCGGTAGAGGTGGATTTCATGGAACCAGATAGCAAGCCATCACTCAGAAAAGCTAGACTTCTTGGAATTATATTCCTAATTTATACAATAGTACTGCCCTTTATTGTTCTCCTAATACCAGAAGATGAATTGCCAGTTAGCACTGGTCCAATTGAAGCCTTTTCATGGCTAATGTTATTTCTGATGCCCATCGAGCTTCTGCTCCTCTATATTTCCTACCGTCACTTCAGGAAGAAGCCTGAGCTGCCTAACATTATGGGTCCAGCTATGCTCATGTACATGTTTGCTGTTATCCCATCAATCTATGCTTTCGTAATTGGATTCATTGGCTCAAATCTACGAGGTATTGCTATTCCGCTGGGCTTAGCATTGTCTCTTATTGGTTTCTGGCTTATTTGGATATTCTTACCGAATCTTCAGGAAAACATCAACAGATCAGATGACTATTGATTGTGAGTTCGAATCTCACTCGATCCACCATTTCATTCTGGATCAAACACTAGACAGTAGCTGTGATCATACCCTTGTCCAAATGGATTATCCCCACTGACTTCACCTTGCCAACATGCAATGATCTCTTTATCAAACCTAAGAACGCTAGATATTGCACGAGCCATGTCCCAAGCCAAGAACGTCAATGGTCGAGTTTCTGTAGCTCTCAAATTAAAGACTTCAACGATCACCTTGGCTTTAGGTTTTAGGAACTCCCGTACCTTTCGAAATATATCTTGAAGCTCATCAAGATACTTCTGATATGTGCCCTTTTCTTTGTACCCTGAAAGTGGGTTCATTGTTTCATCGCTTCTCATGAAGATTGGTGATGTGATAACCAAATCAAAGCTGGGTAGATGAAACTTGTCAAGGTTCCGAGAATCTCCGAGGATAATATTGTCTTTCATGACTAGTTGGGAGCGGATGTATTCATGCAGTCGTTCATCTGCTTCAATACCGTACGGAGTTCGACCCATATCCTCAGCAACAAGGAGTGTTGTTCCTAAACCTGCAAAAGGGTCGAAGATGGTGTCACCTGGTAGTGTGAATTGATGAATGAAGAACTCTACAAGTGATTCTGGATACCTATTATCATCATCTTGAAACTCTTCAGGAATCAGACGTCGTTTCACAAATGGTAGATTGATGTATGTCTTCATTTTCGGCACATCTCCTCAGTGAATTCACTGATAGAACTTAAATAAATCGAATCTCACTCGGTCCACAACAGAAATTGCTTGCGTGAACGCCTCTCCTTTTATTATGCCTTAAGTGAGTACACTTTGTGACACCATGAATCAATCACGGAAAAACCTAGCATCGATTGGACTTCTAATAGCCGCTCTTACGGTAGGTGTTACGCTGTCGTTTGCGTACTTTTCAATACCACCGATACCACCCTCAATGAATGTAGAACTAAATCTGATTGGATCGATTGATACCGGGGGCGGAGCTTTGAGAGTGCACGTAGAAGACAATCTTGCTTTCGTGATTGATTATGGAGACCAGACCTCGTATGGATTGATTATTGTCAATATCAGTAATCCCTCTCAACCCGAGATTCTGGGAACATTTCATGATGGAGGGTTACCCTTCGCAATAGAATCTGTAGGTGATATTGTTTACATAGCCGACCAGGTTGTAGGACTTCGAATAATCAATATAACAAACCCATCTCTACCTACCGCAATTGAGGGGTACGCTGATATCGAAACCGCATATGACCTAGAAGTCGTGGATGACCTGCTTTATCTTGGTGACGATGATAATGGAATGGTCATTCTGAACATCAGTACTCCGAGTGAACCAGTCTTTGTTTCAAGTTATGGTTCTCGCTGTATTCATTTGGACATAGAAGGCGACATAGCGTATATCACAGGTCAAGGAGGACTAACACTAGTTGACATCAGCGACCCAACCAATCCAACATACATCGGTCAATTTTCAGATGGCAGTGGTTTTTGGGATCCATCCGTTTCAAATGGGATAATCTATGTAGGGAATCATGATGGTGGAGTTGGTGAACTTCAAATATTTGATGCGACAAACCCAACTAATATTGAGAAATTATGTGAATTTGATTCAGAAGGTACGTTCCAATCTTTCTATGTGCAGGATTCACTACTCTATGCTGTTGACTTTGAAAGCGGGTTGTATCTTCTCGATGTAACCAATTCCTCGTCACCTATCGAGGTTGAAAGGTTTTCAGATGGAGGTCGACCTTGGGACGTAGTCTTGGATGAAGACTATATCTATCTCTGTGGATCTGAGGGTCTACAGATTCTTCAAGTGACTCAAAGTTGATTTTTTCGAATACTTCATGGAGGAAACCACGAGTTCGAATCTCGCTCGGTCCACCTTTTTTTCACAGAGATATCAATATGTGGTAATTACTGAGACCTCAATCCTATAAGGCAGATGAGAGAATGTGAGAAACATGAAGATTCTAGTTTTCAATGGGAGCCCTAGAAAATCCCATGGTACAACAGATGTGCTTTTAGAAACCTTCATTGAGGGGGCACGGTCATCAGGGGCTGATGTTGAGAAACATCATATTGTAGACCTAAATATTGGTGGATGTCGTGGTTGCTTCAACTGTTGGTGGGTAACACCTGGCAAATGTATACAACGAGATGTTATGGACCAACTAATCCCAGCTATTGCAGAAGCGGATGTAATGCTTCTCGGTACACCGATCTACGGTCGCAATGTGACCCACTATACACAAAAACTGCTTGAAAGAACCTTTGTGTTCTCACTTCCTGAAATGGTGAGTAAAGAGGGAGAAACACAACATCCTGGTAGAATACGCAAGTTTCCATTTATTGTCTTAGCTGCCACATGCGGATTCCCTGATTCGAGTAACTTCGATATTGTGAGGGCCCTCTATCCCACGGCACTACCAATTTTCCTTCCTGCTGCACAATTATTGCTCTATGAAGAAGGAAAGAAACAACTCTCAGGCTTTCTTCAAGCCGTAAAGCTTGCAGGACAAAAGCTTGCCGCAGGCGAGGAACTTACCGAGGATTTGAAAGAAAAGTTGGTTGTAGAATTCTCTGATGAGATGAAGCAGCAAATTATGGAGATGCACAACAGGGACAGTGCATCTCGCTTAGAACAATGAAATAAGATTGTTACTCAATTCGTTCTTGTCAACAAAATACATTATAGGTTATCTTGGAGTATGAATGGTTTACCACAGTTTTGACACTCGACAGTTCCATCCTCTCTTATTTTCTCTTTCGGATACCTGTATGCCTTTTTGCAATTGGGACATGGAGTTCCAGCATTTCTTATTTTGACCTTCTCAACTTGAAATTTCCACAACTTCTCTTTTGCGAGGGTTTCAATACTACTTGTGATCTCTTTGATAAAATCCTCTGACTTACCAGTTCCAAGAAATGAAAGATTTCCTCCAACATAACGTACCTGTATTTCACAGAATCGGTCTTCAATAGAATAATCCACTATTGTCATTACGGTGAAAGAATATCCCCCAATAACACCTAACCTCTCATACATCAGAACAGCAATTGTCCTATCATCTAACGACCAAATTCTCCTGTAGTCATTAGCATAATCTTTCTTTATGAGTTCCAGTAAACTTTCGACTTCTTCCACGTTCTGTAGTAGTATACGAATTGGCAAAACTTTCCCCAGTTGGAATTCTCATGAAGACGTATATACTTTCTTTCACTAATCTCCAGCATTTCTTTAAGGTTCAACAATTTCAGTAATTACAGGTGTGTTTCTATGCCTTGAGTCAAAGAATCAAATCAATGCAAAATTCCCAAACTGCAAGATTTTCTCAAAGGTGAACCTCTACCATTCAAATTTTCATACGTTACACTGCTCTATGGTAAATGTGAGGAAGACTACGATGAAGTGATATTAGATACTGGTGATATTCTAAAATCTAGAATATGAGAAAGGTTGAATCTTTCTTAACCACGAACACGGGTGCCGTGAACCTTCTTGTGTGCCCAGTTGAAGTGGCGCATTCTTTTTGATGCACCAAAACCACAGGCTGCGCATCTCTTGTGTCTAACATGATATGATCTTCGACCGCACCTTCTACAGCGTATATGATGTGGATTATTTTTCTTACCCTTTGACGGAGTGCCTTTTCCCATTGATGTTTGCTCCTTGAACTATTTTGGTGGAGGTGACACAATAACTACATTGTCGCCTCGTACTATCACTGTATCAACTTGTACGATAGTCTGTTCATCTGTTTCGGGATCAATTGAAATTTCCTCAGCATCTTCTAGGATAAGATTGAGATGTGTATCGTATCCACGGAGTTTTCCCCTGATTTTCTTTTTGTCTTTCAACTCGACTAGTACTTGTGAACCAATCGAGGCTTGGAGTAGTTCCATGGGTTTACCTGAGTTCATTGAATCACCATCACAGAATGTACATCATATGGCCGACGGTCATACGCTGTTCGCGCTAGTCTTTGGAGATGGCTTAAAAACATGACGATGGAGCCCCTTGGTGGTTGTACTCAAACTGAGTATTCGTAGGCTTCAAAAGGAATGTACAACTCTATCTATTTGATATGCCGAAGATAGAACGAATCAAGAAGCGTCATCTCCTGAAGAAACGCGAGCAACGTGATGAGATAGAACGAATTCAGAGCGATTTAGGTTCATCAATTGGATTGGACTCTAAGGCAAAGCTAGAGGGTGGAGTTCTCGATGATGGTTCTCGGATTCTACTTCTAAACAATGAGATACTCTTTTTCGAACATGAAGGAAGAAACTATCCCACTTTGCGAGCTCTTCTTGCTGGTATCATTGCGATTCCAACCGTAACGGTTGATATGGGTGCAGTGAAGTTTGTAGTCAACGGTGCAGATATCATGAGACCTGGAATAACCAAGGTGGATGACTTCGTTTCAGCTAATGGAATAGTTGCTGTAGTTGATGAACGGCATGGAAAACCGCTAGCTGTAGGTGTATCAAAATTGTCTGCAAGTGACCTTAGGGCTGCAAAAAGTGGCAAAGTTGTGAAATCTATACATCACATCAATGATGATCTATGGGATTTTGGGAAGATTTAGTCTTCCTCATCGTCGTCATCATCACCTTCGAGCTTTGCTCTAATGTACATCATAGCAGCCTTGTAAACCTCTTTAGCCACGTCTATATCCAGTCCACAATTTTGAGAGAATCTATCCCGTGCAAGTCCTTTCTTACTTGCATCGATATCTTTCCTAATCACATCAGAGATTGTCTTGTAACCATTGTCGTAGAGAATTCTAGCAGTGTTTCTAGACAATTGACTTGAGAAAGTACTATCACCTTGCAGTAGATGTAGCTCAAGCAAATCAGAACTAGCAAGATCAGCATGTACGCCATATTGTAATTGTCTACTGAAGACACCAAAACGTTCAGCCAAGTCTTTCTTCTTTGTTGAATTGAAGAAGCGGCTTACGCTTTCCACTACTGTGCTACATATCCCAAGCAGTGAGTCGAGGTCTCCTTCATCAAGACTGATACCTCTTGACTTCTCACCTGTTTCCTTGATGATGGTTGCAACCTCTTGCTCATCAATCCATCTTTGCAAGACTGATTTCTTGATATCTAAACGCACTGGCACAAGTTTCATGTACCACTCTGAAGGAGCTTCGAGTCCAAGTACCTTCAATTCATCTGATGATGGTACTAGTGTTCTTGGTCTAATTGCTTGAGGTAGTCTGAAATTTAATAGAACCTCTATGAGTTGAGATTCCTCAATATCTTCTGTTAATTTTGATAGCATCTTTTTAGTGTGTAAGTAGTCAATAGGATCGATACCAGCAAGAATTGCAGCACGAGATTCCTTTGTTATTTTGAATCCCTTTCCACTTTCTTCAAACATCTTCTCTTTTGTAAGCCACTTGAAAACTGAACCAAAGAATTTACTCATTTGTGCTGTATAATCCGAGTCTTTTGTTCCTCTTAATGTCCCTTTGATATACTCAAAGAATTTCTTCTTCAGGTCTTCTCGACTTGCTGCTCTTCCATTGAACATACCCCGTACCAAAACACTTACTGCAAGACTTGGATAGAGCGGTCCTGGATTGAGTGGTGTAAGGGGTTTGTGTAACAGAGTATCTTCCATTGTTTGAACATCTGGGAATACACGAGATGGACCTTCAAATACAATGTATATTCGACCACCATATTGACCAAGATGATATTCTCCTATTCTACCTGCAATCTGAAGATAGCGAGACCGTGTTGTTAGGAAATACATGTTGGGATCTAGAATGACCACAACACAATCAAAGGGTAGACTCATCCCCGAAGTTATTCCTGTAGTTGATACAACCGTTCGTACAACCCTCTCTTTGATTGCAAGTTCTAGTCGCTGGCGTACCCCTGCATCTAGACCTGAGTGATGGAATGCAACACCTCCCTGTAGACATTTGGATAGTCGATCACTCAGAGGTAGACTCTCACCAATACCAACAATACGTTCTATGGATTCATTCTTCATTGATCTTGGATGGCTTCTCCCAAGACTTCTTGCCAAAGATTGTGCTCCGTATCTTGAGCCTACAACTACGAGTATTGATTTTTTATCATAATTTTCAAGATGTTCCATGATTGCATCAAGCGGGTCTATGTGTTTTGTAATGCTCTTCTGCGTACCATCACTACTCTCAATAGTGATTGTATTCTCTTCCTCAGAAACAATGAACTCATCGGGTGTGAGCCGAACATCAGGTCTAAATATTGACGCTTTGAGCCAATCTGTTATCTCCTCACTCTTGCCAAATCTAGATGATAGGGTGATGATTTGAGAACTCTCCTTAAGAAAGGATATGATGAGATCCAGTTTGACACTTCTATCAGTTCCAATATTCTGAGGCTCCACACGTTGTTGAAATGAGTCAAGTTCTGTTAGCTCATCAATGACTGATAATCCAATATCATCAGTCCATTTCTTTTTCTGCAGTAATGCTATTGCGAAAGTTTCGTACATTACCACTGTAAGATTTGCATTTTCTAATTCTTCATCTGTTGCTCGTGCGATTCCATCATGGCGTACAACAGAATATCCTAAGTCCTTCAACAGGGTTCCATAATCGTCTATAATCTGACGGCTCAGAGAAGTGTATGGGCTTAGATAGAGACAACGTTTTCCCTCTTGTAACTTGAGTAAGATCACAATCATTGCGAGGAAGGTCTTACCTGACCCTGGTGGCATCTGAATCACTAGATTTTCATCAATATTGCCAAACTCCTGTACAAACTTCTTCTGTGCAGGAAGTAGACTGACGAAATTCTTGTGTTTCAATAGAGTCTTTGCAGCTTTTTGAACTTCAGTTCTAGCTCCCACTGGACCACCGAGTTGACCTACTGATGCGAGAGCAAGTCTTCCTTCGTGAGTAATCATAAAACCGCGCTGCTTTCGTCCTTTGTCACCTGATGAAATCACAAATCCAACTTTCACGAGCTTGTTCATTGTTTCATAGATGGTTCCCCCGGACATGAGACCCTGACGTTTTTCCTCGTAGATTACCTCGTCTTGGGACTTCTCTCCCCTGGATGCTTTCTCGGGTTTGATAATATCATCAAGAGATAGTAGTCCCTCGACGATGCTATCCCAACCTAATGTGGGTACCATCTCTCCAGTCTGAGGGTTCAACACCTGAAGTATCTCAATCGCATGACGATTGCTTAGGGCTTTTAGCTGACCTCGTAATCGAGATTGTGCATCTTCCTCCATACTACGCGCAGACATCTTGCTCACCTACCATAAACTGCTCCTTGTGATAAAGATTGGCTCCAACTTCATGTTTTATAATACTCGGTCTTTTCTTCGTACACCCACTTGCGTAACTTGGATAATAGAGGTGACTCATAATGAGGTCAATCTTCAGACGAAAACAAAGCGATGACACATCCGAGGAAATCAGTACTAAACGATCCATTCCTAGCCTTGGACTTTTCTCTCCCGCTACAGAATCTATTCAAGTTGATCCAGTTCGGGAGCTCAAAAGGATGAGTGAGCTTGAAGAAATATTCGTAAGATCCAAGAAACTTGAGTCACTAGCTGATGTACCCTATGTTGTGGAAGAAATCAAAGAAGGCAACATAGTTCTCTTAGATATCTCACGTCTGAATGACGGGAATGGTCAAACCCACATAGAACTACGACGTATTATAGAGAGAATTCGTGGTGCAACAAGGGGATATCAAGCTGACATTGCTCTAGTCAATGATGGATGCATGATTATCACACCATCATTTGTCAGGTTGTAAGGTGTTTTACCTCAGTTTGACGGTTTCAGTCACCATTGGTGCCCTTGTTTCGATATTCATAGCCTTGTGGATTGTAGATGCTAGTCCAATTGTCTTTGATGCTTCACCATGAGCACAAATGATTCTTTCAGGAATTGGGTTCAAACGTTTTACATAGTTGAGAATCTGTTTTCTATCAGAGTGTCCAGAGAATCCTTCCACTGTTGTCACTTCCAGATTTATTGGAATAACAGTAGTCTGACCATCACGATTTCTCATATTCACTTCTTTCCAACCCTTCTGGATACGTCTGCCAAGTGTATTCTCTCCCTGATAACTGACAAATGTGAGCATGTTCTTATCATCCGGAGCGAGAAGCCTAAAGTAATCAACACTAGGTCCTCCAGCAAGCATACCGGATGTGGCCATGATGATACAAGGTTCTCCTTCAGTGATTTCCTCACGTTGGTCATGATGATCAACTTGCACAAATATGTCTGATAAGAATGGGTTTACGCCTTGATGGAAAATCATCTCACGTATCTTCTTACTGAGTGCCTCAGGATGGGTAGTATGAATCGCCGTAGCTTGTGCAATCATTCCTTCAATATATATAGGAACTTTTGGTATTCGACCTTTTGATACCAAGTCTTCGATGACAAGCATGATTTCTTGAGCCCGACCAACTGCAAGTACTGGAATCAGGACTTTACCTCCACGTTCTAGAGCTCTCTTCATAATAGTAGCGAACTTCTTCTCTACTTCTTGCCTTGGTGGCATCTTGTCGGTAGGGTGACCGTAGGTGCTTTCAATGATCATTGTTTCAAGCCTTGGAAATGTGAACGTTGCAGGTTCAAGCAACCTGCTTCTTCCAAACTTGAAGTCGCCAGTGTACGCCATATTGTATTGACCATCACCAATGTGGAAGTGCGTAATGGCTGAGCCAAGTATGTGACCTGCGTTATGCAATGTAAGACGAACATCGGGGGCGATATCTGTGACCTCTCCATAATTCAGAGGTATTGTATGAAGGATTGCCTCCTTTACATCACGGTCTCGATATGGTCTGAGTTTGCCTTCTCGCTCTGCGACTTCTAGATAATCTAGTTGCAAGAGTGTTGCAAGGTTCAGCGTTGGAGCAGTCATATAGACCGGTCCACGATAACCGTACTTGAATAGGAATGGGACCATACCACAGTGGTCAAGATGAGCATGAGTGATTACAACTGCATCTAATTTTTCGATGCTAAATTCGGGCATATCTAATCTTGGAAATGCTTTGCTAGGTGTTCCTACGTTTACACCACAGTCAATAATGATATTGCTCTCTGAAGTTTGCAGAAACATGCAGGATCTTCCAACCTCACGGAATCCACCCATTGCAGTAAATCTAATCCAACTGTTATTCATCAGCATAGGTCGGTGAATTCTCTTTCCAATCTCACGGAATGACTTGTTCCGAGTTGCTGCCTCTGATTGGATGATGTATCTAATTTGTTTGATGAGTTTGCTCTCAATTGGTGGTGTCCTCATGACATTGGGACGCCAAAAGGTCTGACGTGTTATTTCTCGGAGAGTAGTACCACTTCTTCCAATGACAAGACCTGGTTTTTGTGCTTCAATAATAACCTCTCCTCTTGAAATATCAAAGTCAATTGATGTGATCATAGCCTCTTCAGGAACAAGTTCACGTACTGTTTTCTCAGCTTCTGCATGAGTCAATCTAACTTCTGGAGCAGACCTAACAACAATACGTTTCCGCATTTTCCGTGCCAGAGCTTTGATTCGATCTCCGTCATCTAGCAAAATTTTTGGTGCCTTAGAGTATATTGCTATCTCTGGCCCTTCAAATTCAACTGTACTTATCGCTGCTGAGCGAGGAAGTGCCTTCTTGACTACTTCTCTAATATCAACATATTCTTGTTCATCACTGGGCTGCATGATAGTCACATCACAATTGTAGGCCTATTAATGCCCTTAATGGCCTGATTTTATTCTTCAACACATAGAAGTGCTGAGTTGACAGGTGTAGCAGTTTAACGTGCTACGAGTGTAAGAAACACTGTCACTATGGTCCTTTCCAAATCTTCATGATGGTGTCCTTTGGGATTACCTGGTAACCATCTTTGTCAATCACACTAACTAGGATAGAGTTGCCTGAAGCGGCATCTCGCTCGATAGCTGCTGCGACTGCACGAACGCCAAGTTCGATTGCCTTTTTCTTAGGAAGGTCTTCTTTGTATTCTGCTTCCAGAACACCTAGAGCTACTGGAGATCCAGAACCAGTAGATACAAACTTGTCAGGAATGACACTGCCCACGTAGTCTGTATAATAGACTTGTGCGCCTTCATCATCAAATCCTCCGACGACACATGCCAACATGTAGCCGCCACGGCCTTGGAACATGATATTACTAAGAAGACGGGTTAATGCCTTGACACGGATTGGCCTGCCTCTCTGAATTTCAAAAAGTTTGGCTTCTGCTGTCAAGAGATCCATGATATTTTGTGCGTCTGCAACGGATCCTGCAATTGTCGCACCTATACGGTTTGTGATCTTGAAGATCTTCTTTGCTGTCTTGTTTGCAATCAGAAAACCCATTGTAGCTCTCTGATCACTAGCTAAAACTACGCAGTCTTTAGCAATCATTCCAAGTGTAGTTGTTCCAGTCTTTAGTTCAGCTGGGGGTTGCATCTCAGGTTCCATGGTTATTGACTCCTTCTAAGAAATGAATCGTAGAGAACAAGTGACAGGCACCCGTCTTTGAAGAGTGTTATTAAGGTTTTCTCAGTGAACATAGAAATTGCGCGTCGACCTATCAGGTTGTATTCTCTTTTGGTGGCTCTGGTCGTTTGAATGAGGTTACGATTCTGACCTCTTCGATATTATCATCTGCCTTGAGTATGTCAGATGCCATACCAATCTCACCATACTGAATGTTCTCAATGTATCTTGTTTCTTGAGGTAGTTCAACAGTTACGACCTTCTTCTTCATAGTGACATCATATCTATCCTCAGGAATTCCTGGGATTCTGCGGCGAAGGACTGCCTTGAGTTTCTCGGTCTTATCAGAAACTATCTCTCTGATGATAACATCATAGACAAGGGTTTTTCCAGCAAATGGGCTGTTGAAGTCGACTCTAACTGTACGACCAAGGTCTGAAGTTACGATGCCTCGCTCATTTCCGAACTTGATTTCTTCACCCTTGTATCCTCTTGCGCCATGTTTAGCAAGTTTCACTTTTGCAATCTTCTTGATCTTGGTAGGGTCTCTAACACCTGCTCCTTTTTCAGGAGGAACTTCAATGGTCTTTGATTCTCCAATTTTCAAGCCAACGAGTTCTTCTTCGACTGCTGCAAGAAGCCAGTTCCAACCAACTACTACTAATGCGGGTTCATAGCGGTCATTTTCTCTGAATAGACCCTCTTCCTTCGCAACCTCAAGATGAGTTGTATCAAAGATGATATCGTCACCCTTTGTACTCGCGGTGAAATCGAGATAGACCATGCTCTTATCCTTAACTACTGTTTCAACTTTTGTAGCAGCTTTTTTGGCTGGGGCTTTCTTAGCAGTTGTCTTCTTTGTTGTCTTTTTAGCGGCAGCCTTTGGTTTTGCTGCTGCCTTTTTTGCAGGCTTCTTAGTAGTTTTCTTTTCTGACATGGCCAGTACCCTCTCGGTTTCCTGGTTGCTTTCAGGAAGCTCCACAGGAGTGTTATAAAACGGTTTCCTTGTGTCCTTTGAAGACACCTTTTAACACTTGTATCTTTTCAAAGAACAATGGTGTTTCATTTACTTGCTCAACTTGGAAATTATTCTCATTAAACGTCTTGATAATTGCATCAGTGTTAGCAAGAGATGAAACAACAACATAGAGTCTTCCATTGTTTACCATATGGGTTGCCGCTTCTTTCACGAATCTTTCTGTTAGTTCTGACCCTTCTGGTCCCCCTATTAGGGCATGGTCCATCTCAGTGTTCATATCATCTGCTGGGAGATAAGGTGGGTTGAACATCATCATTGTGAACTTCACATCATCTGATAGACCGATGAAGAGATCCGATTGAAGAACTGATACATTCTGTTCTAATCCATTTTTTCTAAGATTCTCTGATGTATTTCTAACTGCTAGGAATGAGATGTCAATGCTAACTACTCGTTTTGCCTTTGAAGCTGCAACAAGTGATGCTAATCCTGCTCCACAGCCTACATCTAGTACTGAGTCCGTAGGATTGATTGTTATTGCATCTAATAGGAGATAGGTATCTGCTGCTGGTTCATAGACCCCTTGCCAAACATCGAAATCAAAAGATTCGCTCACAACTTGCTCCCTCGCGGATCTGGAAGATCTCCTGCTTCAATCAAATGGAGAAGTGAATCAGAAAGATTCACTAATTTATCAATGGCAATAGTTCTCAGTCGTTCATCTCCCTTTGGATACTCTTTGCAGGATTCAAGTACAACATCAGCCAAGTTTTTGTCCACTTTCAGGTTTCGAAACCAGATTCTCAATGCCTTTCTCAAATGTTTGTTAGGATAAGGAAAGATACCATTGATCATCCAGAAGAACACATCATCATTCTTTGCACGAGGTCCCTGAGTGTAATGTTTCAGTCTTACAACGACAGAGTCTACTGCGGGTATTGGGTAAAACATGTCTGCTGGAACATCCATCAGATGTTCAACTTCTGCTTGGTATCCGATGTTAACTGAAAGTCTAGAATATTCGGAGGTTCCCGGAGTTGCATGCAGTCTCTGAGCAAATTCTTTCTGATACATGAGAATTGCTTGCTCAAATTCAAGTTCCCGTAGCATTCTGAAAGTAATCTCTGATGAGATACTGTATGGCAAATTGGACACAACTTTTGTGACTTCTGGAAGGGGGACCTTGAGAGCATCTCCCTCAATGATACTAACATTATCACAATCAGTGAACAGATCACCGAGAGCTTTTACAAGTCCAGAATTTATCTCAACAACATAGACGTACTTGGCTTCCTGTACAAGTTGCTTCGTGAGAATACCAAGTCCCCCACCTATCTCTAGAATAGTATCCTCTTTTGTTACTTCTGCGGCACCAACTATGTTCCTAGCTATATTCTGACTCTTGAGAAAACTCTGACCATGTTTCTTTGTAGGTCTCACCTTGTATCTCTTGAGAATTGCACGGATTTCATCGTCTGACAGGAAACTCACCTGCGTACTGGTAGATTTACCTTCTAGGTGGACGTGATCGGTCATTCTCGTCGTCATCACGTTTTGGAGGTCGTACAAATAGCCAACGTTTAACCTCTTCCCGGAGTTCATCGATTATACGAGCTGTTATGACTTTCTTTGGGTTCTGCAGCTTTGTCCTAGCTGCTATGTCTTCAAAGTTCTTGAAGGGATCCCGTTTTCTCTCTTCTAAAATTGCCCACATCAGTGTCTGCCCAATTCCAGGGAGCAACTGAAGTGAATGCATCCTAGTAGTTAATGGAGCTGCCTCGTTGAAGAATTGCACAAATTTGTGCTCATGCTTTGTTACTATCATCTCTATGACTAGAGGAAGTTCAGTGACGCTTTCAGGAACAAGATCCTCGAAGAAAATGCGTCTTCTGACGTGGTCAATCTTGCTCTTAGCGTTCCGTTCAATGGAAACACGTTCCTGAGGATGTGGTTTTACTCCTCTGTGAGGTATCATCTCAAGAAGTGTAAAATGAGATTCTCCAATGCCCTGTATCACCGTGTCCCCACGTGGTCGAGAATCACGAAAGAACTCTTTCGGAGGAACGATTGACAGGACGTAAGCATGTGTTTCAAACTGCCTGTTTTGTTGTCCTTCCATTCATATTCACTTCCAGTTCTACTCGGGCACATTACTGTATTTACTGTCGGGTAATGATAAAAACTAATCGGACCACGAATTCTATGATTGGTGTTCTGCGCGCAATAACTAATAGAAATTTGAGGTGATTAACTAGGATCTTTTGTTGATGACAAGATCTACAATTTCGATGAGTTGTTCATCAGTTAGGTCTGTAGAACGCGCATCGACTATTGTTTTCAGCTCCTCTGGATTAATTGGAGCTATGTTAACAATTTGAACTGCTTGGGCTCTTGAGATTTTGTAATCCTTCATCAATTTCTCTACTAGTTTTGCAGATACTGCAGGTGCCATCTTTGCAAAAGATGAAGCATGTTCAAGAGTTATTGATTGCTGAAATGACAGCTCTCCTTCCTTTGACCTCTGAGTCAAAATCTTCTTGACTTGAGGAAGGGTAATTTCTTCTTCGCTGATTATCTCCTTGGGCATTCTTAATCACTCAGCCTCTACTTGGTTGGAGATGCTCACGTCTAATGATAAGAGTCTTCATTGCTTTTCCAAGACTAACATCAACAACGAGTGCTCGCCCTCTCAAAGCAGTAACTTTGCCAGTTCTACCTTGATACCTTCTATGTGGCATTCCCTTGTGGAAACCTGGGTTGATTACAATGTCCACCCTCTGCCCTACTTCATAGTCTATAAGCACCTTACTTGGTGAACTTAGACCTCTTGAGCGAACTCTCTTGCTCATCAGGCTACGTGTACGGGCTCGGTATCCAT
>JAEOSL010000018.1 GCA_016840385.1 Candidatus Thorarchaeota archaeon | reverse complement strand
TCACAACTCCCGCAGGAGGACCCTTCACAGCCTTCAATCCGCGTTCAATAGTATTCATGTATGATGATGGTACTGGTATCCTACCAGCTACCGTAGATTATACACTATACATAATCATTGGCGCAGGTGCTATCGTCGGTATTATCGTAATCTTCATGATTCTGAAGAGAAGATAATCGTCTAGTTTAACAAGGGACCTTTGGGTCCCTTCCCCCTTTTCTTTTTCAAATACTTCAAAGTATAGATAATACGTGAAATAAAACACTCACAGCGATTGTTCCATCAATATCTTACCTAGTCCGATAGTCTTTAAGGAGGTTATTCAGTGTTAGTGAATATATTCGCAGTAAAGGAGTCCGGACAATGTCTAATGAAAAGTCCACAAGTACATGGAGATATATTGGTCAACGAGCGCTTCAGACAATAGCAATTTGGTTCATTATTATCACGCTCAATTTCATTATCTTCAGAGTAATGCCGGGTGATCCTCGTCAAGCCTTGATTGGTGAGGGGTTAGCACCAGAGCTTAGAATTGCAGTTGTTGAGAGGTTTGGATTAGATAAACCCATGATTGAACAATATTGGCTATATCTAGTCAATCTCTTCCAAGGTGATCTAGGCTACTCATTCCAACACCAGGGTGAGCCAGTGATACAAACCATCTTCGCATATAGATTCACCAATACTTTTGTCCTGATGGGAGCATCATTGGTTTTATCAATTATCATTGGAATGGCAGTTGGTGTCTATGCAGCAGCAAGAAGAGATTCATTAGTTGATACTGGTTCCACTGTCGCCTTCCTAGTAGCTTATGCATTACCAGTCTTCTGGATCGGAATACTCATTTTATACTACGTAGGATTCGTAGCAGGTTTGCTTCCTATTGCGGGAACTATCACTAGAGGAGTTGTACATACAGAGTTCCTCCCATACATGTTTGACTACCTACATCATATGATAGCACCATTAATTGTCTTGACACTCTCCTTTATTGGTGGCTTCTATCTTATTATGAGAGATACAGTGCTAGATGTATTCACACAAGATTATATTCTAGCAGCTAGAGCAAAGGGTCTCAAAGAACGAACAATTCTGTATGGACATGCAATGCGAAATGCAATGTTACCAATGGTGAGTGTGATTGCGGTGAACATGCCGTATCTCATTAGTGGGGCAATGATGACGGAATATGTTTTCACTTGGAGCGGACTAGGTTTACTGACGTATAACGCGGTATTATCCGTAGACTATCCAGTGTTGCAAGGTGTTTTCTTATTCCTAGCAACGATAGCAGTGATTTCGAATTTTGTTGCGGATATTTCATATCTGTATCTGGACCCGAGGATTAGATATTGAGGAGCTGTATTGAGAATGAATGAAGAAATACTTGATACTAAAGATTCGATTGAAATGAAATCTCAGAGGAAACCAATACATCTTTCGATAGTGTCCATAGGTGCATTCCTGCTCATCACACTAGCTCTTCTATTAGTGATGGATATGTTCATTGTTGGTCTAGCACAGAACTTGGCAATTTCACATGCAGGTGTTGCAGAATTAGTAGGAACTGAACCCGTTCCTACGTACGTCATGGCAATAAGAGCAACTGCTATGTTATGTCTTGCAGTTTCAATTTGGTTCGGATTATTAGGAGAGAAGATGTACCTCCATCGACCTGGGAGGATCATCCAGAAGTTATTGATGGTCACTGCCAATATGCTGGTCTACGTCATGTTTGGTTTAGGAATCGGGATAATTTTGACCTTTGCAATGTTCTTATGGAATCCCACATTCCTAGTAAACTGGGAAGAAAGGGATCTAACTATCTATAGAGCAGGAATTGTAGGAATAGTCCTTTCACTGATGTTTGGACAATTTCTCATTACTGTAGGAATAGGTATACTGGCAGTCTTTAGTGTATATCTCTGGAAACCGAGTGAATCACAGGAACTAAATATCTTAGGATTTGTTTTCATCGTCAATGTAATTATAGTCATTGCAGCAACAATACTACTCACTGGTTTTAGCTTTGCAATGTCTCCAGCTTTCTCTTCACCACTTTCGAGTTTCCTCACACCTATAGGTGCAGGAATAGTATCGCTTGCGCCAGGACTATTGGTAGTAATCCCACTGTATCTATTCCTACCAAAGGTGATCAGAGACCTCTGGAATATGAGACCTAGCATCGAATCATTCTGGAGAGAATTTCTGTACCATCCAATGGGACTTTTGGGTTTGGTTATCATTGGGTCAATAGTAATCATGGCAGTATTTGCACCCGTTATTGCACCGTACTATTGGGAAAATCCCAGTGATGCACCTATTCTTCTGGATCAATTACATCAACCTCCAAGTCCGGAACACCTTCTAGGTACGAATCAGAACGGCGCGGACATCTTTAGTCGGGTTATCTATGGTTCGCAAATCTCTCTTCTGATTGGATTTGCAGCAGCAATGATTGCAGTATTCTTGGGAACCACTGTTGGTCTTCTTTCTGGATACTATGGTGGTATCCTTGATGTCATTCTCATGAGGATTACTGATGTTTTCCTTTGCCTGCCAACTCTACCTTTGATGCTGATATTCCTATTGCTGTTTGGTCAAGGATTACAGAATGTCATCATTGTAATAGCAATACTAGGTTGGACAGGTACCGCAAGAATGGTGCGGAGTGAGGCACTTTCCTTACGAGAGCGGCCTCTTACAGAGGCGGCACACGCACTTGGTGCGAGTGATGGATATATTCTCATTCATCACATCTTACCAAACACCCTTCCACTTATCCTTGCAAATATGATATTGGGAGTTGTCACTGCTATACTCAGTGAAGCAGGAATTGCATTCCTAGGCTTTGTTGACATTCACGGTCAACCTAGCTGGGGAATCATACTACACTGGGCATGGAAGAACGCAGCTCTATTGGCAAACAAGTGGTGGTGGTTCATGCCTCCAGGTTTGCTAATAATGCTAACAACGCTCGGCTTTGTCTTCATCAGTCATACAGCAGACAAAGTTGTCAATCCACGATTACGAGGGAGGCGTTAATCGATGGCGTCAAACGACCCAGTCCTTCAGGTTAAAGACCTGGCAACATACTACTATCTTGGCGATAAAGAGCTCAAAGCGGTTGATGGTGTCAGTTTTGACATTTCAGCTAGGAGAACTCTTGGATTAGCAGGAGAATCTGGCTGTGGAAAGACGACAACTGCCTATAGCATCATGCGCATTCTAGCAGAGAATGGCAAGATTGCAAGAGGGAGTATTAACCTCGGTGGCGTTGAACTTACCGAACTCTCAGATGAAGAAATGAGGCAACTTAGGTGGAAGAAGGCATCAATCGTCTTCCAATATGCTATGAATGCGTTCAATCCAGTTCTACGAATCGGCAAGCAGATAGTGGAAGTCATCCAAGAGAAAGATGATTTTTCACAGGATGAAGCGGTTCAAATCGTGAATGACCTATTTGATGAAGTTGGGTTGAAACCTGAAAGACAAACTGACTATCCTCATGAGTTTAGTGGAGGAATGTTACAGCGAGCAATCATTGCTCAAGCACTTGCCTGCGATCCTCAGCTAATTATAGCTGATGAACCTGTTACAGCACTGGATGTCATTGTACAGAACAAGATACTTGACTTATTGAGAAAATTGCAGGATAAGTATAACCTAGCAGTTCTCTTCATCACTCACGACTTGTCTGTTGTCGCAGAGAATTGTCATGACGTAGGTATCATGTATGCTGGCAATCTGGTGGAGTGGGGAACAGCTGAAGATGTCTTCAAGCGAAGTGTACATCCCTATTCATACAAGCTCATAGGAGCATTTCCAAGTGTTGTAGGACCCAAGAAGAGACTGGAGTTCATACCCGGGTCTCCACCCAATCTTCTCAGTATTCCAAAAGGCTGTAGATTCCATCCACGATGTCCTTTTGCACAGGCGAGGTGTGAAACTGATGTTCCTGAATACACAGAAGTTACAGATGGACATTTTGCAAAATGTCACTTTGCGGGTGAGCTTGATCTTGGAGGTGGTGCATAATGGCATCAGAACCAATTCTCAGAGTAGAAGAAGTCAGAAAGTGGTTCCCAGTTAGAAGTGGTCTGTTTTCCTTCAGAGGGGGACAAAAATATGTGAAAGCGGTCGACAATGTTAGCTTTAACATTGAGAAAGGCGCATCAATCGCTATTGCTGGTGAATCAGGATGTGGAAAGACAACCCTTGCCCGTACAATACTTCGTCTTATCAAACCATCTGGAGGTGCTGCCTATTTCAAGGACGAAAATATCTTTGAAATGAATCGACTCGAACTCAATGAGTTGCGATTGAAAATGCAGATTATCTTCCAGAACCCATTCGAAGTGCTTGATCCAAGGCATACTGTGATAGACCTAGTTGGTGAAGGATTGAACATCCACAAGCTTGAGGAAAGTGATGAGGTTCTCCACGACAAGGTAATATCTGCTCTTGAAGATGTTAGACTTGTCCCAGCAGAAGACTTTGCAACAAGATATACACATGAGTTGTCTGGAGGTCAGCTTCAAAGGATTGCGATTGCGCGATCACTCATTCTGAAACCCGAGTTGATCATCGCTGACGAACCGGTTTCAATGCTGGATGCTAGTATTCGAACTGAGGTCATGAACCTCATGACGGATTTGCAGAAGGAGAAAGACCTGACATACATCTTCATCACTCATGATCTGGCCCAGGCTAGATACGTTGGTGATTATCTGATCATAATGTATCTGGGAAGGATTGCAGAGATGGGACCCATGGAAGATGTTATTCAGTCACCTCAACATCCCTACACCAAAGCATTGGTTTCGAATATTCCAATTCCAGATCCAACCATCGAAAGAGAACGAATCATGCTACCTGGAGAAACTCCAACACCCATCGACTTACCGCCAGGCTGCCGATTCAAGCCGAGATGTCAGGAATTTGGAGCTCAATGCAAACCAGATGAACCACAGTTGCAAGAAGTTGCAGATGGGCACTTCGTTGCATGTTGGTTTGATTAGAATAAAGCTGGAGTCTGCTGCGAATTTCGTACGGAGACTTCCAGTATCTTCTTCTTTTTAGAAGTCAGATTGCCAAGGCAACAGAATATCTGACAAATACTCTGAGATACAGGCTTATCAGCACTCAGGTTTTTTTTAACAGGAGAACGATGATCGAAGATGCGCCACAGAGTAGTGATTGGAAAGCCCTCACTTCAGTCTACAATTCAGCTTTCTTCTGCAGCCTAGGATTCTTTGTCGTGAGCTTCCTGATTCCAATAATAGCCTATGGGAGTATGGGAGCAACTGCTACAGAGGTTGCTTTGATCTTTTCCTTACTAACTCTAGGCCTAGCAATCTTTTCACCTGTTGTTGGGAAAATTGCAAAGAGAGGTCGTCGACGAAGCTCAATCTTCATTGGTTCGTTGGTGAGAGCTATTGCATATACAGGTATGGCAATTTCTATCGTAATGGGTGACAAGTACATCCTAATTTTCAATAGCCTTCTCTGGGGTCTCGGAGCGGCATTTTACAAGGTCGGAAGCGATGCAGAAATCTCCGAACGTGTACTGCATGAGAATAGAGCTGAGGCATTTGGAAAACGATCGGCTGCAAACGGTAAGGGAAGTGTGGTTGGTGCTTTCATTGGCTTCACGATAATATTTTCTTTTGACTCTGGAATAGTCCTTGTCTTTCTGTTCTTTGCTGTAATGAATCTCATTGGTGGTTTAATCGTAATCACCAACAGACCTCCCTTAGAAACCATCAAGAGCCAGATAACTTCTATTGGATCTAAAAGTCTAATCAGCTTGGGAATTGCAGCATTGGTTCTTGCAGCTGCAATTGATACGTTCATCAGTGCGCTTCTTTCACCTTTTGTTGAACTCTATATCATTGAAATGTTCACATCCGATCTAACTACTATAGCACTCATCTATTTGCCTGGGGGAATATTATCTGGAATGTTTGGAGGGCAGTTAGGAAGAATTGCTGATAACAAGAACAAGATAGTCATCGTTTCAGCAGCAGTGCTCATTGGAGCTATTAGTACACTTGCGCTAGTATTCATGCCGAGTCTTCTTCCCTTCCCGTACAATCTTCTTTCAATCGCCATTCTATTCAGTATTGGAAGTGTAACAGGTATAATGGCATACACAGTGATGTCATCGGTTTTTGGTTCTGCATATGAAGGGAGAGCAAGTGAAGGATTTGGAATGTTTGAGGCAGCTATGGGCTTTTCTCGATTCTCAGCACCACTAGTCGGGGGTCTCCTCTGGGATTTTCTAGATCCTACTGCACCATTCATTCTGGTAGGTCTCTCAGGATTCATATTAATTCCAATCTATATTCATGGCATGAGACAGTATGAACGAACTAGAATGATGTCCGAAAAATAAACGGTGTAACAGACACAAGGAATATAACAAACGATTCTCGGAATGTAGTCATACCAGATACGAGAGTGTGCATTCTCATGGTAGTTCGTGTTGGAATAAACGGATTTGGAAGGATTGGCAGAGGATTCTTGAGAGCAGTTCAAGGCAACAAGGATTTTGATATTGTTGCTGCAAACGATCTCACTGATGAAAAGACCCTTGGCCATCTTTTGCGCTACGATACAGTGATGGGTCGCTTTGATGGTACTGTTGAAACAGGACAAGGCAAAATTACTGTGAATGGTGATGAAATCAAGGTGCTTTCAGAGAGAGACCCTGCAAAGCTTCCTTGGAAAGAATTAGGAGTTGACATTGTTGTTGAATCAACAGGTTTCTTCCGAAAGAGAGAGGACGCTGAGAAACACATCACAGCAGGAGCGAAGAAAGTTCTACTGAGTGCTCCAGGTAAAGGTGAGATGTTTACAGTTGTCTTGGGTGTGAATGATGAAGGATATGATCCGGATAGTCATCATGTAATCTCAAATGCATCATGCACTACCAACTGTTTAGCACCACTAGTCAAGGTAATGGATGAATCCTTTGGTCTTGAGAAAGGTCTCATGACGACAATTCATGCAGTGACTAACGATCAGCGGATGCTCGATATGCCCCACAGTGATCTGAGAAGAGCTCGTGCAGCTTGTTGGAACATTATCCCAACCACAACTGGAGCGGCAAAAGCAATTGGTCTTGTCTATCCTAAGGCAAAAGGTAAGTTAGATGGAATGGCAATGCGAGTTCCAGTCATGGATGCGTCAGTTGTAGATCTCAACGTAGTTGTTGAGAAAGAAGCCACTGAAGATTCCGTAAATGCAGCCTTCAAGAAAGCAGCAGAAAGCGGTAGTCTTGCTCCATATCTTCAATACATAGATGAACCACTGGTTTCTTCGGACTTCATTGGTGACCCCCATTCGTGCAGTTTTGATTCTGCTTTTACAACAGTAATGGGAAATATGGTGAAGGTTCTAGGCTGGTACGACAATGAGCAGGGTTATGCTACAAGAATGGGCGACCTTGCAGCATTCGTTGCAAAGAGAATGTGATTTGAAATAAGAACTGAGTTCCCTCTGAGGGGGAACTCTTCTTTCTTTTACTGCTGGAGATTGATAATATCCATGGAGCCGATAAGTAGAATTGACTCTTCGACAAATCAGCTTTTTTTTAGAGGAATCAACGTAGTCAAGTTAGTAAGAGAATTAGATTATGAGTCAGTATTCTACCTGCTCTTGCACGGTTCACTTCCAACTTCAAAACAACGTAGAGTAACTAGAAGTAAGATGATTTCATTTAGAAACCTCTACTCTAAGGATATGGAATCACTCCAGTCGCTTACCCGTAAAATGGATTCAATCATTTCAGAAAATTCATTGAACTTGGAAGATGCATTTCTTGCATTTGTGTCACTATCAGCAATCGTCACAGCTTCATCACTAACTAAATCTACTGGAGTTGAAATGAGGTCCCAAGATCCATACTTGTATCATGCAGCAAATCTCCTCTGGATGACTACAGGAAAGAAATCATCCGAACAAGACATCAGTGATTTTCAATCATGTCTGATTCTCCATATGGATGATCCAGACAATCCTTCACTCACTGGATTAAGCACTGCTATCTCAGAAGGCAAGTCCATTTCGAAGAGCTTGACCGCAGCTCTAACTGAACATGTTGGTGTTCTCCATCATGGAGCAGGAACTGAAGCAGTTAGAATGTTCAAAGAAATCAGAAACCATGAAGATGTTACCAATTATCTTAGACAGCGGATCGAAGATGGAAACAAGATCTTCGGGATGGGTCATCGTATGTATCGGGGTTTTGATCCACGTGCTTTGTTCTTGAAAGAGATGCTTCATCGTCGAGCAACTGGCACAGACAATCAATGGTTTATCGAAGTAATTGAAAGAGTTACACATGAGGGAAGTAGACTTCTTTCAGAACTCAAAGGTATTCAGGCACATCCTAACGTAGATCTATACAATGCTGCAACATATGCAACATTTGGATTCTCACCAGAGTTCAATACTACACTCTTTGCGTTAGCACGTGTTGCAGGCTGGTCTGCGCATATCCGTGAAATTCAATCTGAGTGAGTAATCATTTGTATGAGAACACTTTTCTTTTACCGAAGATGCTCATCGCATTATCGGAGGATAATAACAAGTGAAAGCAATCATCAATGCAACAATTTTCTGTCCAGTTAATGGACTCATCAAAGGCGGTACAATTCTATTTGACAAGAAAATCAAAGAAATTGGTAAGACCGTTGTTATTCCAAAAGGAACGAAGACTATCGATGCAGAAGGAAAGTTTGTAGTTCCTGGATTCATAGATGCACATACCCATCAGGGTCTCTTTGACGGTTCAATAGGTTGGGCGGGAGCTGATGGCAATGAGATGACAAAACCTGTAACTCCAGAAATGAGAGGTATTGACTCATTCAATCCAGACGAGCCTTCATTGAAAGAGGTCTTGATAGGTGGAGTTACTTGCATTAATACTGGACCAGGTTCTGGTAATGTAATTTCAGGAGAGGCTTTTGTAATCAAACCAACGGGAGCCGCTGTTGTTGATGAGATGATTGTAAAGGCACCATCAGGATTGAAAGTTGCCTTTGGTGAGAATCCAAAACGTGTGCATGGTGCTGAGAAGAGAACACCATCAACAAGAATGGGAGTTGCTTCGCTTCTGAGGAAAGCCCTTGTTGACGCAATAAATCACAAGAGAGAACTACAAGCTTATCTAGATAAAGCAGAAGAAGCAAAGAAGAAAGCTGAAACTCCTCCGAATCCACCAAAGAGAGACCTAGGTCTCGAAACTCTGATCAAGGTAATCAATCGAGAAATCCCAATCCATGCTCATGCACATCGAGCAGACGATATTGCTACCGTGATTAGAATTGCTAAAGAATTCGATATTGATGTGGTCCTCATCCACTGCACTGAAGGGCACAAGATTCTAAAACTAGTTGCCAAGTCCAAGTTTCCCGCAGTCATTGGACCTACAATCATGTGGACAAGTAAACCTGAAACTCGTGAAAGAGGATTCAAAACCGCCGTAGATTTGAACAAGGCAGGTGTCAAAGTATGTTTGCAGACTGACTCCCTCACTCCTATGAACTACTTCCCCATTCTCCCGATGAATGTAATCAAGGAAGGAATGAGTAGAGAAGATGCTCTCAAATGTGTAACCATAAATCCTGCTGAGGCGTTAAGGATCGATGACTTAGTTGGCTCATTGGAGTCTGGTAAAGATGCAGACATTGTCATCTGGTCAGGAGACCCCTTTGATTTCTACAGTAAGGTTGACCAGGTATTCATCAACGGAAGTAATGTGTCTCTGAAATGAAGTGGGAGAGTGTAAGATGAGAAGAGTACCATTCATAATTGGCATTTTGATGATTCTCATTGGAGTGTACGCTTTCTGGTACTACTTCCAAATTTTGATCTATGGAGATTTTATTGAACAGCTATACTTGTGGATATCTGCACTAGTGGTTGCTATTCTTCTCATCTCATTCGGTCCAGGTGTAATAGTTTGGGCATATGCAACTTCATACCAAACATCATACAAACAGATTGCTAAACAGAAACAGTGGCAAGTTATCCAGATACCTCTACAATGCCCTGAATGTCAGAATGAAATCTCAATCCGAAGCTTGGAATGGATTGGTGATGAAGAGGCCCGATGTTCCTTCTGTTCAAAGGACTTGGAGATTCGAACAAGTAGAAGCTATATGTAATCACTCGGGAGTTTCAGTTGTTTCAGTAGGTTCACTAGAATAACTCATTGGTGGTTCAAGTTTTCCAAAGTACTCGACATTCTCTGCAAGTGTTTCCATGATTGGAAGTTCATATGGACACTTCGTTTCACATTCTCCGCACTGAACGCAGTTCTTGGCGGTTTCTATTGCTTTGGCTGTGTTATTGTAATATCTATCACCGTAGCTAGGAACCAGCTGTGCATTCATAACCCAAGATATTGTCACACCATTGGGACAAGGCATGCAATACTCACACCATCGACAGAACCTAGTTCCTAATTCATCTCTCTTCTCTTTGATACGTTTTTCATCATAAGGTGTGAGATCCCACGAGCCTTCGACAATGTCTACAATTTGTATCAATTCTTGAAATCTCTGTACACCAGGATCTGGAAGAACATTATCGAATTGAAGTAGATACTTTATTGCTAAGTCAGCATGGCGCAGGTTTCCACCGGCAAAAGGTTTCATACCGATGAAGCCCACATCCAATTTCTCTGTTAAAGGAACCAATTCATCCACCGCTTCGTTATTCACGAAGTTAATAGGAAATTGAACAGTTTCGAACTTACCCGACTCCACCATCTTGAGAGCTGTATCTATTGAATGACTGCTAAAACCGATATGACGAATGGCTCCTGTTTCAAGTGCTTCCTTTGCAGTCGCCATTGCACCATCCTTTGCCATAATCCTCTTGTACGCCTTATCGTTGTTTACACCATGAAATTGCCATATATCGATGTAGTCGGTTGCCAGTCGTTTCAAACTCAACTCTAGATGTTTCAATGCGCCCTTTTGGGTTCGAACCGCCGTCTTTGTAGCTATGACAACCTTCTCTCTTCGATCGGCTACTCCTTTTCCAATTATCTCTTCGCTAGTAGTCTTTGAGCTTGTATAACCATTCGCAGTGTCAAAGAAAGTGATTCCTAAATCAGCTGCATATCTTATGATATCGATAGCATCTGCCTCATCCATCCTGAGAATTGGAATTCCACCAATACCTACTCTGGACACATCGAGTTCAGTTTTTCCTAATCGCATTGTCTTCATAGAATTCCGTTCCTTAATGTTCTCTATGAAACGAAGAGAGGTCTCGTAATAAATTTTGCAACTCAAGTACTAAAGAATAATTACGGATAATTCAACATTATATTATACTTGAAGCTAAATCTTGCGTCGTCCGATTCAGTTTATTATATAGAAGCTGAAGATATTTTCATGACAGATGAGCAAACACACAAATTCCAAAATAAACTTGAAACCACATACGAACGCTATTATCAGAATGTGTATTCGAGAGTTGTTGAATTCTACAGGGAATTGGAAAAAACAGTTCCCGAAGAACAGCTTACAGCTGCGTTGAGAACATGGAGTGAGCGTTCAAGCATCAATTCAGTAGGAGACCAACGAGCAGCGAACTTCGAAGAGTTCAAAGACTACTGGAAGACTGTTTCGTATGGGGACCAATTCTCTAACCTCGTGACAGTCGAGTTTCCACATGAAACAAAAACAGAGCTTCAATGCAAGTATTCAGAATGTCTTTTTGCGAAAACATTTCGAGATCTTGGTGCTGAGGACCTTGGTAAGATCATTGGGTGTGATGTGGATCACGTCTTCATTCAGACTATGAATCCAAATCTCAGACTGGAACGTTCAAAGACATTGATGGAAGGTCATGACCAATGTAATCACACATTCATTTGGGAGGAATAGTCCACTATGGATGAACGCGCTCGTAAACAACAACCTGCCACTGACGCGCCTCATGGAAGAACCGCCGCACAAAGCCCTTGGAACGAACAATCTCTTCAACTACCTCAGTTGGGTGGATGAAAGTTCGAAACGGATTTCGTTGAATTCGAAATTGGAGATTCGCGAGGGCACAGAGAATCCTTGTCCACCATGTGTTTCGGGGATACACAACACCGTACATTCTTTCCGCTCGTTCTGAAGAAAGACCAACAAGAGCACTCACATCGTGGTAGCAACAGATGACCCGATCCAACGTAACAATATCCCGTTGAGGGACGTCCTTGGCAAGGTCAATGAAGTTGCCATGTAGATGACTTATACTGTCTGCGTGTCCTTGACGGGTTGCTTCTTCTTTTACAGCTTTGACATATGCCAATGAGGCTTCCACATTGAAACAGCTGCTCACACCCGCCTTCAGAAGTTCATGCTGAATGGTCCCCACTCCACCTCCAATGTCTAGGTGTGTCATTCCGGAGATGTCTTCTTCTTTGAGCGCATCAATCAACATGTTAGTGTTCTTGGATGGACCTGCTTTACGATACTGTTTGAGTTCCCTAGCTGCTCTCTTCTGATCGAACTTGGACTCAATGCCTTGACATTGGCAACAGCTCATTATTGCTTTCCCTCACCAATTCACTCTTTCGTAACAATGATCTCAGGAGTCACGGCCTCAGTTAGACAATAATATGCTGGGCATCGTTTCACAGTGATTTGACGTATCTTGTCTACTTCCTCATCACTTGCTTCGGTCTTTGCGTTTACACTCAAGGTCATTTTGTTGAGAATCGGATTATCTGCCACACCAAAACTTATTGACATGTCGAGATCTGCCTTAGCCGTGACAGTCAATTCTTCAAGTTCAACACCCTCTATAGCTGCCCATTTCGCAAATGTCGCAGCAAAACAAGACGCAATCCCGAATAAACAATATTGTATTGGATTTACCGATGTCCCGCCACCACCCAAGAACGAAGGCTCATCAGCATAGAGAATTACTCTGCCATTCTCGTATTTGAGTTCGGATTCAAACTGAGGTCCTTTCTCTCCCAATCTCCATTTGCCCTCTACTTTCAAAGTCTTGAGGGCGGACTCCGAATCCTTTTTAGCTTTCTCGATTGTTTTGTCAAAGGCTTCAATGTTGACTCTATTTACTTCCATTTTGTTAACTTCCATTTGTGATGCTGCTAAGCAAGTCAGTTAAGCTACTCTATCTCGATAACTGATTGACTAGAAAGTTACATCTCGATATGCTTACACATTATTTGGTTAATAATTGTACCCCCTCTACCAGCCGTCTGATATAACAGCAGGAATTGTTTCTATTTTGAACAGAGTACTAAATCCGTTCACAAATTCCAATCTTGGATGGATCTGATAATAGATTCTTGCTCATCTTCAGAGAGCCTATGAATTGGTGGTCTACATTTGCCGCCAACCAGTCCAACATGATCCAATGCGGTCTTTACAACTGGGACGTTATTTGCCTTTCCTCGGCCTTCTCTCAAAAATTCAAGGGGAGTGATCATTTTTTGAATTTCCATAGCTCTAACATAGTCACCAGTCTTGAGCGCATTATACATATCCGTAGTGACTGATGGTGCAAAGTTACCAAGACCACTTGTGAAAGCTTCGGCTCCTACCATCCAGAAAAATGGAGCAAACCGCTCAGCGGTGCCGCAGGACCAGACTATTGATGTACCTAGATCTTGAACGGTTTTAGCAAAATCTACAATCCTTCCAAAAGCATACTTGACTCCAACAAGAGAATCGAATTGCATCAATTTTCTAAGCACATCATCCGAGAGCAATGGGCCTTTCTTGTAAAGCACAACGTTCATTCCTTCAGCATTATTTAAAATTGATCTGTAATAGTCATATGCACCGTCCTCAGATACAAACACATGTTGAGGATACATGATCATCACGGCACTGACACCAAGAGACCTAGCTTTCTCAATTTGTGCTAATGCCGTTTTTATGGAATGTCCTACTCCAGACATGATAGTGGATTTACTTCCGACTGAGGTAACTGAAGCAGTAAGAACCTCAAACCATTCTTGCTCGGACAGAGAATAGAATTCTCCTGTATTTCCATTAGGAATCAAAAGGGGAACCTTGTGATCTGTAAGGAATTTGAGGTTACGATTGATTCCCTCTACATCGATAGTAGATAAATCAGATGAGAAGGGAGTTGTTGTAGTTACAGAATATCCGCGTAGAATTTCCTTAAACTTTTCAGGTTCCATAATATCACCGTCTAAATTAGTCTTGAAGAATCCAACTGAAATATTACTCGATTGCAACCTATGGATAATTGTTTAGTACATTGAATTTACTTTCAGGAGAGTCAAAGTCGATAACGAATTCTTTGAACATACCAGTACAGGGATTGCCAGGTGTCACGTTGAGTCTGAATTCAAGTGTATCATCATTTATACCAGAAACTTCTGCGATGTAACTATAGACCGTTTCACCTCGATAGGGTTCAGTTCGAGGATTTGGCGAAAGATGACGACATATTGAATCAAACCCGCGACTTTCTGAATGATTGCTCAACAATTGAGTCATATCCATCATAGATGTTGCACCTAAGAAAATTTTTGCAGCTTCCTGACGCCGCCGCTGACTTGTACTCAAAGGTCCTCCTGCTTCACGTTCGGCTAATGATGCACGACGCAGAATATCCGTTGTCGGAAGTACTAGATGGTGATTCGTTCTGGTAATGATTTTTGGATCTTGTTCCAAAACAGCAACTCCATCTCCAATCTCAATTGCGCCTACTCCATCTGGGGATGCAAGAATGAAATTACACCATTGGTAGCGTTCTCCGCTTTCCAAGTTTTTCTGAACAATATCAAATGCATCCTCGATAGATTTCGTTTCTCTTAGAATTCGCTCAAGAAGAATATCGTATGGTTTGTGAGGTGTAATCAGAACAGTTGTATTGCATGCAGCCAGACCGTATCGATTGAATCCAAAAGATGCACCTCCAAATTCACCATCACCCACATTGATTCCAGTTATGAAAAAGACATCACTCTCGAAAACAAGAGTATCTCGAAATCCACCCCAAATTAGATCGCGGTTCTTAAGGAGATAGTATCTATCGCCAATTATTTTGGCACCTGCAGTACATCCATCTGACATGAGCCCCAATCGAAATTGAAGTATATCAACATTATTCGTCTTTGGAAAGTTCATCTAGCATTTCAAATGGGGGAGGAAAATTGTCGGTATCAATGACCTTCTGTTCTTTCACTGAACCCATTGTACGAAGTAATGAGATTACTAAGAGCAATGCCATGAAGTTGAACGCGGAGTTGATGAAAGCGAGTGGTTGGACAGATAGGAATACGTACTCTGCAAAAATCCCACCAATGATCGGACCAATCCAGCCGCCAGCATTTTGTGCACCGTAAACTAGAGACATAGCTCGACCTCTCTCGTCTTCTCCAGTTATGAACGCCGCAAGTGCAGCTGTGGCCGTTGAAGACAGCGGATAGATAGGAAGTGCCCACATGATTGTCGCAATTATTGGATCCGTAACGAGTCCGAAAAGAAATGAAAATATTGTATATGAAGAATAAGCAATTATTAGAACCTTGATTGGACCCCTGCGGTCTATAATCTTTCCAACGTAACCAGTGATTATCACAGCAATTAGGGTTGCAACTGAATTAGAGATTCCAACGAATGCAGTTACTCCACCTAGTTCATCTACAATCATAATAGCAAGAAACGCTCCAATAGCATTCATTCCAATCTGACTAAATGCAACTGCAACTGTTAAGCGACTCATTCCAGGTTTCTTCATAATATCGATTAAGCTCTTCTGGGTTTTTCCAGCTACGTCATTGAATGGAATGTCTTTGATGAGAATGCCAGAACTAGCAGTAGCTCCCAGTGACAGTGCAGCAGCAACAATGAATAGATATCTCATCCCAACAATGTCGTATAGTATTCCGCTTGATAGCGCCCCACAGAACCATCCCGCAGATTGAGCTGCAACAAAATATCCCAATCGTTCACCTTTGTTGTCAGCATTCGTAGTGAGATGAGCTTGACCCATAGGTAGTGCCGCAGACGAAAAGATCGCACCAATAGCAGCTACAAGTAGGTATTGGAGGATATCAGCTACAAAAGCATAGAAGATGAATGTCGATGCATATCCAATGAATCCAATAATCATGAATACTCGACGTCTCTTCCAACGATCCGAGAGTGATCCCCACACTGGAGCCATCACCATAATGATGAATGCCGGCAACGCATATGCCAGTGATAGTTCCAAGAATGAAGTGGCACTTAGATCATGCTTGATAAAGAATGTGGCAAATTGCCAGCTAATAGCTTGCGCAGTCGCCATGCAAGCGTACGCAAGATATACTGATGCAACTGAGCGATTCAAAAATGCCATAGTGTGAGAACCTCTGTATTGAACCGCCACACCGTCTTATCCTCCTTAAGGAGTTAACTAGTAGGTGCGATGAATCATGCATCCTCATCAGTAGACGGATTGCGCATGTGCGATAGTATATTATCGGGCAATCGGTGAATTATTCGAATCCTTGTGGCTGACTCTGAATCACTAACAGCTCTAGATGAGATTTATGTTGAACTCGAGCAAGTAGTTGAAACTGAAAGGCCATACTTCTTTCAACTTGATGTCTTGAAAGCTATCGCCATTGCATTTGTAGTAATGGATCATAGTTTGACATGGGAAATCAAGGGAGCGATGGGAAGTACATTCTGGGAAAGGCTCTCAATCCCATTTTTCCTTATAGTGATGGGTTTCAATCTGGCGTATTCTTGCAAATATAGTGGAGCAACAACTCTAAGAGAGTTGTATTCAAAGGTGTATTTCAAGGGGAAGATTGTACGTTACGTACTACCCTTTGCAGTGTTATACATGGGTTCAATCTTGGTTGGTCTGTATACGGGGATTTTGAATTTTGATAATCAGACACTCCTAGGTGTTCTGCCGTTCTGGGGTCCAGGTAATTGGTTCATTGCATTGTTGTTTGGATCAATAGTTGTATTTCCTGCACTCTATTGGCTATTTGAGAAGCAACCTACCTTAACATTGGTTCTCTGTTTTCTTTCAGAGATAGTCCTTCAAGCTATCTTGTACATTTGGTTCCCATATCCAATAGAAACAGAATTCGCGGGTTTCATTGTTTCTGCAATACGGGTCAGTGTCTTCTTCTATCTCCCAGCAGTAGGACTAGGTTTGTGGTTTTCAAAGGGTTACAATATTCGGGACCAGAGAAATTGGTTCTTATTTCTGTACTTCCCAATTAGTGTATTTTTCATGGTTGATTATGTGACTGGATTCTTTGCATCTATTCCGAGTGGATTTGGTTATACCATTATGTGGATTCAGAATTTCATTCGTGGGGATTATACTCTTCTTTTCTATGGTTATGCTGCAGTCCTGTTCCTCATTGCAATGGTCGACCTACCTCAACAAGCAAGTGGTAGAGTGGAGAAATTTGTGCAACAAGTTGGAAGAGCATCTTATCACATCTTACTATTTCAGATATTCTGGATGTCCCTTGTCTATTATTGGATTTCAGTTGATGCATCAATCAATCATTTCATTCCAGACTTTGCAGTTCAACTAGGATGGTCAACAGATCTATTCTATATTCCGTTCTATCTAATGAATCTCACAATTAGCTTCGCGGGAGGTCTGTTATGGTATAAAGCAGAGAAGAAAGCAGCGAAGAGTGGAAAGCTATGGTATCGACATGTGTGAATGGCACGAACAGAACTCCTTTTCGTTTTATGCGCTAGCCACAGAGTATTTCAATGGTATTTCTATTGAAAAATTATGTCAACCGAAGATTCCGATGTTACTCTTAGAGTGGAGAATCTCAAAGCATTCTACACCTCGAAAAGCGGTCTTATTAGAGGAGTAAATGACATCTCTTTTGAAATACTAAAGGGAGAATCAGTAGGTCTCTTCGGGGAGTCCGGTGCAGGGAAGACTTCGGTTGCAATGGCAATCCTAGGTATGTTTGACAATCTTTCCCGGTACTATTCTTCAACTGCTGCAAACGTAGAGAACAAACGTCTCTGGAAATTGAAAGATGAGGCGAAAAAGAAGGGGCTCACCTCAGAAGAGATGGGAGTGGAGCTACCAGGTGTTGAAGGGCACCTCTGGTTCCGAGGTAAAGATCTTCTTACTTTGGATGAAAAGGAGTATCGGAGAATTCGTGGAAATGAAATCACGTACGTACCTCAGGGGTCAGCAAAGTCACTAAATCCCTATTCAACCTTTGAAGAACAGACTGCGGAAGTTCTCCGCGCACATGATGATGATAATCCACTTACAGAATGGCAAGTAATGAAGCGAGTCCTACAGTCTCTAGACCTTGTTGAGCTTGGTGATGTAGACATTCGAAAAGATATGAAGCCAGCCCAATTCAGTGTAGGCGAAGACCAACGTGTACTGATAGCTATGGCACTTATACCCAAACCCAGGCTGTTGATTGCTGATGAGCCTACAACCGCTGTAGATATGGCAATTCAGTTACGAATTCTTGATGCTATCCAGATAATTCGCAATGAGACAGACCTCTCTCTCCTAATGATCAGTAATAACCAGGGAACAATCTCTCAAACGTGTGACAAAGTAGCAGTGATGACAGCAGGTAAGATTGTTGAATTTGGAACTACTGCGACAATCATGAACTCGCCAGGACATCCTTTCACTCGTGCTTTCATAATGAGTAATCCAACGATGGAAATCATTCGAAAGATGAAAGAGAAGGGACTCAGAATACGCGGCATTCCGGGAAAACCTCCAGATCTCGCACAACCTCTTGTAAGTTGCCCATTCAGTGGAAGGTGCGAATATTGCGAGGAAGAATGTAGAACGAGTATTCCAGAATTCCGTGAGGTCGAAGACAATCACTTTGTTATGTGCAGAAGATATGAGGAATTGCCTGAGTGGTAGTTTTCTAACTTTCAGAATATGGATTCAACAAGGTCTCTAGCAGAGCTAAACTCTGAAAGACTACCTTCAAAGTTTTTGATGATATTTGCGAACATCAACTCGAATATTTGCGTAATCTCTTCAAGCTTTCCAAAAAGAATTTTGTATGGAGCTTTTGCAATCAATACCGACGTGAATGTTTCACTATGGGAAAATAGAATCTCAAGTTGCCCTACAGAAACGACATTCAGACCTGAATCGCTCTTAGTTATCTCTTGAAATAATGCCTGAATCCCTGCAATACCTGCTGCAGTCAAGACCCGGTCAATATCTGAGGTTCTCTCAAACTCATAATGATAAACAAGAAGACCACCATCCTGAATGAAATATAATTCGACTAATTTTTGTTTCCAATCAAGCTCTTCAAGAGCTGGAGAATAATACGAACCTAACCCAAACGTCACAAGCCCTACTACGAGAGATGCTTCAGCGAGTAGGTAGAGACCAAATCCGAATATGGAGAATGCCATGTCACTAGCAAATATGAAACCAAAGAAGCCAAGTAGAAATCCTGCAACAATAATCTTGATACTTTTTCTAACATCACCAGATGTATTCTTCATTGTAAAATTCAGAAACATCAGCACTCCGACGGCAGTGACTAGACCAATAGATATAGCAATAGCATTTAACCAATCTCTTGGAAAAATTACAGCAAACACTACATGAATGATCCCAGTGATGGAGAAAACATGTCGAACATTGTTCGGAAGTAGTAGTTCCATTGAAAAGAAAAATGCTGTCATTGCTAGTATAAGACAGATGTAACCAATCTTTGTAAAGATAGTATTCCAAGGTTCAGTCACATAATAGAAATCTGAGAAAATGAATGCTGCTCTATTGAAAACCATTCCTAGAAGAAAAGTAGCCCATGCAAATTGAATATCAGTGAACTTGCGAAGTTTATTCTTAAACCACTCACGATAAATCATACCAGCCAATAGTGAAGAATAGAAAACAACACCACTCATTAGAAGAAAACTCAGGTCTCTCAGAACATCTCCTGGTGGAAATACTGGCATCGATGTAACATCCCCTTTGAATTACTACAAGAGATTCCAATTTAGCCTTTTAATGAAACTATGATATAATCAGAGTCAGTACTGAACTCTAGTTTCGGGGGATTCGTAGAAGTCCATTACTTATCAGTAATCGTTTCCTCAACGCTTTCCTCTTCATCATTTTCATCTGGTTCAGGTACAGGGACAGTCAGTTTGGGTTTGGTCATATCCTTTCTTCTGAAACCTAAGAACATCAATTGAAGATAGCCCGACCTGCTTACTACCTTTGATCCCCACAAGTATGAAAGGATTGTTGCAAGTGGGAAGCTAATCAGGAGTAGTGGTGATGGAGGATAGATAGCTATGGCTGCCCAAATAGGCATTGACCCAAGGACTTCATAATTTAATTGGATAACTAATGGATGAGTTTCGTAAATCTCTTGCCCATATTTGTTGAATTTTGTGGCACCCCGACCGATTACTGGGAATTTCTTGTCTGCGTAGTAAGATAATAGACAAACTATGTAGGTGCCAAGAACGCCAGTAAACATGTAGACAATGATGCTATTCCCATAGTTACTTTCACCAATATTGACATAACCGTTGCCAAGAGAGAAAACTGTATAGACAGCTAATGCAGAAACAAATCCAACAACATCAACCAGAGGGTTGACACTCCATGGTAATAGATGTCGGCGACGTCGAACCTCACTTCCAATCAGCATAAAGGATAGCGCTATGAGAATCGCATCCATACTCCAAGGTACTAGCACAACACCAGTACCGTATTTGAGCATAACTCCAATTATAGGTGAAATTACTAGAATGATTAATCGGAAGATAGCTGGCTTGTCATATAGATAACGATCAACCAATGAGAATAGAACGATTGCAAAGAACATTGTTCGAAGGAACCACAAGTGTGAGACTCGAGGTCCAGTAGAACTCATGGGTCCATTACCATAGATCATCCAGAAAATGAAATCTGTGGGAGGGAATCCTAAATCAACTGTAGGGTAAAAAGCAGCATACATCCCAAGCATAAGTAAGCTCAAAACAAAATATGGAATCAGCAGAGCTCGTGCACGATTGGCTAAGTAATTTCTGAGATCATGGCGATATTTCTTGCTATTGTGTGTTACACCATATAACATGAAAAATGCAGGCATCACAAATCCGGTGAGGAAAACTGAAAGTATGTCGTAGAATAATGAATGAATGAAAATAACGAGAATTAATGCGACTGATTTTGCTATTGTAATCCAATCTTGTCGTTTCTCTGACATTGTATATTGACCTCGACGATTGCCCCTATGCCACCTGCATCCATATCGAGGACATCACAATGATTCATCTTATTGGATACTGATTGCTCGACTTACAGAAACTGCAAGTACTACAATTTGCCGATTTCCAATATTGCCACGTTTAAGAGTTCCTATCATGGACATTACTCTTTTTCCTTTGAAAGAGATATCAATTCATATTCTGTCGTCCCAAGTTCCATTTTCTCTCCGTGTAGAAAGAATGCTTCAGATGATTCAGTAAGTCTATTAAAATCATCAATCTTCGGAGATGCGGGGTTGAGTTTTGCTTTCTTCATTGCTTGCAGCGTTGCATGGTCAACAGCAACAGGATCACTAGAACCAAATATCCCGAGGTCATGCATCATGAGTGGAGCACCGACTCGAACGCAATCACACATGTCTGAAATATCAATAGCCAGATTAAGGTAGTAGAACTTGTCAGCTCCAATGGATTTCACAACTCCCAGCGTATTCTCAACAATTCGTTCAGCCATATTGGTCATAGACCATTTCATTATCAATGCTCCAGCCTTTACAGTTGCACAAACAGAAGAACAATGACCACATTCAATACACCGGTCGGAATCAACTATTAGTGAGTCAGTAATCTCAATACATCGGGTAGGACAAACTGACACGCACTTTGAACAATCAGTTCCCAAACACTTCTCATGAAAGACCTCTAAACCATCTGGACAATGAATTGCAGACTTACCTTGTTTGCCAACCATACCGACACCCATATTCTTCAAAGAACCAGCAATTCCAATATGATGAAATTTTGCGTGAGTTAGGAGAATCACCTTGTCACAATCCAGAGTTGCAGCAGCTACGTCAACTGATTTGATATGTTCGCCATCTATCGGTACTTTGTGTACGTCAACACCCCAATATCCATCAGCAATGATAATTGGAGCACCAAGTACACCCGAGGTGTAACCATTCATCGCAGCTCGTTCTAGGTACTCAGGTTGAGTTGTGCGACCACCATAGGGTCCATCATTTCCATACGCACGGGAGCAAGTATCAGCAACGAAAGGGTATCCACCAGCTTCTCTCACAAGGTCTACAAGTTTTCTAACATACGCTGGGCGAATGTGATTCGTATTGCCATATAGACCAAAGTGAGTCTTGATCATCACTTTCTCTCCAGCTTTGATTTCCTCTTTCAGTCCTAGTTCTGTGAATACATGTTCCAGTTTATCTAACATGTTGTAATCAGTACGAGCCTGACGATCAGCAAAGAATACTTTGAGCGCAGTCATAGTAAAACCTCTCATGGGAATAAGCAAAAAACCTCTTTAATGGATATGGTCGAACTTCCAAAAATTACTGCGTCTTCAACACTCTTTAATAGCGAAAAACTTCAAGCCCGAGTCGGTGACAATATGGCAAAAGGAGACCCTCTACTAGTCGTCAAGAATCTAAAAGCATTCTATCCTTCGAAGAAAGGGCTTGTAAGAGCTGTTGACGACGTTTCACTGACCGTCAGAGAAGGAGAGTGTGTAGGTCTCCTAGGAGAAAGCGGTTCTGGAAAAAGCAGCATGGCATTAGCTATACTAGGACTCTTCGAGAAAGTCGCTAAATTCGCCGCAGGAGCTTCAAATGATCCCGAACTAAGAAAGGCTTTTGCCAAAGGTATCAAGGGGGAGATCGATAGACCGGGAGTTCAAGGGAGTGTAGTATTCAGGGGAACAGAGATGGTTGGTCTCCCAAATGAGGATCTGGTCAAGATTCGTGGTAAGCAGCTTAGTCTCATTCCCCAAGGACTCGGTCATGCGCTCAATCCGCAACATAGCATTGGTCACCAAACTGCAGAGCCTATGGAAATTCACGAAGAAGAGATTAGACTTCTTGACATGAAAAGAAAGGTCCTCGAATATTTGGGAGTTGTTCAGCTCGCTGATGCAGGTCTTCGATTCGTTATGGACCCGGGTTCATTTTCTGGTGGAGAAAGCCAGCGTATCCTTATTGCAATGGCACTTATCGCAGGACCCTACATGGTGATCGCTGACGAACCAACAAGTGCTCTGGATGTAACAATGCAACGTCAGATACTCAATGTCCTCCGAATGATAAAGGAAGAGTTCGATGTATCACTCCTTCTGATCAGTCATGACGCAGGAGTAGTCGCTGAACTTGCTGACATTGTGGCGGTCATGTATTGTGGCAAGATTCTGGAGTCTGGACCTGCAGTTCAGATGTTTCATAATCCCAAGCATCCATACACGAAGGGACTAATGTCATCATTTCCAACAATTGCAATGATGCAGATGAAGGCAGGAAAGAGACCCAGACTACGTGGGATTCCTGGAGACCCTCCAGACCTGGCTGATGTCCCATCTGGTTGCTCATTTCATCCGCGATGTCAATATGCAGAAGATATCTGCAGGACTGAAGTTCCACAAAAAGAACAAACTGAAACGGATCACTTCATTCGATGTCATCTCTGGAAAAATCTTGCTGAAGAATAAGGTGTGGGCGTCAATTGCGCCCACGTAAGTTTCTAATTACCAAGTCCAAACCTAGAGGCCGTGTGATCAAACTCCTGAATCTTATCTCGGAACGGACACACATCCATTAGTTGCGATTGGTTTTCTCCCGGCTCGATAATAGGAAAATGTATTGCCCACATATATACGTCTTGCCCAAAATAATCAACTAATGAGTTAATTAGCGACAAATCTGAGTAATGGTAACCAAAATGTACACTTGTGAGTATTGAAAGAAAGAAAAAATGGGCCGAAACCCATTTTGATCTATTTGACACCCATCGTGAGTGCCATCACAGCCTTTTGAACATGAAGACGTGCTTCGGCTACATCATAGACGATGGACTTTGGACTATCACAGACTTCATCTGTAACTTCAGCGTTACGATCGACAGGTCCACAGTGAGTGAAGAATGCGTCATTGGTTTTTGACATCCATTCACTGTTTGCAATCCAATCATCATGTTTAGCAGCTTTCTCGATCTCGATCTTTTTGGCACCATCAACACCGTGCTTGGTCATGTCATCGTAAAAGCTTGAGGTCATCCAATTACGTGAGTACACAATATCTGCATCTTTGTAGCCTTCTTCAAGATCATGAACGATTTCGAAGTTGCTGTCAGCAGTAGCTGCATTCTCCTCACACCACTTGATTACTTGAGGATCAAGATCATAGCCCTTTGGATGTGCTAGAGTCACATCCATACCAAGTCGTGAATTAATCAAGATACTTTCTTGAACACTACACCAAGAACGGACAAGTGCACCCTTACCCCAAACCTGAACGAGCTTCTTGCCCTTGAGGTTTTTACCAGCATGCTGCCGATAGCCCATGACATCAGCAAGTCCTTGGAACGGATGGAATTTGTCGTGTGCCATACTTAGGATTGGTATGGAAGCATTGTCAGCATACTTGCGAAGAATCTCTTCACCGTGTCCATAATAATCCAAAGCGGTTTCCAGTATTCGAATACCAACACCAACTGCATACCTGCTCATAACTTGGGCAGCATCTTCAATTGTTTCGCCAGCAGATTTTGAAGTTTTGAGCCTCATTGATTTGGGCTCAAGAAATTGAGCATGTCCACCTAGCTCTGTAGCTGCCGCTTCAAAGGACTGTCTTGTTCGGACAGAGGGGTTGTAAAAGAACATGAAGAAAGTCCGTAGAGCTAGACTGTTGCTCATTGGATGGTCATAACGATTGGCCTTCATCTCGAAAGCGAGATCAAGAGCTTTCTCTAATTCCTCGACACTCCAGTCTTGTGTCGTGATTAGGTCTCTTCCATAGAGTTCATTCATTGTAGGTCACAAGTATACTAAGAACCTGAACGAGGTTTTAGATGTATCGCAGTGTGCACATGTCCGTAGGTAATCCATCCCAAAATTATCAATGTCTGATACCGAAAAGGCTATTCCTAAACATTGAACGAGTTGAGCTATGTCTACACGTTATGAATTTTCACAGAAAGAGATACAGGAATTCTGCGACCTATACGGTGTTACTATTGATTTGACTGTGGAACAAAGAAGCACATTGAACGACGGAGATAGATCACCACTCTTGCTTGAACAAATAACAAGTCTGGCAAATCAAATCTGTTCGGATGATAGAAGTGCCAAAGAATTCATTGAAGAGAAATCGACAGAGTTCAACCCGATATCACTCACTCTCTTCGTACTCAATGAGGCTCTCTGGAAAATCATGACGCGGCGACCAGAACACTCTGAGAAAATGCTCCCAATGACAACAATACCATGGTTCTACTATGAACGGTCTGCAGAAGGCAAGAGTAACCCCTTAGGTGCCAGAAGACATGATAATCCTAAACATCCACTGACCATCAAGATTGATGAAAATATGTTTTCAATAGACGGGGTTGGTGGAGATTTCTGTGGTCTCCTAGAGGGAAGATTTGTAGACAAGCAAAATCAGGGTAGGTCAATTATAATTCCGGGTTCAACGGGAATAAGGAAGATTGTACCAAATTATGAGTCACAGAAAATTCGGATTAATATCAAGAAAGGATCAGCAGAAACAATACTATACCCTAGTCCAAATAAGAAACTAGACTACAATTTCTCAGAGCACCCAAAAATATTCTATGACCATGGGATGGGGATTACAGCAGATGGGAAAGATGTCTATCTTCAAGTTGGCAATCGGAAAAACAATCATCTTCTAGGAGAAGTAATGATTTTCATCGGAAAGGATTTCGACACGATGGGTGAATCCACGGATATTCTCCTGTTTCATGTTTGGCTTTCTTTGCTAAGTAAAGGCTTGTTCCTGTAAGGCAGGATTTAAAATTCGTGTACTTTCTTCGACCCTTGACAAAATCAGCTAGATAAGTGGTAATAACATGGAATTTACTATTGGTCTGTTTATCACAGGGATATTCATTCTCTCTTTCACATTCTTCCGTTTAAGGAAGGTAAGATCTCATAGAGGATTAGAAAAGAACCTGAAAGAAACATATGATGTAACATCCCTTGATTTCAGTGGAAATACCCAATATGCTGGTTGTTTGTCTAACGAATGGGTTATGGCTAACATCACAAGAAAATCACATAGTAAAATCGGTGCTATGTTTCAAGACCATCTCGCAAACAATACACTGTTCGCTGCAATTTGGTTTGGCATAATTATTGGGCTATCATCAATGTTCATTACGCTTCTACTTGTCGAGTCACTGAGAGCTTACGGTACTGTAATTTTTATTTTCATGTTGGGAATACTAATAGCCCTCGGGCCAGGTGGACCAAGGTATTCTGAGAATCTACTAGATGCGGTAGGGGAGAATGATATTACCGAACTGAAGGCTCAAGATTTTGTCTATGTTAAAATCGCCAATGATACAATAATGAGATCTGCATTAGTCAATCTATCATTGGGAATATTGTTTGTTGTAATTTCACCTTGGGGTGAAATGCTCCCGCTATTTCTAGCTCAAACTGTTTCCATATTCGTGCTGTATCTAATTTGGAATCCAGCTGTGGTACTTCTGAATTATAGTTTTGTACTTGCCTTATTCTATATTGCAGGAATAATTGGTGTCAGTAGTTTGTTTTGTGCGAAACTGGGAAGAAGAATAACCTCTCAGGAAGAAGAAACTCTAGAAGTCCAATGGTAGTTCTGATATTTCTCAAGGGGCAAGAAGAATACCAAACACATAGAACAATCCAATATAGGGTACCATAAAGACGGACATTAGAAGTGCTTTCTGCCCAAAAAGAGTATATTCCCAAGATTTAGTTGCATTTCCCTCTTCATCATAGCGTTTGTCATCATCAAGTGGCTGACGACTCATCAAACAAGCTCCAACTAATAGCAATAATCCAAACTCAAGAATACATGGAATTGTAGCAGTATAAAAATCAAAACTCGATGCTGTAAAAATATGAAAGATGAGTGTGATTAGAATATTGAATAAAGCGAGAAGGGTTGTTATTAACCAAGTATCAAGAAGGAGTTTTGAGCGACTCATACTTATCCCACGGCAAGTTGTAGTAAGAAGTTTACGGATATTAAAAGAATGATGAGTATTACTAAGGGTAAGAATATCGTCTGCCAAGATGCAATGAAGAGAGCTAGGTAGTCAGTGCGATCCAAAGGTTTCAGTGACTGTTCTTCTTGTAGTTTGCGTCCATGTTCTTCCCAGTCAATCTCTTCTTGTTCTTCTGATTGATCCTGAGAATCATTGTTTTCTTCGATAGTATTATTCATGTATTCCACACTCAGTGGGGGGAAGTTGCATTCTTTAATCAATCGTTACCAGCGCAACTATGCAGTTTCACCATTAGTTTGATCAGCATATTCTTGCTGAGCACTACTACCAAAATCAAGCTCTCCAGTGAAGTGGCAGGCAACCAAATGTCCATCACCAACATCTTGTAGTGGAGGATCGTCCATCCTGCAGACATCTTGTGCATAGATACATCGCCGATAGAACCTGCAACCCGGAGGTGGGTTAATCGGACTTGGCACTTCACCAGATAGGATTAGTGCTCTTCCTGCAAATTTGGGTTCGGGGATTGGTACCGCAGATACAAGTGCAAATGTGTAAGGGTGAAGTGATTTTCTGAAGATATCGTGGGGAGTAGTTTCCACAATCTTACCCAGATACATCACAGCAAGTCTATCACTCATGTGCTTAACCACAGACAAGTTATGTGAAATGAACATATAGGTCAAATCGAACTCGTCCTGAAGATCCTTCATAAGGTTCAATGTCTGAGCTTGTACTGATACATCTGTACTTGATGTTGGTTCATCCATAACTACAAACTTCGGATTAAGTGCTAGCGCACGTGCAATGCAAATCCTCTGTCTCTGACCTCCAGAGAACTCATGAGGAAATCTATTGAGATGTTCTTCATCCAGACCGACTTTATTAAGCAGGTCAAGAACCATTGTTCTCATCCGTCGACCCTTTGCAACACCATTCACTACTAACGGTTCACCGATGGAGTTTTTGATGATGACTCGGGGGTCAAGAGATGCCATTGGATCTTGGAACACGATCTGCATGTTCATTCTAACTTTTCTGAGATCTCCTCCCTTGAGGAGGGTAATATCCTCATCCTCAAAGAAAATCTTTCCACTTGTAGGATTGAGAAGCCGGAGAACAGTACGTCCAAGAGTGGTCTTTCCGCATCCACTCTCACCGACAACACCGAGTGTTTCTCCTTTCTTGATGTCTAGGTTTACACCATCAACAGCATGTACACTTCCAATAACTTTACGGAATACGCCGCCAGTTAGCGGGAAGAGTTTCCTGAGATTTTCAGTTCGAACTAGTGATTCACTCATTTGTAGTACCTCCTAGCTATTCAAGGGATTATGACAAGCCACCCAATGTCCTGGTTTTTGCTCCAAAAGCTGTGGCTTTTCTTCTTTACATTTACCAGTAGCATAATCACATCGCGGATGAAAACGACATCCAGATGGCGGAGTGATTAGATTAGGAACCGAACCCCGAATCTGTGGTAAGCGGTTCTTCACCTCATGAAGTTTGGGTACAGCCTTTAGTAATCCAGCAGTATAGGGGTGCATAGGATGCTCAAACAACTCATTGGTGGCACATGATTCAGCTGTAGTACCAGCATACATCACGTTGACCCAGTTGCAAGTTTCCGCAACAACACCCATATCATGTGTGATTACAATGATCGAAGTTCCAATTTCTTTCTTAAGCTGATTCAATAGCGTGAGTACCTGTGCTTGAACAGTTACATCCAAGGCTGTTGTTGCCTCATCACAGATTAGGATGCTTGGATTGCACGCTAGTGACATGGCAATTAGAGCTCTTTGACGCATACCCCCAGAAAGCTCGTGAGGATATTGATTTACGACCTGTTCTGGTGCAGGCATTCTTACTAATCGAAGCATCTCAATAGCTTTAAGCCGAGCTGCTTCTCGACGGGATTTTTTGTCAGGAACAGGTGGATCGTCAAGCTGTTCTTTGTAGTAGGCAATCTTCTCTTCGATTTTAGTGCGGTTCTCGCCTGTTGTACTTTCAGATAGCGAAAGCTCAAGCTTTGCAATCTTCATGTTTAGTGCATCCAAAGAAAGATCTTGGTGAAGTTCAATGACTTCAGCAATCTGATTTCCAATTCGAAACACAGGATTGGGATAAGTTGCAGGATCTTGAAATACAATTGAAATCTTGTTACCTCGAATGTCCAGCATCTCTTCAGCAGATACTTGAACAAGATCATGTACCACAGATTCGTTTGTTTCCATATTCAAATCGTGGAACAAGATTTTCCCACCTTCAATCCTACCTGGCGCTTCAATAAGACGGAGTATAGATTTTGCTGTTACAGATTTTCCACAACCTGTTTCACCAACAACACCCATGGTGTCACCACGTCTAAGGAACATGTAGACACCATCCAGAGCGTTTACTACGCCTTCATAGGTATGAAATCGAACGAACAGATCCTTGACATCAAGTACTAAGTTTTCAGGTAATGTCATTGTATCATCTCCTTCTTAGCTTGGGATCCATGATATCCCGTATCCCATCTCCAATAAGATTGAACGCGAGAGCTGTCACAAGTATCGCTATTCCAGGATACAGTGTCATCCAAGGACTACTTCTGATGTAATCTTGACCTCTTGCTATCATCATTCCCCATTCTGCCGTTCCAATTGGTGGACCGAAGCCAATGAATGCAAGACCCGCTGCAACCAATAGAACTGATCCAATATCCATTGTAGCTTGGACAATCACTGGTTGAATTGTATTAGGAAGAATGTGACTGAATAGGATTCTTGCATCACTTGCTCCTGAGGAACGTGCAGCTTCAATGTAGAGCTTCTCACGTTCTGTTAGGACCTGAGCACGTACAAGACGCGCATAGGTAGGCCACCACGTTATCATGAGCGCAATGCTAATTGTTTCTAAACTACGTGTACCAAGAGCCATGACAATAGCCATAGCTAGCACCAGACCTGGAAATGCAAAGAAGATGTCCGTAATTCGCATTACGAGTTCATCTAATTTTCCACCAAAATATCCTGATGCGGCACCAATAATTGCACCCAGAGACACTGCAACTAGAACAACACTTACAGAGATCTTCAGATCTTCTTGAGCACCCCAAATAATCCGGCTGTATATGTCACCGCCATAATTGTCAGTACCCCAGATATGAATTGGATAGTTATTGTAGTAGGAAAGTACAACACGAGTGTTTGCAACCCACGTACTTGTCTTCTGGGATGCGCTGAATTGCAATTCCCACATATAGGTAGCATTTGTATTAGGCATGTAGATATATTCTAGAAGGTCAGCGTTGAAACCAGATGCATTGTGGTAAAGGGTTACATTGTGGTAAAGGTAGCTCAACCGTTCTGTAGCTGTCAACGCCTCATATTCTGAAGCATCCAGTGAATAGAGTCTGAATGTGACATTCACTGCCACAGCATCAGAACCTGTTTCTAAATCAGATACACCTATGAAAAATCGCGGAATCTCAACCGTTTCTAAATGGTCTTGTGTTATTTCATATTCACCAGAGTAATATTCAGGCATGATTTTAGGATCTAAATAGCGTTCTTCAAGTGTGTAATCAAAGTTTAGTTTGATATCCAGACTTTCTGAACCTGGGGGAAGTTTCTGGTCGTCAAATATCATATCAGTTCCTGCATACGTTGTAATCCATGGTGCTGCAAGAGCCAATGAAGTCATGACTACGATGATGACTATTCCAACTACAACCAATGGACTCTTTCTAATGAGATGCAATGTGAAACGTGTTTCTTTCACTCTTGGCTTGGTATCTTCAACAAATTCTACATACCATAGAAATTTCACACTAGGAATGAACATGATTACAAATTGAACACCAATGACAGTGATGAATACAAGACCGATTATTCCCATGGTCGCGAACAACAGTGCAAGAAAGATGTACATGTATACTGATGTACCGAAAGAGTCTGGTGTCGCCTCAAGAATTCCCTCATAATTCCTTAGGAGTAGTAGCGATAGAAACAAGATCAATAAACCTTGCAGGGCATAACTAGCAATGAACATATTTGGCACAACGTGGATTCCCATTATTCCTTGAATTGTGTAGGCGAGGTTTCCAAAGAAGACTACACCACTAATCATCAGACAACTCATAATGAAAACAATCTGGACAAGGGTAAAGATTCGATAAACGATTCCGCCTTCACTTTCTGGCAGGATTTGTGATTCTGATTCCATTTGATTTCATCCTCCTTTCAGCCAAACCTAATCCTCGGGTCGAGAACACCGTAGACCATATCTACAAGAAAGTTCGCTGTGACAAATATGAATGCTACAAGGAGTGTGAATCCATTGATAGCAGCCATATCGGAGTTCAATATTGCTCGCGTTGCCCATCGACCTAAGCCAGGCCAATTGAAAATAGATTCCGTGAGTACTGCACCTGTAATGAGACCACCAAATGCCAGACCAATCACAGTCACGGTAGGTATCAAGGCGTTTCTGAGTGCATGTCGGTATATCACAATCCGCTCAGAGAGACCCTTAGATCTAGCTAGAGTGATATAATCCTCCTTGATTACTTCAAGCATACTTGAACGCATCATCCTTGTGATAATTGCCAGAGTTATGTAACCGAGACAAAATCCAGGCATGATAAGATGCGTTAGTGCATCACCGAATAAACGTATATTTTGATCGAAAATTAATGAATCAACCAATAGGAATCCTGTAGTGGGAGTATAGTTGTATATTCTAATGTTGTACCTATCGCCACCAGGAAGATAAGGTAATCCCCATTGTGAGAACTGGTAAAAGAACAAAAGCTTGAGCATCAATCCAAACCAGAAGATTGGCATTGAAACTCCAGAGAGTGCAAAGATACGAGTAATATGATCTTGGACTTTATCTTTTTTCGTTGCAGAAATGATTCCAAGAGGAATCCCAAGGGTAATTGCAACAACCATTGCTACAATAGCAAGTTCAATTGTTGCTGGAAACAATCTAGCAAGAATAACTAGAACTGGTTGATCTGCACCAGTAGATGTACTTTTACCCCAATCTCCTGAGAACAAGTTAACCAGGTAGATGAAGTACTGTTCAACTGGAGGCCTGTTTAATCCATATTTAAGCATAATTCCTGGAATTGCACTATCAGGTGTCCTTTCAGTTACATACATAGCTAATGGATCACCCACTACATACGAAAGGAACCATGTAATTGTCAAAACACCAAAAATAACTGGAATTGCTAAAATTAATCTACGAAGTATAAAGTCCCTGAGTTTCATGAGCAAATCCTCGTGCAGATCTATTCACTGTTCAGATACCGATGACGACCGATAGCTTAAACTTACTGCTGCGCACTTCGGCCAATACTTAAGGGTTTTCTTTCATGCGCGATAGATTTGATACTCATTGAAAATTCGCAACCTATATTAGTCTGCAAATCTTTCACAGAATCTAATAGCTAAGCTAGTCTAGTAGAGAGTTATCTAATTATGATACTGGTCTAGTTTGTTGTTACGATTCATTTCAAATGGATCGTTCTAACGCAATTCGAAAAACACGAGATGGATAACATGGAGAGAAATCAATTAGTTGCTGTCCTATTAATTGTCGTGGTTGTTGGTGCTGCTGGAGCATATTTATTGCTTCAACCACCAGCAGTGGTTCTTGCTGATGATCAGACCATTCTATGGGAAACCATAGCACTGCCAGAGTATATGGACCCACACAAAAATTATGAGACAGCTGGTTCATGGGTACATTACAACATCTATGAGACGTTGTTTACGTATCCCTGGGACACTGCAGACACAAGCCCATCTGTTGGATTACTCGCTGAAAGCGTAGTATTATCCTCAGACGGTTTATCATATACGTTCACACTTCGACAAGGCGTCACATTCCATGACGGTACAGCCTTCAACGCAACAGCCGTACAAATGAACTTCTGGCGAATGCTAGGACGCGGTTGGGACGATGGTTGGGGTCCAGTCTGGATGATTGCCGAACCAATTCTTGGTGGAGCAGCAGTCGAAGATGCAGTATATGAATTCGGTGACGGTAGCGACGAACACGTTGCTGCTTGGGTCGACTGGATGGAGAATTCAGATGCAGTTGTAGTAAATAGTGAATACGAAGTAGAAGTCAACCTTGCATATGCTTACACACCATTCGTTTCAGCCTTGACCTACGAAGTTGGTGCTATGATTAGCCCTACCTTCTTTATGGCCAATGGTGGAATGAATCCTAATGGTACAGACCTCACATTGAATGAGGAAGCATGTGGAACTGGCCCATACGAGCTAGTTACATGGATTCAGGATGACCGAATCGAGCTCACACTCACCGATGACTATTGGAGAGCTGAAGACGCACTGGTCGATCATCCTTACGCTGGTACAATCACCGACATCACCATCAAGCTAAACACTGACGTGAACAGCAGGATGTTGAACATGGAAACAGGTACAAGCGATGGTGGCTATTGGCCCGCAACAAATGCATATGACATCTGGAATAACGCAACCACTATTGGTACTGGTACAACACAGAGCCTTAACCCTGACATCAAGGTCTGGGCAGGCAATCCTACATTCGATGTTATGTTCCTTGGATTCAACATGAATAATTACCTGAACGTATCAAACGAAATTAGGGAAAGTCCCTTTACTGATTGGGAGCTTAGAGCAGCTATTTCATACGCATTCGACTATGATTCACTCATCACCAACATTCTGAATGGATTAGGTATCCAACTACAGGGACCAATTCCACAAGGTATGTTTGGACATGATGATGACTTGTTCATGTATGAACTGGACATGGCAGCAGCAGTTACTCACTGGAACCTTGCTATGGCCAATGGTCTAGACGCAGTCTGGGCTAACAACTCATACGAACTCAACATCTTCTACAACGAAGGTAACACTAACCGTGAAGCAGCAGGTCTACTTGTACAGCAGGCAATCGAGAACATTATCGCCGATCCTGCATCAACTGACCCCACTTCACCACTTGTCATCGATGTTCAGAGCCTTGAGTGGGCAAGCTATCTGTACCAGGTCAGGAATAAGCAACTACCGATCTTCTGGCTCGGTTGGGCACCTGACTACGCAGATCCTGACAACTACGCAGCACCATTCGTTAAGACCACTGGTACCTTCCCGAGCAGGGTTGGTCTAGCTGACTCACTTGGTGAAGGCGGCGTTGCATGGGCTGGAACAACTGTCGACGGATGGATTGACGACGCTGCTGTTGAGACTGTTGAAGCCACAAGGATTTCACTATATGCTGATATCCAAGAGGCTATTGTCGATCACTGTGCATTCCTATGGGGTTACCAAGCTACTAGCTTCCACGTAGAAAGTGCCAGCATGAACGGCTATGTCTTCAACGCAATGCATGATCCTTACTTCTACCACTACTACAAGACTGTTTGAAGTTAGTGAGAAGACGTAACGATTGTCCAATATAGTATAAAAAGATCGAAGCTTCGGCTTCGGTCTCTCTTCTTATTTTTCTACAATTCTTTTTTTGAGTCAGGAGTAAACTTTCCTTTTCGCCTAGTTGGAAATCCTTATAGCATAAATTGCGAGGAAAACTCGCAGGAGCCTAGAAACTTGATGGTCACAGAGAAATCAAATCGACTCTCAACCATGAATACACAGCAAATGTTCAAATTATGGTGGAAAGAGAAGTGGGTCAGAGCTCTAGTGCTCATCCTGACACCTGTTGGATTTATTGATGCAACCTATACGATTCTTCTATTCAACGCGATTGGGTCTAATTTTGAGCTAAATCCATTTGTACGCCTAGCATTAGAAGGTCCATTGTGGTTCTTCTGGTATTTTATAGATGCGATTTCCTTTTTCCTATTCATTGCGATGGCAGGATCTTATTATATCCATACTCAGAAAAGTAAAATTGACAACCGAACTGGACTTGTTTCAGGTCTGGTTGCACTAAGGGTTGGATTAGCCGCTCACAATGTAATGCGATTCTATGTAGCAGATGCCCCAGTTATTCTTGGCACATTCTTAATCACGGCAATAACCTTCATAATTGTGGATAGTCTTCTTGATCGCGAAAATCATGTATCAAAGGAAGGATTCAAACAGTGGTGGACACATATCACTGATAGATACCAGGATTATTGGCTCATGCGCAAATCAAAGAGATCAACCCGAGGAGATGCAACTCTATTGGATGAACAAATTGAGAAAGAGATTATTTCCGAAATACCAAAAACTGATGAAGAAAGCAAACAGTCAAGATTAGGATTGTGGCCAAAGAGATTTCTCTACATAGCTGGAGCCGTTGCCCTTTTCTTCATCATGCCGTACTTCCTAGTATTCCTAGGAGATTTGAGTGGCGTATCAGCCTTTACAGATATCTATGGACCTATGGTATTCTGGAATGAGCTTTCAGCACCCGCATTTCTAATGGGATTCATATCAATCTGCATATTCGTTGCAGTAATCATGTATCTTATCCTGAGGTCATTTGAAGTTCAAGATGGAGCTTGGTAAAAGAAGTCCCAGAATCTTCAGTAACCGGATTGAGAAAAAGCTTGAATGTTATTTGTATGACCAAAGATATTCCACTTCATAAAATGGAAAACCTACTGGTCATACACTAAATATCACATTTACTTGAATACATGCTCAAAGAAGTATCCCTTTGGATGGTCACATGCAGGACATTTCTCTGGAGGATGTTCGCCATCGTGGATATAACCACAGTTGTCACATCGCCACTGGACCTTCTCCTTCTTCTTAAGGATAGACCCATCAGCAACTTGATTGGCAAGTGCATCGTACCTGTCGTGATGCCAGGTCTCTGCTTTTGCAATCATTCTCCAGAGATGAGCAATCTTGCTGAATCCTTCCTTATCTGCAACATCTGCATATTTTGGATACATATCAGAAAACTCGAACTTCTCACCAGCTGCAGCAGAGCGTAGGTTTTCTTCTGTAGAACCAATGTGGCCAGTTGGGAAAACCCATTCGACCTTGATCTCAGGAGTACATTCACCCTCATCCATGAATTTGAAGAATCGGGCAGCGTGTTCTACTTCCTCAGCTGCGGTTTCTTCAAACACTGCAGCAATATATTGGAAGTCTTCTTTCTTTGCGGCTTTCGCATATCGGATATATCGATTGCGAGCTTGACTCTCTCCAGCAAAACTGGTCAGGAGATTCTTCTCAGTTTCAGATCCCTTTAGTTTCATTTTGAATCAACTCTCTCAATGGAGTATAGTCTCCATATCTGTTCTCTAACGCGAGAATATTGAAACCAAGGCTTTCATGTTAATAAGCATAATCTTAGGCTAAACTAACTTGAAAAGGAATGTATAATAGATGCCAAGAAACAAGCAGAGATAGTGAATAGCTTTGAGCACCAACACTGAATTTGATTGTCCGAAATTTGCGTGGGTCATTATGACGATACTAGGCTGTTTGGATCTCGTTCGAGGATTCATGCACACGGTCCTACTAGAGTATGCAGCTGAAAATATCATGGGACTTGATTTGGTAGTCGCACGAGATGATCAATTACTGTTGTTGGGCACTTTCGGTGTTTCCAATTATCTAACAGGAATAATGCTTATTCTAGTAGCTATGAAAGCTCGGAATATCGTGCAATACGTTTTCCTGGCAATCCCTGTTAGTTACATTTGGGGAGGATTCTTGATCAACAGAGTGGCTTCATCCACAGCAAGACTAGGCGGATTGCCAATGATGCAAGTATACATCGCAGTATGCATTGCAACATTCGTTGCGATTCAGATATGGAAGTATTTGAAGGTGAGTGAATCAACTAGTTGATTCTGTCTGCAATAGTTTTTGCAAGCTCTTTGAGCTGTTGATTCTCTTCTTCACTTGCACGAGCCTTCACACGAACAATAGGCTGAAGGATCTCCTTCTTCATATCAGTGAACATCTTCTCAAGTCTCTTGACTCCACCGCCGCCCCAGCCGAAAGTGCCAAAGAGTGCGATTGTCTTCACAGGGAATCGTTTACCCTGTACTTCATTGACAAAACCCCAGACCTTTGGATATGGATAGGCATCATAAGTTGGAGTTCCAACAACTAGAACACTAGCACGAACTGAATCTGTGATTATGTGACTCATGTCACTGTACGACACATTGTGAAGCTTCACTTCCACACCAAGGTCTAGCAACTCTTTCTTCAGTTTAATCGCTATTCGATGTGAGTATCCGTACATTGTACCATAGACGATTGTGCAGTGCTTCTCTAACTCAGGCTTAGTCCACTCGTCATATTTGTTCACAATCCACATAGGATCCTTCCGGTAAATTGGACCATGACTTGGTGCAATGACTTTGATGCCAATTCCAAGTTCCTTAACCCTTGCCAAAGCGCGCTGTACAAATTTGAAGTATGATGTGATGATTGCGGAAACATAGCGTTTGCTTTCCTTCTCAATCAGGCGTAGGTCAGTTTCATCGTCAAAGTGGTTACCGTTGAGAGCACCGAAAGATCCGAAGGCATCGCAAGAGAAGACAATCTCATCCTCTACAACGTAGGTCATCATGGTCTCAGGCCAGTGAAGGAATGGAGCATGAACGAATTTGAGAGTCCTAGAACCTAAGCTGAGTTCCTCTAGATCCTCAACTAGTTTTTCTTTCAATGGAACACCGTAGAATGATTTCTGCATAGGTGCAGCCTTTGGAGTATATATGAGGGTTGCATTAGGTGCGAGTTTAGTAATATCAGGAAGTGAGCTGGTGTGATCGGGTTCCATGTGGTTCAGTATAATGTAATCGATTTTTGATGGGTCGACAAGTTCGCGGATATTATTGAGCCACTCTTCAGACCAAGGTCCTTTCACGGTTTCAATGTGAGCAATCTTCTCATCCATGATCAAGTAGCTGTTGTATGAAACACCAAATGGTAATGACCATAGATTCTCGAATAGTTCTGTGTGATGGTCGTCGACACCAATGTAATAGATTCCCTTAGTAATCTCTCTATGCATTCATTTCACCTAACGTTTGTGATATCCGAGGTAGCGCCGATGTTCCGAAGATAAAAGACCTTCCCTCGAACAATTCTGTTTTGATTATTAACCATAGTTAAGGAATAGTTGACTATCTGTTTTTAACTAGTTTTAACTGATTTGGTAACACCACAACTCTCCCCAAAGATTCCTCCTCTGTATTCTTTATAATACCTTGGGTTTTAGGAAGAAGTTC
>JAEOSL010000004.1 GCA_016840385.1 Candidatus Thorarchaeota archaeon | reverse complement strand
AAGAGTCGCAGTGGAAACCAAACCTGATTCTACAAAGAAATCGTAGGAGGTGTCAGTGAGTGCCGCTTATAGAACTCGATGATTTTAGCTTCAAATACTATGGAGCTGAAACTCTAGCACTCAAGAAGATAGCCCTCACAATCGAAGAGGGTGAATATGTAGTAATTACCGGACCAAGCGGGTGTGGAAAGACTACACTTTGTCGTACAATTAATGCACTTGTGCCACAGTTTCACCGTGGATATATCGCCGGGAATGTGATTATTGACGGAAAGAACACTAGGGAAAACACTGTGGCTGAACTCTCTTCAATAGCGGGATTAGTATTTCAGGAACCCGAAAACCAGCTTGTCACACTCAATGTTGAGAAAGAGATAGCATTTGGACCTGAAAATCTCGGAGTCGAACCAACCGAGATACGCCGTAGAGTCGAAGAACTAATCGAATTACTTGATCTCGAACATCTTAGAGAAAAACACCCTCACGAAATGTCTGGAGGAGAACAGCAACGAGTAGCAATGGCTGCAACTCTTGCTCTTAAACCCAAGATACTGGTTGCAGATGAACCCACATCTAATTTAGATCCTAGAAGCGCTGAAATCATTCTTGACATTATTTCTGATCTGAATAAACGAAACATGACTGTGCTTCTTGTTGAGCATCGCTTAGATCTCGTATCAAAGGATGCAAGTAGAGTTGTTCTGATGGACAAGGGAAGTATTGTTGCAGATGGTCCTCCTAGGGAAATCCTATCCCAAGATATCTGTCAAGAGATTGGTGTTGGTGTTCCCAAGGCTACACTGCTGTATAAACGTCTAAAGGCACATGGTATTGACCTGAGTAGCGTTCCGCTCACAGGAGATGAGCTAGCAGGACTGGTGAAGGAGGCTTCCTAACTATGATCATGATGGAGGACGTATCCTTTGCTTACGATGGTCTTTATACTGCCCTTCAAGGAGTATCTCTTCAAATTGATGATGCTGAGAGAATAGCAATTATGGGTGCAAACGGTGCAGGAAAGACGACATTAGTAAAACATCTCAATGGGTTACTTAGACCTAACAGTGGTCGGATTATTTTTGATGGAGTTGATGCAAAACACTACTCAGTTGCAGAACTTGCTCGTGAGATCGGTTTAGTAATGCAGAACCCTGACCATCAACTCTTTCTTGATAGTGTGGAAAAGGAAGTAGTATTTGGTCTAAAACAACTGGGTTTCTCAGAAGATGAAATCAAAGAACGAACTAAAAGAACCCTATCGAGCTTGGGCATTGAGGATTTATCAGAGAGGTCTCCCTTCACACTCTCTGGTGGAGAACGAAAACGTGTTGCCCTTGCTTCAGTATTAGCTACAGAACCGCGGGTCCTAGCTCTTGATGAACCAACTATAGGACAAGACGCCCGTCAGAAAGAGAATCTTGCAGACATGTTGATGAAGTTGAATAAGAAGGGACGAACAGTCATCGTAGTTACCCATGACATCGAATTTGTGATAGAGCACTTCCCACGAACAATTGCAATGGCAAATGGTTCAATTATTGCTGACGGTCCAACGAGTGCAGTTCTAAGTAATGATGAAGTAATTAGGAAATGCTCACTCACTGCTCCTCAACTTACACAAACTGCTAGATCCCTTCACACACTATTTCCTGATGTACCTGAAAGACTGACACTCCTCTCAGAACTAGAGGATGAAATTGTAAGAGTACTGGGAGGTGCGTAATTTGTCATTCCTTGAAGTATTCCAATACACACGTCAAGAGTCGATTATGCATGCTCTAGACCCGAGAGCAAAGCTGCTCCTGTCAATTGTGCTTGCCGTTATTTCAATGTTATTTCTTGAGATTTTCCCGCTGCTCATAATTCTCGCAGTTCTTATTCCTTTGATAGCTGCTGCGAAATCATTACGACGGTGGCTCCGTAGCATGAAGGGATTATCGGTTCTACTGATTTTCATATTGATTTTCAATACACTCCTCTCAACCTATCCTAATCCTCTCAACTACTCAATTGCATTAGTACTGAGATTGGTAGCATTAATGACTTCTTTCTCATCATTCTTTCTCACAGTACAACCTGATGAGCTCTCTCAAGCACTCATTCAAATGAGAGTTAGATTTGAGTTTGCATTTGCCATGAGTATGGCTATGAGATACGTTCCAACTCTTGGACAGGAAGCATATGCAATTATGGACACTCAGAAAGCTAGAGGTGTCGAGCTCGACAAAGGAAATCTCCTTACACGAATTCGGAATATTGTCCCAATTATAGTCCCACTCATAATCGTATCAATACGCAGGGCACTCTCAATTGCTGAGAGTATGGAATCACGTGGATTCGGTGCAAGCAAGAATAGGACCTACATGGATAAACTATCATTCAGGAAACGAGACTGGGCGGTATGCTGCCTTTCCTTGGCAATGCTAATTCTTGTGATTTACATCCGACTCTATATTCCACTGCCTGATTGGAGTATTCCCTTCTAGAAATACTCTGTTTCCACTCAAGAATATTGGATATGTTCATCGGGTTATAATTTATCTGAGAGAAGAACAATCACTTTACTGTCATTGGTGGGTGAATTCATGGTCAAACTACCTAAGAGAACCAAGTATGCAGTAAAAGATGTCCTTAATGATCTAAAAAAGATAGAACCTTCACCAAGTATTCTAGGTAAAATTGGTTCACAGCTTATCTACTATGAGTGGACATGTTGTAGGAACCTACTAAGTGATGATCACCCCGTCACATCAAATCTCCACGACCTTCTGAAATTCATGGAGCATGACTACGAGCAGCTGCTTGTAACAGGTGAATTATGGCGAATAAAGGATACCCCCAGAGCTGCATTGAACGATTTTCTCAAGGGCCGATCCAAAGAATTTCTAGACTACCCTCTTGATAAATCTGCAGAACACATTCATACCCTCTTACAAACAGCGGCTAAGAATCGAAAAAATGAAATCAAACAATTCAAGAAATTAGCGAAACTTGTGAAAAAGGAGATAAAAGAGGACAAAGAAAGTCCTGCCCTTTGGAACAAGCTACGGCTTGTACTTTGGATGGCTGAGAACTATCCTGAGTCAAGTGAAGCATTCAAGAAAGCTAGAGAATTCGGATGGTCACCTGAAACCAGTGCTCTTGTCGCACTCTGACTTACTTACTAGAATAAGATGTATAAGAAACCTCACTCTCTCAAATATGGGGATGGAAGATAACTCCGACAAAGAGGACTTCATTGAAACCGTCTGTGCTTAGAAATGCTACTGGAAATCCTGTAATTGTCACCGCTCTGGCTGTTGATAATGAGAATCTGTATGCATCTGATAGCGATGGTGGGATAACCGTCTGGGATAAGTCACATCTAGACTCACCCAGATTCATTCCAGGCCAAACTTCAACCCAGATAGTATCGCTTTTCTCGGATGGACTGAATCTCTTCAGTGGAAGTATTGCCGGAGACCCTGTTATTCGAATTTACAATCAGGATTTGGATCTGATTGAAGTTCTCAAGGGTCATGTTGGAACTGTCTTTGACATAACTGCAGATAATCAACATCTTGTTACAGGATCAGGAGATACTACTGTTCGAATCTGGAACAAAGAATATTGGACAAGTATCAAGTCCATTGTTGCACAGACTCATTTTGTTCTATCAATTGCTCTAGATGAGAAGTACATCTACGCTGGAGGTATCGACAACTGCACTAACGTGTTCGCTCGTAGCGATTTTCGTAGGGTTGCTTCCCTTCATGGTCATGAGGCTACTATACTATCTTTATGTGTCGATGAAAAGTATGTATATTCCGGGTCGGGCGAATTATGGTGGGGCGGTCCTGGATCTCCACGACCCCCAACGTTTGAGAGTGCTGTTAGAGTTTGGGACAAAAAGGGTTGGAATTGTATTCAGACATTGAAAGGTCATGATGACAATGTGAACGCTCTAGGTGTAGACGAATCCTATGTTTATTCAGCGTCAGATGATGGCACAGTAAGAGTGTATTCAAAGTCTGATTGGACTGAATTAGCAACAATCGAATCTGGTGTGGGTCGAATCGTTAATTTGGTTCACGATGATGACCATATCTACTTTGGATGCCAAGATGGTAATGTTCGCTACCTTCCTAAAGCCGATTTTAATGGTTATAAAAAGCCTACAGGTTCGATTGGGTGAAGAAAGGCTTGGAATTCTAAGGTTCTTCCTTCTGGATCCTCAGTGAAGAAATTATAGATTTGATATTTCTCATTGACCGCAGGTTCAGATGTTGAGATGTACTTCAGTTGATCATACATCACATCAACATCTTCCTTTGATGGATAGAAAAGAGTAATGCACCCTTCTGTTTCTGATGCATCACGCTCACAAAAACCTAAGAGAAAGTTACCATGATTGAGAATAACACATTCAGCCTGCTCTAACCAGATGTGCATTCCTGCCTCATTCACATAGAAATCTACAATATCTTGAAGCATTGTTGTTTTGAAGAAAATGATTCCTGCCATTCAATTCACCTGTAGTTTGTCCTCTTATCTCACTCTGTAAATATACATTGTAATCAATTAATCGGCAATTTCAATTAACGTCTCAAAACCGCATCACTTGTTTCTTTTTTGAGCTGTTTTTACCCTAATTTTAGACCAAATCTTCCTTTTTGAGTTCACGCAGATACATATTGATTCTAGAGTCCTATATTTCAGACAAAAAGATTAGAGGTTGTTACTATATTGACTATTCGACCAGGAAAAACTCCCAAAAGCGCGCTCGCAATCCTTGGAGCACTAATTAATCATGGACCAATGTGCCCTATAGAAATCAGTGAAAAGCTGGATATGGCTCCTCGAACAGTTAGCTTTGCACTACGCAAGCTACTAGGTCGACAGTTGCTTAAGAAAATCCCAAACTTACATGATATGCGTCGTCCCAAATATCATGTTGACACGGAAGCTGCAAAGGACATGCTTCAGAGGTACAGTGACTCTGCAATCACATCTCCCTTCTCGTTACAGAAGAATTTATGATTGTGCAGAATCGATTAGCCAAGGAACTTTCGTACGATTTCCATGTATCCCTTGGATGTAAGTTCAAGAGTTTCAAGAGGAACCCTTTCATCCGTGCCATGGAACATTGCCATGATCTCTCCAGTTCCAAGACTTCCATCATGGATGCTAAAACCATATGCATTAGTTCCAAATGCTCTTCTGAAAAAGCGACTATCTGTTGCACCTGGTGATACCATTGGAACTAGAGTCATCTCCTGCCCCCTCAGGTTTCTAACTACTGACTCCATTATCCTTACCAATGGTGACTCCATCTCACTAATGTTTCCTGGATGAAATCTTCCGCCAATATCAACAGGGGCACCTTCAATTTTGACATCATCTACCAAATTACCCAAGGCTTTTCTAAATTGAGCGAATACATATTCCATATCTTGGCCCGGTAGCGTACGAACGTCAACGTCGACCATAGCCTGTCCAGGGACTATGTTTATTTTTGCTCCACCTTCACATACATTTGGTGAGATAGTCATCTGAGTCATGGTATTTAGAAATACTGCATCTCCCATGCTTCGTTTAGAGAGCTGTTCTAACATGAAACCAAGTGTTCTGGTATTTCCCATTAGAGCTCTTGTTACGGTCCCTATTCCCATGGCTTTGATGAATGGTTTCAGGAGAGAAGTATTTCGTGGTGGTTGATATTCAGAAATTCGTTGAATTGCTTTTGCCATTTTGACTACTGCATTTTTCGATTTGAAAGGAGCTGAACCATGCGACTCTTCTCCTCGAAAACTGAGCCTTGTCCAAGCTTTTCCCTTTTCTCCATAAACATAGGTAATTCGATGCGGACCAATGTGATCACCACCTGCCTCTGTGATAAGATAATCAACTTTCATTTTTTCAGGATGGTTCTGAATGAGCCAATTCGCACCATAGTTTCCACCAGATTCTTCATCTGCTACAATACACAGTTTGAGGTTTCCCTTAGGTTTGAATCCCTCCTGATGCAGTTTTGCGAACACTACAGTCTGGCATGCAACAATATAGAGCATGTCGAGAGACCCTCTTCCCCAGATGACACCATCTTTGATTGTACCATCAAATGGTGGTACTAACCAATCTTTCTCATTCTCTACCGGAACTACATCTACATGTGCAGGACCGAGCATCAAACTTGGATGGTCCCCACCACCTTCCATTACTGCGAGTAGATTTCCTCGATCTGGGGCTGATTCGAATATCTCTGATTCAATACCATATGATGAAAGGAACTGTTCAACCGTTCGAATTGATTTCATCTCGTTTCCTGGAGGGTTAATGCATTTGTTACGAATCATTTCTTGCATTAGACCTGTTATCTCATCTAGCATTTCCATTGTCAGTCAAAATTCCATTGTTTGACAGACTAAAAAGGTCGCTGGCGAGTCAGATTTTGAGAATGCACATTTCGGAAGCTAATTTCTCGTTTTTTTACATTCCTAAAGCACGATTCGTCGTATTCTGAACACATTTTCTCACGCGAATAGATATCCATTCTCTCCCCAGCAATTCATAGAGATCTAACAAAGAGATGATTAAAATGGTTCACGGAATACGGCTACCAAAGAGTGCTCTTGTAGTACTGCAGTTTCTAACAAAAAGAGGACCTCTTCCTCCAAGAGTTATCAGTCAGGAGGCTAAGGTACCTCTACGAACAGTGACTTTTGCATTAGACCGTCTTGTCGATACTAAGATTTGTCAGAAGATTCCAAATCTTGGAGATATGAGACGTACACTCTACTCGGTGAATTTGGATAAAGCTCAAGCAGTGTTTACCCGTTATGGATTAGGCATAGCATAATTGAATGATTATTCGATAACACTGAGGTGATTTAATTAATGTTAACGGCTACAGACTTACTCCAACAATATCGTGATACAATCTCTGGACCAGTCGTTTCAGATACTTGTATTTCTGGTGAATGCGTGTCTAAATTACTAGAAACTCCGTGGGTCCGGATAATGGTCATTCGATATCAGATGGCCCCAAAAATCAGTACAATCGAGATTGAAGTATCACTTCCAAATTGCATCATTGAGCCTACTTGTCCTTCCACAACTACTGAACAGGAAAAAGCTCGGAAATTTATCGATACCAATCTTCATCATCTCAAATATTTACTTACACTGCAAGATGCGGGATTCTCTCTGGGTATTCTTTCAACTGAAGGTATTTGGAGTGCAGTTCTAAAGATCAAAGGAGATCCCGGTCTGGAATTATTCAATACTCTCCTACCTCCTTAGGGAACGTGATTGTAGGGTCCTCCCAAAACAAAAGGGATGGGCTCTGCAATCCAACAAAATCCATTCGATAACCTCTTTATGTAGACTCATCCTAAACTCATTCAGGCAGTGAACCGCATGCTAGATGTTTCCAAGGCAATGAAAATCAAACTTTCTTCAGAGCTTCCTTCTAAACCAGAATTTGATTCAAAGTATCGGAGGGCTCCAGATCGAGGTTTTGATTTGACCAAGAATGAAACAGTAACTGCATTGAAGAATGCACTACGCTACGTTCCTTCTAAACACCATGAAAAGCTGGCACCAGAGTTTCTCGATGAGCTTTTGACGAAGGGTCGAATCTATGGATACCGGTATAGACCACAAGGATCGTTGAAAGCAAAGTCAGTTGATGAGTACAAGGGCATCTTGGAAGCACGAGCAATTCAACTTATGATTGATAATAACCTCGATTTTGATATCGCACTCTATCCATATGAGCTAGTAACGTATGGAGAATCAGGTCAGGTCTGTCAGAACTGGATGCAATATCAACTGATTATGAAATACTTGGAAAATATGACTGAGGACCAGACCCTGGTGGTCAGTTCAGGACATCCGGTAGGTCTCTTTCCATCACGAAAAGAAGCACCTAGAGTTCTATCGACAAACGGTCTCATGGTTGGGATGTTTGACACCCTTGATGGTTTCCATCATGCTGCAGCCATGGGTGTAGCGAATTATGGTCAAATGACAGCTGGAGGTTGGATGTACATCGGCCCACAAGGGATAGGCATGGAACCTACATTACCCTACTGAACGCAGGTCGAATATATCTTGGACTACCTGATGATAAAGACCTCTCAGGAAAGGTCTTCCTGACTTCTGGTCTTGGAGGAATGAGTGGTGCGCAAGCTAAGGCTGTTGAGATTGCTGGTGGAATAGGTCTCATTGCTGAAGTTGACAAGAGCCGTATAGAAACCCGACATGAACAGGGCTGGCTCACCAAGTACTCTGATGATCTTGGACAGATCTTTGATTGGGTGGAAGAGTATCGGAAAAGCGGTGAACCTGTATCTATTGGATACTATGGAAACGTAGTCGATATCTGGGAATACATTGTCAAGAACAATGTCGCGATTGAACTCGCCTCCGACCAGACCTCTTGTCATGCTGTCTACGATGGAGGATATACCCCTCATGGAGTATCCTTTGACGAAGGACGTGAGTTACTCAAGAATGATAGGGACAAGTTCAATGAATTAGTTGACAAATCCCTCCGCTACCAGTTTGAACTCATTGAAACCATGACTGAACGTGGAACTTTCTTCTGGGATTATGGTAATTCATTCATGAAAGCAGTCTTTGATGCGGGGGTAACTAAAATTGCAAAGAATGGTGTGAACACCAATGATGGTTTCATCTTTCCTTCATATGTTGAGGATATCATGGGGCCAATCTGCTTTGACTACGGTTACGGACCTTTCCGCTGGGTATGTCTAAGCGGGAAACATGAAGATCTCATTGCAACAGATAACGCAGCAATGTCCAAGATTGATCCAAATCGCAGAGGTCAGGACCGTGATAATTACACCTGGATTCGAGATGCAGAGAAAAATGCACTTGTTGTTGGTTCTCAGGCACGAATCCTCTATGCTGATGCTCAGGGACGAGTGAATATTGCCCTCGAGTTCAATAAACTGGTGCGAGAAGGTAAGGTTGGGCCTATCATGCTTGGTCGAGACCATCATGATACTGGCGGAACAGATTCCCCCTTCCGTGAAACTGCTAACATTCGAGATGGAAGCAATGTCATGAGCGACATGGCTCATCAGTGCTGGGCAGGTGATGTAGCTCGTGGAATGACAATGTGTGTTCTCTCTAATGGCGGTGGAGTTGGGACAGGCAAAGCAATCAATGGTGGTTTTGGATTAGTCCTCGATGGTACTGAACGAGTTGACGGCATCATAAAATCTGCATTAGATTGGGATGTCATGGGTGGAGTTGCCAGACGTGCATGGGCTAGGAATGAACATGCAATGGAAACCGTGGTCGAATGGAATAAACGACTTGGGGATAAAGGACAGATATCACTTCCACATATTCCAAAGAAGGGTCTTGTTGAGGACTTGGTTGAGAAAGCAGTCAAAGACCGTTAGTACATTCTGTTCGATAACTACAAAAGTAAGCTTCAGGGAACGTCTAATTGCAGTCAGTATTGCTGACTTTGCACTCTGGTGGATACAATGGTCGTTGCGATTGATGGTGAGAGTCTAACAATTGATGACGTTGTTCAAGTAGCTCGTTTTGGTAAGAAAGTAGAGATTGCAGATTCTGCGATTGAACAGATCAAGAAGAGTCGTGACGTTATTGAGAATGCTATCAAAGAAGGTCGTACAGTTTATGGTGTAAACACTGGATTTGGAGACCTCGCAAGTGTATCAATTGGACCTGAGGATTTAGCCAAACTCCAAGTGAACTTGATTCGCAGTCATAGTGCAGGAGTGGGACAACCATTTTCGATTGAAGTTGTCCGCGGGATGATGCTTCTTCGTGCAAATGCACTGGCAAAGGGATATTCGGGAATCCGATTTGAAACCCTTGACACTCTCATTGGAATGCTCAATTCAGGTGTGATTCCTGTTGTGCCACAAAAGGGATCTGTCGGATCCAGTGGAGACCTGGCACCATTAGCACATATGGTTCTCGTGTTGATTGGCGAGGGCGAAGCTTTCTACAAAGGAGAACGAATGGATGGGCTTAAAGCTATGAAGAAAGCAGGACTTGCACCAGTTTCACTTCAAGCTAAAGAGGGTGTTGCGCTCATCAATGGTACTCAACCCATGACCTCCGTTGGTGCACTTACAGTGTACGATGCAATGAATACTGTCAAGGATGCATTGATTGCTGCAAGTCTGAGTCTAGAGGCTCTACGCGGCACTCGTGCAGCATTAGACAAGAGAATCCATGATATTCGTGCTCATGAGGGACAAATAGATGTTGCCGCTGCAATGAGGACACTTCTCATTGATAGTGAGATTAACCAATCTCATGCTGAATGTGGGAAGGTTCAGGACGCTTATTCACTTCGTTGTGCACCGCAGGTTATTGGTGCATCACTTGATGCTATTCGATATGTGCAGAGTGTGATTGAGACTGAGATCAATTCTGCGACAGATAATCCTCTAATCTTCACAGATGACGGAGCGGTAGTTTCTGGAGGTAATTTTCACGGGCAACCAATTGCTCTTGCAATGGACTTTCTTGGCATTGCATTATCAGAGCTTGCAAATATCTCAGAGCGGAGAGTAAATCGACTTGTCAATCCTCATCTGAGTGGTCTACCTGCATTTCTAACTACTGAAGGTGGACTAGAAAATGGTATGATGATTGCTCAATATACTGCAGCTGCACTGGTTTCAGAAAACAAAGTTCTAGCACATCCTGCTAGTGTTGATTCAATTCCAACAAGTGCTGACCAAGAAGATCATGTAAGCATGGGTACTATTGCAGCCCGTAAAGCATCAATCATTCTTGAGAACGTCAAGAATGTCATTGCGATTGAGTATATGTGCGCGACTCAGGGTATAGACCTACTTGCTCCTTTGAAAGCATCAAAACTTCTTGAATCTGCCAAATCTGTGATACGAAAAGTAGTTCCTAAACTTGAAGATGATCGAGTACTGTCCTCTGATATCGAAAAGATACGTAACCTCATGAATGATGGCGAAATTGTAACTCCTACCGAGAAGATTACAGGTTCTCTACTAGATGCCTAGTTTCATGGGCCTAGCTTTGTATGAACAACCTGACCATTGGAAATCACAGTATGGGTCAGATTGGCACCAAATCTCCAAGTCAGATATTCCGGATTAGGACAATCAAGAACCAAGATGTCTGCTCTTTTACCTACTTCAATACTTCCATGGGTTTTTCCACGGTCTAGTGCATGGGCTGCATTGATTGTAACAGCTGAGAGCGCCTCTCGTGGCTGCATCTTCATCCTATAGCAAGCAAGTGCAATTGTGAAGAATAACGACTCATTTGCACAATTTGGATTGAAATCTGTCGCAAGAGCTACTGGGAGATCCATGTCTATCATTTTTCTAGCATTTGCATAATCTGCATTCAGACTGAAGGCGGTAGCTGGTAGTAATGTAGCAATTGTTCCTGCTTTCAACATAGCTTCAAGTCCATTATCTGACACCATGAGAAGGTGATCTGCAGAAACCGCTCCTACTTCAGCGGCGAGTTCAGCACCACCCAACTGTACAATTTCATCTGCATGAACTTTGAGTTTCATTCCATTCGCTTTTGCTGCTCGTAGTATATTCCCAGACTCCTCAACACTGAAGACGCCTTTCTCACAAAAGACATCACAGAACTCTGCGAGTTTGCTTTCAGCAACCGCAGGTATCATCTCGTTAATTATCAGATCCACATAATTTTCTAATCGTCCTTCGAACTCTGGTGGTATTGCATGGGCTCCCATGAAGGTAGATACCAGGTCGTTTGGTATCTTTTCTCGAAGTTCATCATATGCTCTAAGCATCTTGAGTTCATTCTCAGTGTCTAAACCATACCCGCTTTTTGCTTCAATTGTAGTTGTTCCCATACTTAACATATCAGATGCATACGAGAAGGCATTACTACATAACTCGCCCTGAGTAGCCGTCCTGGTTGATCGGAGCGTATTGAGAATTCCACCACCCGCCTCTAAAATCTCGAGGTAGGTCTTTCCTTGCAATTTCATTGCAAAATCATTCTCTCGCGAACCACCGAATGCTAGATGTGTATGACTGTCAATGAAACCTGGCGTTGCAAGCATATTCGGAAATTCTATAGGTGGAAGGTCTGGCATATGAGTAACATGTGATATGACCTCATCTGTTGTTCCAACAGCGATGATTGTTCCTTCTTTGATGGCAATTGCACCATTTTCAATAATGGAGAGGTTTCCGAGATTATCTCCCGTTTTTGGACTCTCACTGTAACCTGCAAGAGTAGCAACCTGTCCAATGTTGGTCAAGAGAAGATCTGGTTTCATATCCACCACTTGATTCAGACTTACGCGGTTCCTGATTTAGGTTGTGCTGTATGGGGCGTGCATTAATTTTCAATATCATATTCTCGTATGAGTTCATATATTCACAGGACTACAGAACAGTATGAACGGACTAGGGATGTGGCTCACTCCTAGAGATAGAGCCATACTGAAAGCCCGGAGGAAGAAATCTTCTTCTCAAGGGAAGTCCGCACTCCCCCAGAGGACACCAGCCTCGACAGGGGAGTCCGTGGCCGACCCTTATGACCAGACTTCACTTGTGGAGTTTGCGAGGAGTGAAGACCCTGCCATGGTAAATGCTGTGGAAACACCGACTGCTATCACACCTACTGGTGCGTGTGAGGTAACGCAGCGGACAGAAGCCAGGTCCCATCGGAGGAACGATGTTCCAGTGAAGCGGGGCAAAGCTCGTGACACTTTGAAAGACTCCGGTCTATCGAAGGCTGGCGACAGCAGTCATGAGAAAGGTGAAACACAGGAGTTTCTTACAGTTCACTCACAATTGTAAGAAGCAGGTCATTAATTAGGTAGGATATCACGAACTGATTAACGAAAACTTGAGGCATCAAATCATGGACTATCTGATTCTAAGTTGGAGTGACGTCTACAATCTAACTCTGCGACTCTCTGAGAAAATTTATTCAAGTGGTTTTAGACCAGACATAATCGTTGGGATTGCTCGAGGGGGTTGGATACCGGCCAGAATCCTATCTGATGTTCTTTATGCAGACACGTTGCAGAATATCCGAATCGAGTACTATACTGATGTCGGTGTTAAAGGAAGAGAACCTAGAATCACTCAGCCCCTTTCAGGCTCTCTAGAGGGAAAGAGTATTCTTCTCGTTGATGAGGTTGCGGATACAGGTGAGAGTCTTCGTCATGCTATAGCACATGTCGAGAAACTGGGCGTTGATGAACAGCGCTCGGCAGTACTACATCTAAAACCAACATCGTGTGTTACTCCAGACTATTACATGGTTAAGACTACGAGTTGGACAGTCTATCCTTGGGAAAATCGTGAATCGATCATTTCTCTTGTCAAAATATTCAAGAAAGAAGATCCATCGTTAACCATGAAACAGATTCGCGACCGTCTAGTATTCGAAGCAGGATTTGAACCAACAGTTGCTGATTATTTCATGAAGCGACTTTAGAATTGAAAATACAAGGTGTTTGAAACAGCTGCGCAAATCCTTGAAGAACTTGGACACCAATCAGACAAATAGTTGAATAAAGACCATTCATTCTTGTATGAGCTTATTAGCTCCCCAAAAGACCATATGTCGAACCTGAATGTTGACCAATAAGGCCTACAGGTATGAACTGGACCCGAACAACATCCAGAGATCATCCCTTGCTCAACATGCAGGAGTAGCTCGTTTTGCTTACAACTGGGCTCTCGAAAAAAGGATTGCACGGTACAAGAACAATCAGGGTGACGACAGGTTCACTGATGCTATGAAGCAGCACAAGCTCCTCAACTCTCTGAAGAAAACAGAGTTCTCATGGATGTACGAAACCTCGAAGTGTGCACCCCAGGAAGCCCTGAGAGACCTCCATCGAGCCTTCAAGAACTTCTATCGAGGACTCAAGTCTGGGAAGAAGATAGGATTCCCTCGCTTCAAGAGGAGGGGAGTCCGGGACAGTTTCAGACTGTATGGGACCATCAGGTTTCATGAGCGGGCGATCCAGCTCCCTAGAATCGGAAAGATCCGGATAAAGGAGAAGAGAGAAACGTATCATAATGGAAGGATTCTCTCAGTCACTGTGCGACGAAAGGCCAACAGGTGGTTCGTATCAGTCACTGTAGAGGAGGACATCCTTGACCCACAGCCTGTACGAGGGGCACCAGTGGGAGTTGACCTGGGAATCAAAACCTTGGCCACACTCTCTGATGGGACCACCTTTGCAAACCCACGAGCGCTGGGAAGACGACTGAGGAAACTGAAACAATTACATAGATCTCTATCACGAAAAGAAACAGCGAGCAAGAACCGTGAGAAGGCAAGACTACGACTTGCAAAGATGTATCTGAGAGTCTTCAACATCCGACAGGACACACTGCACAAGGTGACGACATACCTTGCCAAGAGCCACAGTAAGGTAGTGATCGAGGACCTGTGTGTGTCAGGAATGATGAAGAATCGAAGGTTAGCGCGAGTCATTGCAGATGTGGGGTTCTATGAGTTCAGACGACAACTGGAGTACAAGTGTCAGTGGTATGGTTCTGAGCTTATCGTCGTATCAAGGACATTTCCGTCCTCGAAGATGTGTTCACGTTGTGGGCACAGAAAGAAAGAACTCTCTCTATCAGAGAGAGAGTATGAATGTGAACAGTGTGAGCTAGTGATTGACAGGGATCTTAATGCTGCACTTAATCTGGTCGCCGTCAGTTTGCCGGAGACTGAAAACGCCTGCGGAGAGGAAGTAAGACTCTTAACAGATTCACAGAATCTACAGAGAGCAGCCTCGATGAAACAGGAACCGAACATCATCCCGGACTCGATGTCCAGGAATGTATAAGTTTCGGGGAACGGTGTTTGAATTGTTAATTGATAAGCTAGCAATAAAGGATGGTACCCTCTATATTGGGATATCTGAGAATTCGAACCCAAGAGGTCTTGATACAGATAGCCTTCTAGATCTCGCGAAATCTCTATCCAATTCAGTTCTAGCATTTCAATTCTTTAATAGCATGATGGTAGTTGATGAATTACATCTTCTTTCAGGAGCTCAAAATGCGATCAATGCTTTGAAGGGGGACTACATGATATCACGTTCACTTGATGTAGAAATAGTGGTCTACATATCAGCACAGCGTCAAATTGGTCGTGCGCTGGACCTCATGGGCGTCAAAGACCAGCTTTCATCAGTTGGGATTGTGTGCATCGATGAAGATGAGGAGAAGGTCCGAAGCTGTATACTTGATGCGATAGAAAGAGTTGGTGATGAGGTTTCACCAATGTTCAATCCCACGCAAGAGAAGATTACCTCTCTTATGGAAACCTTTGAAATAACAGAATTAGAGATGAAGCAATTTACTGATGAAACTGATTTGGTTTCACGTACTCGAGCTCTCTCAAAATGTATTGTGAGTAGGGTTTCTCAGGTTGCTCTCGGTTCTTGAGTAAATCAGTACTGGTCATCTCTCATAGTCATAATTGAGAGAATATCTGATTCATCATTAAGTACAGAAATTCCAGTTGTATCACTTACAATTTCGACCAGCACGATTTTGTCTGGATTATCAAGATTCACCTTTCTCTTAATTTCATCAGCAACTGCTACTACAACATCCATGTTTTCTAAGTCAGTGTGCCTTCTTCTTACTGTTACCCTAAATGTTTCGTCTTCCCCAATCTTCTCCAGAAGGTTCCGGGTCGCTTCTTTTATTGCTTCAATATCAGAGTCGACACATATCTCAATTGGAGTAAATCGAATTGCGAATCGAAATTGGTATGGATTCTCAACAGCGAATTCTCTAAGTTTCTGAACTACCTCAAATGGGTCTAACGACGTCCTGCACGTAAGTAGACCCGAAATGTGGGTCTTTGAAATTTTCAATTCAGAATCTTCTAGGAGATCCCCGATGAAGTACTGAATCTCAGACCTTGCAGCTCGCTCACGGTCTCGGGGACATGCTACGAGTAGATTGAATTCACCCAGCACGTTTCCCTCACATATCTGTGTATACAAATCGAGTTGACCACGCACGTAATGCGTCTGTATCTACCTTGAGACTCTCAGATAGTTGGTTAATCGAAAGTTGTCCTTCTCGATAGACCTTGATGTTCAGGGGTTCACCTTCTTCTGTTCCTTCAACTCCGATAATCGTCGAGTTTGCACTTGATGGAGAAGGACCGCCATCAATGTATAGATCAACCTCTTCTCCTAATTGATCCATTGCTACAGTTATATCAAAAGGACTTGCTCCTCCGCTTCTATTCGCGCTCGTGCCAACAATTGGACCCCCTATTTTGTTTGCAATACCTCTTGGTATCACATGATTTGGCACTCTAATGGCGATAGTACTCCTATCTGCTGTGATATGGTCTGGCACGCCCGGTCGTGCTTTAACGATTAAGGTTAGAAATCCCGGCCAGAAGAGCCGAGTAATGACTTTCTCCAGACTTCCAAAATCATGATACTGTTCACTTTGTCCTAAGTCACTGAATAGAAGTGGGACTCCTAGTCGTCTATCACGTCTTTTGATCGCCAGCAACCGTTCGAGAGCATCTGGATTTCTTGCATCGCACCCCAGCCCATAGCTAGTATCAGTAGGATACACAATGACTCCTCCCGATTTGACTATCTCTGCAGCCCTCTCGATAATAGTATCACATTTCTCCAAATTTTCTATTCGCATTATTTCGGCTGTCAAGAGTCTTCACATAATTGAAAAACATACATACATATGAACTCTATCCTCCAATTATTAGCGAACTGCAAGAAACTCATGTATTCCACACTCGGGCTTGAACTATTTTCCATCCTTTCTGAGTTTCAAACCTCGTTCATAGTACTTTCTTCCTGAAGAAAGTGGAAGGCTTGGAAGTAATCAGAACTATATGAGAGAACCACCCTGAATTAAGCGATTGTTTGATAATAGTCCCTGTTGTTAAATACGACAAACCTATTCAGAATTGAAACAGGTATTCTGTGATAATTCTGTTTCTACAGGGGGAACTCTAAAACAAGCATGTAATGCACAGTTCTATTCGGGATGTTATACAAATATAAACAAATAATTATAAAAGCAAATAAACATAATCAACAACTTGGAGTGAGTTTCACATTGCGTTATATACGCCAATTAATACCAGTTCTATTCGTATTGATATTATGTCTTCTTCCAGTATCAGCTCAGTGGGTCGGAGAATCCAATGATGACCGAAACCTGCTGACGTACGAGGTCGAACTCAGGGGTGGAAGCCTCAACTTCGATCGCGACAAGATTGTGTCTTCAGATATTGTTTGTCACAGTGTTTTTCACCCACTAAGTGATGGATATATTGATGTGGCTGCCAAGTTCATAGAAGGCGGGGTAGAGTGTGCGTCAATCGAATCGCACCGTGTTCCTGTTGTTTGGGAAATTACAGACATGCCGGGGGAACGTCGCATACTTACAATGGACATCAGCGATTACAGACAGGACCTGTTTGTTACTATCAGACTGCTCAATAATGGTTCTGCATCAGTCTACATAGCCGCGGACATCGATGACACACAGTATTCCGTGGTCGGCTTAACTGAGAATCTGCCTACCTTTGAGGCGAAGGAAACCCATCTTGAGAATTTGACTGACGTGCTCATCATTGATAGATTGATGGAGGAGAGAGCTCCGTCAACTGCTGCTCTCATCTGGACTCCAGCAGGGCATTCACTTACCAAGAATGGAGTTGGAACAGGATTCACGCCTGCCGGACCACCGATGGAGCCTCGGATATACTGTGTTGTTCACGAGGTGTTTTTTGATAGTAGAAATGACATTCCTGAACAAGTGGGCACATGGTGTGTCAGCTATAGCTGGATTATGTACAAAGTCTATCGTGAAGATGTTTCAGAAGCTCAAATCAAGAGCGACTTGAGTTACTATAATAAAAAGCACGACTACATAGACGGACGGTCCAAAATCATGGGTGCATATGAGATTGACACTCACGGATTGGCTAATGATGAACCAGACAGACCACTTATGAGCTATGATAGTGGCTGGTTGTATCCTAGTGAAGTTGAAGATATCTGGGGAGACCTTGGCGACTACTACGTGCGACCTGACAGTACTATAGTATTGGCGACAGCATGCCAAAGCCTCTGGAACACGGGTGAGAGTTCGGGTTCAGAGATGGGAGATGCATTCATGGACTTTGGTGCTCAGGCATATGTAGGTGCAACAATAGATATCCCAGTTGCAATGGATTCTTGGCTAGAAGCCTTTTGGTGGTCGTTGACCTACGAAAATGAATCTTTAGAAAAAGCCGTCGACGACGCCAATTATATAAAGAACTGGAGTTCTGATGAGATGCGACTTCATCCCGATACAAGTGGTAGTGGGAAGATGCCCAACTAGAGATGCATGTGTGGACTGTTTATGAAACTGGTGGCCTGTGGAATTGCTATTCTTTTGCTTCTATGCACTACTCCAATTGAGACAACAACTCCATTGAACCCAATGATACTGACACAGCAATCCTCTCTCGCCATTTCCCAAATTCCTGATACAATTAGTGTGACTGATGGTTTGGTGACACAAGTTGATGTGGTCGTTGTAAATGAGGGATTGGATGCCCTCAACGTAACTCTCTCTGTGGAGCAGGATAGATCTCCTCATCAAGCCATTCCAGTTGAACCCTTGCCTTCTGCAGTGATTGGTAATGGGTCCAGTTCCATACTCGTCTTAAGATTTCTAGGAGTAATTCAGTATGATGCCTTGGAGAGTGCTGAGTGGATTGGGTCAGTCAGCACTGGTGTCTTTGTGAGTGCGATGACGGTAGATGGCAATGAAAGTTCAGATGCAGAACTCATCACTGTTCACATCTCTTTTCTTCGACTGACATCCTCTGTACTTGTTGCCATTGGTACGATAGGTCTTCTGATGTTCGTTCTCTTCTTGATCGTGCGGCGGAGTAGACATGTAGAGGTTGTTGATTAACATCCAGTTGGTCTATGAACTAGAAGTATGGCATGTACCGCCATCTTCTCCTGTAGAGGCTTGATTGACAAAACATACTCTCAGAAGAATCCTAGGTAGAACACCGTGCCAGATCAATCATCAGATACTACATTGAGTCAGTGGGTGGGAAAAACCCTCACTGGTTGGGAAGAGATACGTCAAGCCCCTGGTCAATGAGATGTAATGACGAAAGTTTCATGCCCCGACTACCCCCCTTATGGACTCTGGGAGTGATTCCTATATTATTCCAGTCACCACCGTGCCCACAGTTGAGATGACAGTTCTCACGCCCTCCCGTACAGAGTATCACTGGACCATTTCGGTTTCCATGGTGTGCCTCCCATGAACCCCGCCCCCATCGCCCTTTGTTTTTACGCACCAGCTTCTTACCACAGCATTCGCAGTAACCTCCGGTTTTCTTATATGCACGCCTTCGCTCCTCTGTGGTAAATTCATACTCATTGCTTCTATCAAACTCAGGTGTCATGTTTAGTTCCCCATATACTCTTCATACAACCACCAATGAAAGTGAAGCAATCAGTCCTAATAATCTGGTCAGTTCGAGTTCAAAAGAGAACAGTGGACTATTTTTCCCTCTAAATTCTTGTACAAATAAGGCAGTTTCCTGCAAAACGAGGCCTTACAACATATCAATTCCATGTTATCCAATGCTATTTTCTCGAAAACAAACATAGAAACCCTCCTTTAACTTCATACTGTATCTGAACAACCCGTTTTCTATGAGCAAAGTAGCCATGTTTGACTTCGTTCGCCACCCGCTAACTCAAGTAATTCCGTGCATCACTTCTTAGTATCCTAAGATGGACTTAATCCTTTGTCAAAGAAGAATAATGGAGAATTGGTGTAAATGGAAGTAACTCTGGAGAAACCAAGGGTCAACGACCCAGTAATAGATCTGATAGAAGGCGTAACGAGAGTTATCAAGGCTCCTGACTGTTTACGGTCAGTAGTTCTCTTTTCTTTATCATATCTATCAGTGATGAACATGGTCTTTGTTAGTAATTTCTGGTATGAGTCCTATGTGGGTGTCGATGCCTATCACATGCTCTTTACTATCATGCTTAGTCTATGTATCTGGATGACCTCAATGGTATTGACATTCCCTTTCATGAAACTGACCTGGAATCATGCGAAGATGGAACTGGTCCCGCTACTCACTGATCTCTTAGATCGGCTGATAGTGCTGTTCTGTGTCTATCTATCGCTGGGCTATATACTCACAACCTTCGGTCTGATGGGAGAAATACTTCCAGCCGTGCTCTTCTACGGTGTGAGTTTCTTTCTCATTCAACGACTTGGTCAGCTCCAACTGGCAAAGAGTGAGGTCTCACAAATCCAGAGTGCCTACGAACGACTGAGGAGAGAGCATCATGAATAATGAGGGTACACGCTTGGAAGATGTTCCTGGAGTTGGACCCGCAGCTGCCAAGGAACTCAGGGAACATCATATTGTCAATGCCGAATATCTAGCACGACAGTCGTACACTGCCCTTAATTGGACCACAAAATTGGGAGAGGCTACATGCCAGAAGATCGTGAAGAATGCACGGAAATTGTTAGGATACACCTTCCAGAATGGACTTGAAATAGCCAACTATCAAAAAGACTGTATGAGATTGTCCACAGGTATTGACACTCTTGATAGGAAACTCATCGGCGGATTCCCTATCGGATCAATGGTAGAAGTTCATGGACCTTATCGAGGGGGAAAGAGCCATCTCATGCATCACATGGCTGTGCGAGCTCAACTTCCAATAGAGCAGGGTGGGCTTGAGAGCAACGTATTGTGGCTGAGGACCGGACAGTCATTCCGAACACTTTCAATTAGAGCAGCTGCCCTCAGGTATGGACTGGACAGCGATACAGCACTGAATAACATTCTCGTTCATGAGGTCATCAATAGAGAACACTTCAAAGACACCCTGCAACTCGTACCAGAGATGATTGCAGAGTCAGGGGCCAGAGTCATCGTGATAGACAGCCTTGGAGGACTCTTTCAGGTGGAGTATTCAAACCTAGGGCATAGGGAAGCAGTGGAGCGGGAACTGGCCGGAGCCATGCATACCCTACGCGATATCACACGAGCGGCTGATGGTATCTGTCTCTTCACAAATCATGTCTTCACAGCGCTCAACAACTATGGGAATCTGACCTCTCCCATGAACGGTCACATCATAGGTCATGGGTCTGACTATAGATTCTTCTTGCGAATTGGTATTCAAGGTCGACGTAAGATGTCACTACGTGCCGCACCAGACATACCAGCATTCGATGTCGAACTTGAGATCGGGTGGGGTGGATTTTTTGCTGATACGACGACAAAGAAGGCTACTGAACAAGAGATCTATCCGAAACTTGACTTACACCCGAAGACCAAAAATACAAACGAAGGAGTTAAGATAATTGATTAATGAACAACAACAAGAACAACTTATTCATCATTCAAACCTTCCTCATAATCGTAATCATCGTGATAATCTCCCTCTGGTTGCTCAAACTCTTGTTCTCCATCCCACGCCTCTGATTGATATAGGGAACTGGCAAGTTGCGAGTCCTCTGTTATTCCTGAGGGTAATCTGATCCCTTTTAGTTGACTTACATCGGATTCAAGAGTGAAGTTCTTTCCGACACTAATATCAATTAATTCTCTACTTTCAAGGAGAAGTTCCACGTCATAGGGATTCATTAACTCCTCTTCTAGATTCTTTAGTTGTGATTTCTTTGGTAGTCCTCTAAGCTTGGTCTTGATGAAGTTAAATTCACCCTTGTTTCGACGTAGTTCATCCACCTCTACTACAAGAGTCACTGTTCCACCTTCAGTTATTTTGAGAAGATCTCCACAGGTCTTGGGAAGTAGATCATTTATTGAAAAGAAAATAGCACGATGGACAAGAGGTTTGAGAAATGATAGATGCATCACATGGATTTTTCCATCATGTCGGGTGGATACATCTGAATACTCAATGTCTTTTTTATTGTCCCAATATAGCAGACATCCATCTTCTGTTCTGAATGACATGCCCTTTAGATATGGATACTTCAACAGAGTGATGAGTTCGTATGTGTCATCGATATCAACGGTATGACCAGAACTGAACTTCACTCGATAGCATTCCAAGTCAGTATCTACGTACACACTTACCTTTACCTCTTCAATTTCTTGATACTCTCTGAATGCTCCAAAAAATAATGCATCAGTGCTTGCGTTATCTTTGGTAATCCTTCTGGGTCTAATCTTCTCCAATTCCAATAATAGAAACTCAGGAACAGGTGAAAGTTTGAACCATCGAAGCAATCGTCCATCCTCTTTGCTGGTAGCATATTCAAGAACTACTGGTGCCGTCCATTGCTCCTCCCCCTCAATCTCATCAATGAACCATAGAATATTTATTTCATTGATTGTTGTAAGGGCAATCTGACTTCTTTCTGGCGTATCCGTCATTGTTCTAACTGAAGTCATTAGAGTGGACTGATCAGTTGTGCACTGTTGCCACCCAAGTTTTAATCCATGAACTCTAACATTCGACACAAGACCAAGAAGTGGGTCGTCATCATGTGGAAGTACAATCCATGCATTCTGAACCTCGTTCATTTCTGTCCAAATTATCTGTCCATAAACCACATCCTCAACCGGGACATGAGGTTGTAATTCTTTTTGGAGATGCTCAGCACGGAGTTTCAACTTCGAGAATATGAATTGGAAGTCGTACTGAGATTGTGCAATTCCTTCAATGCGATCAACAGGTCGAAAGCCCATCTGATACAGCTGCCATTCAGCCATAGACTCCCAGAGATCAGTGACAAGACCTTCAGTAGGTTTGATCGAATATATCTTGATGACCGTAAGAAGAGCTAGGAACAGGTTATTTCCGTACATCGAGAGAATATCAGGATTTATCTCCTGTGCCATCTGTAATACTGCCCTGTTATCAGCTGTCAAGATGTCACCAAGTATTCTTCTGACATTCTCAACCAGACTCCATGTTCGATATCTCGTTGCATTTCGTAGTATGATATTCTGTACTTCCTGAAGAGCAGTAAGAAGAAGATCTTCATTACTTGAATCAAGAGAAACATCTCCGCACACTCTAACAATATCACGACAGCATGAGAAGAGGTTGGTATTCTTGTGAAGATTTTTCATTAGGAACCTTGCTGCACTCCTAATCCGTTTTATCTCTCTCTTTCGTATTGATAAGGAATCGACCTCATCAAGTCCGGTCCTTCGATACATCGGTGGTCTTCGAGAAGATCCAACCTCAAACTCACGGTCGTTAGAATCAATGGGTAGTCGATCATAATACCATCCTCTTTTGATCTGTGAGAACTCAACATACTTTTTCTTAGACCTTTGCGGTTCTGGTAGGGGTCTACTAGGATCAAAGATTATCCGGTCAGCTAATGAGGGAGAATCGATATTCTTGATGGGCACCGAAGCTCTTTGCCAATGGACATCAGAGAATTGTTCCTCTAACATTGATGATTCATTGCGCCTTGAAAGACTTGGAATGAGCGTCTTCCCAATTTCCTGCAATTTCTGCACAGTTATTGATTTGAGAGGTGCAAATGATGAATAGACATTTGTGAGGGCCACGGAACGACCATACATCGGTTCGCCTTCAAAGTCAGACTCAGAAACATCTCTGTCTTTGATAACCCCGTCTTCCTTGGATAGCCCCCTGAACTTACGAGCCCATCCTCTCAAGTGCGGAACATGTATAGTTTGAGTCCATGGTGATACTTGGGTTGGAGTGTCTTGAATGATGAATCTTGTATCCTCCTTTCTCGGTGTTTGCCAACCAAAAATTCGTGGAGCAGTAGGTACATTGTAGATGATCTCATCAACATGAAAACGTCGTGGTGAGTCATGACGCAGGGGTCTGACACACGCCCTTTGATAGTGCTTGTTCATTCTAGTGTGAGAAACTCCATTATCAATCCATATCACATTCACATTTTGTTTAGGTAGAATACTAAGAAGATGGTTCTCTATATCTCTAAGAACCTCCATACTTCTTCTTGGAACCATTTCTTTAAGTTGGTCCCACCCATCAACGACGACTACTCTATCACCTGCAGAAGGTTCATTTTTGGAAAGGGCTTCCATGCATTCTTCTAGATCAATGGTGTTCCCAAGAAGAAACGAATCCATAGCATCTCGTATATTGATGAAAGTGATGTAATCCAGAAGAGAGGTCAGCGACTGATATCTCTCTCTAGTAATTTGCTTCTTTTTCAATAATATATCAAGACCGAATCTTCGCTTCACAAGTTGACTGGTTGGATAGTCACCGAGAAGATCCAACCAATAGACTTGTAGTTTTTTATCTGGAGGATGTGACTCCTCCTCGATATGATTCAGTAGGTGCCAGTTTCGGGAGACCCATGCTGCTGCATTCCCAAAAGAAGTAGAGGATGGAATCGAAATATACTGGGTCAACAACCGGTCATCAGACACTCGCTCTTTGAAAGGATTCTCAAAGGGGAGTGATATTGCAGCAGATTGTTCTTCGATGAATGAGGTCACACTTTTACCTTTAAGGAGCATCAATGCAACTCGTGGAGTATTCTCATCATTGTCACTTGAATCAAGGACTAATGTCCGTGACTTATTCATATCAAGTTCATCAGCGAGAATATCATTTGTCAGTTCGTTGAGAAGAAAATGGGATCCATTGAAGACCTTTGAGTAATCTCGTGTTGAATCCAGTACGATAACTCCTTTCCAGATTTTTTTCGGCAATCTTACCTCGGTTGGAATCAATTCTCTGCTCTCTTTGAGCAATACGTTCTCATATGCTTCGAGTTGCTTTAGAACTCGTTCATCAGGATCTGATTCAACAATTTTGTCCCACTCATCTTGAGTCAAGATTCGTTTCCATGAGTAGAGGGCAGGTGGACAATCTTTTTTCTTATCTTTCTGAACTGCATAGAGATTGAAGTCGAAAGATGTCTTTGACTTAATCTCAATGATCATAAATGGTATCCATAATACATGTCCCTTGATGTTCCGTCTGATGAAAACAGTCAGGTCTATTAGCCCTCTTCCTTCAAGTCCTGAAACTGGAAGTTCACCGACAATCAGAACAGATGAGAGAGTATCAAGCATCTTATCTCCTGCAAAGATGACTGACTTCAACGATTTGGGATGGTGAAAATCAGAGAGAAGGAGTCGGTGCCAGTCATTTCCTTCTTTCTGAGTGATGGAAAGGATTTGTTCAAAGAGCTTTTCCGCATCCCTGTCAACAATTAGTCCTTGGTCTATTTGGTCTAAAATCTTCGAATATCTCTTCTTGGCTTCTTTTCCATGAGTTTCTGTAATTAGCTCAATTACCTTGTTCCATATGATATCCACAGTGGGTTCTGGGATGTCAATATTCAGTTTTCTAGTGATGGATTGTTTTTTCCCAACACGACCACTATAGAGGGTACGAATCTCCTGAACAAGTGTTCTCAGCTCCTTGTCAGCATCTGGCTCAAAGTAGTTTCTGCCACTCTTCCCTTCCGTGTAGACGTAATCCAGAAAGGGAGTGAGTCTATGGATCAACAACCTGATGTATCTGTGGGTATCGGATCGTGGAACATTGTGAATAAAACATTGACGAACTAACTCAACACCATGAGCACGAATCATATCAACAAAATCAAGCCCAGGTAAGGAAGGATGGGCAAGCAACACTGTGGGATACTTCCTGTTTCCTTTGTATCCCGCTTTCCAGTATGTTTCTACTGCACCATCTTTCATGTACTTAGGCGCATACTTCTTTTGGATTGCTAACTTGGTTCCGTCTGAATATTTTCTTAGTTGGAATTTCTCTGGCTCTGGAAAGGGAAACCTAGTCATTGCGAGGTCTCTCAGACGTGCTCCAAGATAATTGAGCAATGCATTGAGGGATCCGACTGTCCCCTCTTCCCAACTATAGACCCGTTTGAACTCCTTGTTTCCAAAACGTCGTGTACTATACCAAAGGATCTTGAGAAAAAAACGTCTTAGATTTGCTTCTGCATTTTTAATAGGTGAAAAATCAAGTCTTAGTTTTCCTGTCTTCTTCCGATTGTTTCTGTATTCTTCTTTTGCTTCACTCCAATGAGTTAGAATGCTCTCAAGATATTTTCTGGTCTTCTTATCAACTCTCTTTCTTGCAAGTCGAACCAGCGCAGATAATCCTGTGTATATAGAAGTTGCTAGAATTGCACTAGGATTCATCTCACGAGGTTTGCGACCCATTGGAAGTCAGAAATACTCTATATAATTAACTTATAAGTAGGCCGTTTTTATTGGAATATAAATTAAGCAATATAAGACCTTTATTTTTGTAAAATAACTTTCATAATCCTTTATTTCGATAACGCCTTAATAAGTTTATATCGTCAAATGTAATAGAAATAGTAGGAGTACATAACCATTCTTGGGAACAATGATGGGAGTGAACTCTAAAGAGATAGGTCAGAAGTTTATATCGCTCAGGTGAAATAAATGGGTCGCTCCAAGGGTACAATAATCAGTGTGAAGGTCCCGATAAAGTGGAATTCCATGACTGACAGACAGAAGACTCGTCTCAACCGGATAACTGGGAGAGATAGTAGAGTCATCAAAGGGTATCTTGGAGTGATTGAACGACATGAAAACGAGTTACTAACAGGTAGTAAACAAACAAGAATTGATGCCTCAAAATTGGATGAACTAACTCTAACAGCTTCTAGAGGTAAATCTAACAGGAGTCAAGTCCCTCATGATTTCAAAATCAGATTCCCAAATATCTCAGTAAATGAGTTTCAGGAATGCCGGGATACAGCAATTGCCATGTGGCAGAGTTATCTTGAACGTGGCGGATCAAAACCACTACAGACTATCGGATATTCCTCAAGGAAAATTCCACGATTTGCCTTTACACAACGCTTTGAAGTTGTGTACAGTCCGGAACTTGAGAACCGACACTGGTTGAAGCTGAGAGATTCTATAGATTCTGTAAGCACAGGTAGAGTGCAACATGACAAGCTCATGATTCCTCTTTCTATCTCATCCTATCATCTAAATAGGATGCAAGACGGGGATGTCAAGACAGTTCGTATCTTCAAGGACTCTCGCCGTAAATGGTGGGCAATCTTCACGGTGACTCTTGTTGTTGAAAGTACAGATTCTGCTGGAAAGCAACCTGCGGTATTGTCCATAGATCTAGGAATCAACAAAGCAGCATGCTCTGTCCTTCTCACAAAGAGAGGGTACAAACAAATCAGATACTGGAAACAAGAGGGTAAACTTCATCGAATGAAAGTATTGGATGAGAGAGTTGCTTCTCTTCAACAAGAAAAGGAACACCTCATTGCTATTGGTAAGAATTCAGATAAAGTGACTTCCCAGCTCAGAAGTCTGAGTGGCAAGCGAGAGCGTGTCAGTAAAGAGTATGACAAGAAGCTTGTTAGAGATATCTCTGATTATATCAATGATATAACTGAACAGTATGACCTCTATGTGTCAATTGGACAATTGAAGGGTATTAGAAACTCTGCTAGAAAGGGTAGCTTCAAGGGGCGAAGGTTTAGAGGAATGATTCACCGCTGGGCCTTCGCTAGAGTCCGAGAGATGCTAGGTCACAAGCTTGCAACTCTTGGATTTGACCCTAAGAAGTATCATGCAGTTCCTGAACAATGGACCTCAATCATGTGTCACAAGTGCGGACACAAAGGAGTCAGACCCAAACAGAACCTCTTCATCTGTACCACCTGTGGCCTAAAACTAAATGCCGACCTGAATGGCGCTCTCAATATTGGAAAGCGCCTTATTATGCTCATTCCTTCACTGAGAAATGAGAACGGACTAGGGATGTGGCTTACCTCCAGGGATAAAGCCATACTGAAAGCCCGGAGGAAGACTCGTTCTTCTAAACGGAAGTCCGCACTTCCCCAGAGGACACCAGCCTCTAAAGGGGAGTCCGTGGCTGACCCCTATGACCAGATGACTCTTACAGAGTCTACTGCGAGGAGTGAAGACCCAGCCATGGTAAATGCTGTGGAAGAACCGTCTGCTATCACACCGACTGGTGAGTGTGAGTCAATGCAGCGGACAGAAGCCGGGTCCCATCAGAGGAACGATGTTCCAGTGAAGAGGGGCAAAGCTCATATCAATCTGAATGACTCAGGTCTTTCGGATGCTGGCGACAGCAGTCATGAGAAAGGTGGAACACAGAAGTCTCTTACGGTTCGCTCACAATTGTAAGATATAGGTTCATATGGCCGTTGCGCTCGAAGCTCTTTGAGAGGAGGAATCCACATACACGGTGTGATTTTGGCTGCTGGCAAGGGTGAACGGTTGAAAGGACTCACCCAAACTATACCAAAAGCATTAGTCGAAGTTGCAGGGAAGACTCTCTTAGAATATGCCATCAATCGTCTTACCGAGGCAAACATACAGAACATCACAATTGCCGTAGGATGGAAGAGTGATATGATTAGACATGCTATCACTCAGTTTGAGAATTCACCAGTAATGCAGATTGTTGATGTATCTAATTATGAAATAGGTCCACTACAGACACTTACAACTGCACTAGATGCTATCCAGGATGAAGAATCTATCATTTGTCCTGTTGACCTACTTGTTTCTTCAAATGCAATCAGTGAGATTATTTCACGCCATGCTAAAAGTCAGGATACTCTAGTGACACTGGCTATTGATCCTCAATCGACTTCAGGTAGCATCGTGTCCCTTGATTCTCATGGACATGTAATAGGCGTCCAAAAAGAAGTAGGCGGTGCTGATTCAGTTGCCAAAAGTGCAATGTTTATGGTTGTATCTTCAGGATTTGCAGAGTATTGTAGAAAATCTCTAAGCAATGGTTCTACAACAGCTGTTTCAGTTTTGAATGATATAACCAAAACGGATTATCTAGTTCAATCATTTCCTGTTAGTGAGAGATGGTTTGACGTAGATACCATTGCAAATGTGCTTGAAGCCAATAGAAATCTCCTAGAATCAGGAGCAGTTCACTACAACAAGTCTATTTTCATACCTTCTGGCGATGTAGTAGCTATCGGAGATGAGCTAAGCCTGAGCTCTGACATTAAAGTGAGCAATGGAGTAACCCTGAAAGGACCTTGTCTGATACAAAGAGGGTCTATGATCGGGGCGAATTGTGTCATTGGTCCATATACGAGCTTGGGTATCAGTACGCGAATTGGTGACAATTGTGAGATACAAAATGCAGTCATATCTGGACAATCAATGATCCCCAATCTTAGCAAGGTGAATGATATTTTGGTGAATCAGTCTGAGATTTTCAGAATGGAGGAATAACGATGCCCAGTAAATTCAGAGTTCGTGGTGTTTTCCGAGGATTGGTTTTTGCTATTGCACGTCCTCTTGCAAGAATCGGTGCAAGACCGGACTCGATAACATATGCTAGTTTGCTCTTTGCCCTGGCTGCATTCATTTCTCTTCCTTTGACACAATTGCAGTGGTTGTTTGGAATACTGGTTTTCATCACAGGTGTGCTTGATGGTGTTGATGGTGCTGTTGCTAGATTGAACAATTCGTCATCACGGTCGGGAGGTTTCACTGATTCAGTTATTGACAAGGTCGCGGAAACATTCATTCTGGCAGGCATTGCGCTTGCGTTTCCAAATACAATATTGTTCGGGCTGTCTGTTTCCATGTGGGTCATATTTGCTATCTTTGGGTGGTTAATGACTAGCTATACACGCGCTCGTGCTGAAGATCTCGGAGTTACTGACCTCGATATTGGACTTGGTGGGCGGTCTGAACGTTTACTCACCCTTGTCATATTTTCGTTGTTTGGGCTAGTCCTCTGGGGACTTGTCGTTGTTACAATAATGGGTCTATGTACTGCAGCTTACAGATTACACCATTACAAATATCAGATTCAAGTCAACACATGATAGACCATCATATTTAAGAGTCGGACACAAAAGGCCGCCACAGAACCAGCAAACGGAGTAGTCCTTCGATGCCCAAGTTCAGAGCAGATCATTACCTAATAGCAGAATTCGAAAGCATGAAAGACACAAAGCAGGTAGGAGACAAAGTTCTCGCAGCTTTGAAAGAATTAGACGAGTTGAAAGATTTAGCCATTGTTTCCAAAAGAATGGAAGGCAAATCCTGGTCTGAGATTCTTGGTCGGATTGATGTCCCCGCAGGCTCAAAAGCTTTCTGGGCTATGATCAAAAAGGATCTTACAGAAAGAGAACCCTATCATCTCTTCATTCGTTTTGATATGAATGCTGAAGGTGAAACAATTGATGATGCGCGTGCGTCAATCAAATCTTGGGTCGAAAGTAACGTAGTTCCTAAGATTCAAGCCAAAACAGAAACAAAATCAATCAAGGTTCTCCAGGCTAACGAGGTCTTCCTGCCTAAGCTGGATTAGACCACAAAATCGTCTTTGAAATCGATGATGTACAGGTTATTTCCTACAGCTTGAACAATCTCATCTCGTGAATCACCATCTACATCACCTACTGATATTGATGATTCTGTAGACTTCTTAGAAGTCTTAATGACGGCCTCTTCAACTAATTGTCTCCCTACAACAGAGAGCATGCCTATACTTGAATTTGCATGGCTTACAAGTATCTGTCCACGAGCTGGCTCTAGGTCCCAGAAGCGTCCCATTCGAATTGCATTAACAGTGTTGGGAGCTCGAATCGTATCTATCTTTTCCATGGAGCCTTTTACAAGACCATAGAGTGATATTTTCCTGTTGTCTGATACAGTCATTATTTCTGAATTATGGTCCTCAGTAACATCTCCCGTTGAAATCAGACCAATCTCTCCACCAACACTAACCTTTCCTCTTTCATGAAGGCGATCGTCTGCATACTGATAGACAAAGAAGTATCCCGAATCATCACCAAAAACAAATCGACTATATGGCATTCCCTTTGTTTCCAAAGGCCAGATGGAAAAGACAGGTCTATCCAGCACTTGATGCGCCAATTTATCCAAGGCTACATCGTACCAACCATAGCATCTCAAGCTACCATCATTAGTTGAAACTATAACCTCTGCGCTCTCATCCTCAAATACATTCAGAACCGCAACAGCTGTTGGAAGACTACCCAGTGTTGTTGATGCCTTTACACTGATAGTATCATCCATGTAAACAAGAACACGCATAGTATTGTCAAGTCCCGCCATTACAAAATCAGGAATTCCATCACCTGTAACATCTCCAACACCAATTGCAGCTAGAGGTGGAAGGTTTTCAATACTACATATCTTTGTGAGAGGTTTCTTTTCCCCTCTATCAAAATCATATACTCGAACATCTCCGTTCAAAGTAGTGACAATAATATTGGATTTTCCATTGCCATTTAGGTCTACTAGCTCGACAGATGTGATGACCTCTTTGAATGTGGTCTTTGAAACAATATCGAGCGATGGCATGTGGAACGTCCTCTTCTTACGTGAGCCTCTTGGGAACGGTGAAGGATTACTATACCATTTAAGAGTTATTAGACTGGAGGACATCTGTCTTTAGTGATGTGCTTAAGTCTTAAACATCGGATTCTGATACTATGAGCAAACCTGAAAGAATTCCATCCATTGACAAGGAAGAGTGGACTTCAACTCCCGAAGAGGTTGCAAAGGAGTTGAAGCTTTATGCTCAGGAGTTTGATTCATTCACTCCTGAACACTTTGCCGAGATCAACTTTCATCTGTTGCGTCGACCTGGATTAACCAAGGCTACACGCAATGAATTCTGTGAGATATCAATCCATAGCAAGACCTGTCCTAAGTGCGAACTGCTCTATGTAGCTAAGAAGTGTCCCCTGTGGTATCGTTTGTATCGGATTGTCACATGGGATATCGTCAAGAGAGCACCTCCATGTATACGGCTTGCGTTTGATAAGAAGCGTATCAAAATAGTTACAAACTACCTTGTTAGAATAAACTTGATCAGCCCACCCTTTTACAAATCACGTGGTGCATACTCATGCAATATGCTGAGACGTTGGGGTTATTGTAATCCAGATGAATATTGTGAATCAATGACAACCGATAGCACCCTTGAGTATACTAGAGCACGTGAGCAAGTGAAGATTTCGAGAAAACACAGCTAATTTTCAAGCTCTGTGTATTTCCTTAAATACCGACTCTGGTCTATCCAATTGGAGTCGTTTATTATACTCAAAGACATTGACGTAGAATCCATCCAGCTCATTCGATTAACTGGTCTTCGTGAGCAAGAACTTGCGTCAGCAAAAAGTGAAGCTGGTGACAATTGGAGTCGCATCTCTCAGTCGATAAATGAGCATAATGCACTCATTGCAATGGGTGAAAAACATAGTCGCCAGAAAGCGATTCAAGATCCAGTTCATGGTGCAATTCTATTGGAACCATGGGAACTTGATGTCATTTCAACTTGGGAAATGCTTAGACTTCGTTATGTAATGCAGCTTGGTCCTGCTCATATTGTTTACCCGGGAGCTACACATACTAGATTCCAACACTGTATAGGAACGAACTTTCTTGCTCAGAAATCTATCCGCGTTGTGAACTATTGCGAGGACCTTGATACAGCTTGCTTTGTTCCATTTTCGAGGTTACTTGATGACTATCACAAGAAGTTGTTTAGAGCTGCTTCATTACTTCATGATGTTGGACACCCCCCAACATCTCATACTATCGAGTACGCACTAGAATCGTGGGCTGGAATCGACCATGCTGATCTTGGCGAGTTCTTGATTATGAATAGCGGACTTACTGATACACTTATCCAAAACGATATTGAACCCCAAGATATTGTAAACATTCTCAAACGTAGAACAAAAGACCCTGTTCTGAAACTCCTTTCGGACTTTCTTGACCATCCACTTGACATTGATAAGACTGACTATTTGATTCGCGATGCTCATTTCAGTGGTGTTGAATTGGGAGTATTTCCAGCTGAGCGAGTTATGCTCACTAACCGAGTTGTACCTGACAAGAATGGGAACTACATCCGTGCATTCATGCTCAAATCTATCCACTCACTTGAGGCGCTGATTCTCAGCAGAAATTGGATGTTTGCGGATTTGTATCTTCACCATGCTGTAAAATTGGCTGAAGCCTTGATATCAAAGGCCACATACTTTCGATTAGAGGAGGAAGATCTCTCAAAGAATGAGTGCTTTGGTTATTTCACTCGCATGACAGATGCTGATTTATTTCGTTGGCTGAATTCTTCCAAAATTGATTTTGTACGTGAATATGCCTCTCGGATTCGATACCGGAGGCTCTTCAAGGTTGCACTATCACGACCGCTGGTTTCCTTTGAACCTGATGCAAAAAAGAAACTTGAGTCTATGCTAGGTGACATCAAATCATTAATCGAAGCAGAAAGTGACCTGTCTGAAGAACCTGGTAGTGTCGTATTGGACATTGTCATCCCTGAATTAGGAGAAAAGAAACTAAGAAAGATTCCACTTCTGGTGGGCGGTGAGCAAGGGTTTGATATTGTGAGTCTGGATGAAACTAAAGAAGGGAGACCGTTAGTGCATACACTCAAACAACAAACACGTACGATTCCTTCAGTTAGAGTCTACTGCGAACCTGAAATAGCGAGTAAAGTTCGCAAACGATTCGATGGAATCTATCCCATGTCGGACATCCCATCATATAGGGAAGATGAATACGATTTGACTGAATACTAAAGTAAATGGTCTATGTTCCTCAAAACCTGCTTAAAACCATGCTCCATCTGCACTATTCCATAGACTGCTTCTACAAGGGTGCCTTTGTCATGGATAATCTCACCCTTGCTTGGTATTTCTGGGTCGAAGTGGATTCGATGGTCGTAGAGTCTCCATCTGTCACATAGGGCCGCCATGTGAGAATTAGATACTATATTCGATTTGTCCTGTGTCAGTTCTCCAACATCTTCCTCAACGGTTTGCCAGAGGTGGTAGATAACGGCCATAGATATTGCTGCATCCCCCAATAGTGCAAATCGTTTCGCAGATTCACTCAATGATATAAGAGCTTCAAAGCCGTCATCATCGAACGGATTTTTCTTTCCGCGATAATGTACGTCTAGTTCTAAGAACAGATTCTTTGTGCTTGGTTGGAACATTGCTGCTATCAATATCTCCTCGATCCTGATCTTTAGGCCAAGTTCCTTTTCCAATTTTGGTTTAAGCTTTTTCTTGATGTATTGAATTCCCTCGTCAATCTCCTGGAATTGTTCCTGCCACCGCTCCACCTTTCCAAGAAGTCGGGTTTGATTTCTGGGAGTCTGGCTTTTCGTTCTTTCAATGGTCTTTGATAGAGTTTCTAATCTATCTTCAATATGAACCAGTACCCAAGTGATTTTTCGTTCAGTCTTCTTTGGGCTCATAATTCATCTCTCCTTAGTAGTAGCTTATCTCGGAATTAGATACGTCATATCGTGTGACATGGAATCCTGTTATCGAATACTCTGACGATAGCTTGGCCAATGCAAGTGATATGAGTGATGGTCCTAATGTTAAATCAATTACCATATCATGGATGAATATATTGTCAATGATTGCCGCCTCAAGAAAGTCTGCAGTTCCCTGAAGATATCCGTACTCAGTTTCGTCTTCAGTTCCAGTGACCTCATCGGGCACTTCTATCCACTCAGTAGTCCAGCGTCTGAACGCATCATCAGGAATGAACCTGTCTACAATTCTTGAAACCCCTCGGGTCCAATGTGCCGCCTCAACAAAGACAAGAAGTTTTCTTGGGTTGAAATGCGGATTATTGGTCAACCACTGTACAAAAGGACGCTGATCCTCCGGACGACTCAGCGAAGTAACATACAATAGCGGTTTTGATATTCCTAAAGCTCGACGAACCGGGTGTATTGCCTTGGGTTCCAATTCAAAAAGGCGGTATTGTGATTGCTTCCAACTAACAATGATTCCAAGTTCTTCCAATCTCTTAGTATTATGATAGAGCTTGGGACTAGTTATTACGACCTTGGCGATCTCTCTCTTACTGGCTCCTTTCAGTACCAACTGTGCTTTGGTATCAGTAGCAATTTTCTCTCGCAGCTCCGCCCCAGTCTTCAATCCGCCTTCAAGTTGGTCCAGTATAATACGTCTGGCTCTGACGGTTTCAATCTCTGCGCGAACCATCTCTTCTGTGGACTTTCGAGGCATCTCTGTACGCTCCATACGCGGATGTATTAGCTAGTAATCTTGAGTATTAACCTTTTATACTTATCGAAGGTAAGGGCGTCTCCTACAGAAAAAATGGCCTAAAAAGGCGCTTCAATATACATACCTAAGATACTTTTCGAAGTAAAGACAACCCGTCCGACGTATGCTTAAATATAATCTCAAGGTACGAATCAGTAGCACGGAGCTTCTGAAGCTCCGACTGGCGAATCTAGCTTACTGATTTGTCTACAAAATTAAAAAAACGAGGACCGAAAAATGGCTGAAGACGAGTTTCTTGGCGCAAAACCGATTGTCATTGACAACGGTACAGGATTGAGCAAGAACGGTTACGCCGGCGAAGATCAGCCACGCAGTGTCTGGCCCACTTTGATTGGATATCCACGATATGAATCAATCATGACTGATGTAGATCACTATACCCGTGACTACTACATTGGTGAAGAGGCCATCAACCTACGTGGAGTACTCCGCCTGGTTTACCCAATCGCTCATGGAAAAATTGAAGACTGGGACGCAATCGAGAAGATTTGGAGCTACACGTTCTACAACGACTTGAAAGTAGACCCCAGCGAGAATCCGGTACTTCTAACTGAAGCACCATTCAATCCCAGAGAGAACAGAGAGCGCATGGCCTCCGTCATGTTTGACAACTTCGGAGTTCCAGCAGTATACGTTGCCACACAGGCAGTACTCTCATTGTACGCATCTGGTAGAACAACTGGTCTAGTTATCGACTCTGGTGACGGTGTGACCCACATAGTACCAATCTATGAGGGCTTCTCAATTAATCACGCTATCAAGAGAATTGACTTGGCTGGAAGAGACATTACCGAGTACCTACGCAGACTTCTCAGACAGAGAGGTTACACAATGGTAAGCGGTGCAGAGAAAGAAATTGTCAGAGATGTCAAAGAGAAGCTATGCTATGTAGCTCTTGATCCCGAGAGGGAAAGGACAGTTGCTGACAAGGCTGGTGTTGACAAGCCCTACATGATGCCAGACGGTGAGGTAATCACAGTCGGCGCAGAAAGGTTCCAGGCACCCGAGTTGTTCTTCAACCCAAGTGCTATTGGTCTTGACACAATTCCACTCGACGAGCACATTGTCCAATCTATCAAGGACTGTGACGTTGACTTGCGTCGTGACCTGTACGCCAACATTGTGCTATCAGGCGGTTCAACTATGTTCCCAGGTCTAAAGGAGAGGCTCCACAAGGAGATCACCGAGCTAGTTCCCGAGAACATCGAGGTTCGTATCATTGCTCCCCCAGAGAGACAGTACTCTGTCTGGATCGGTGGAAGTATTCTCGGCTCATTGAAGACCTTCCAGAAGATGTGGGTCAGCAAGAAAGAGTTCGAAGAAGTCGGACCCGAAGTTATTCACCGCTGTATCTAGTATACACTCAGTTTAACGAAGGTGGGCTTCGTGCCCCCTTCGCTCTCTTGTTTTTGAATTTTGCATCCTTTCCTAAGGTGACCAATAGTAAAACTGTTTGAAAGACACATCAGAGAAGTTGTGTTTTTTATAGAGATTCCTTGCAGGGAGATTGGATACTGATACATCAAGACATACTTTGGATATGCCTATATCCTTTAGATTTTTCAAAGCGTTGACAAGTAGATAGTTGGCAAGTCCTTGACCTCTAGACTCTGGTATAACTCCAATTGGTTTAATCATCGTTTCATTATCTCTCTCTCGACAAATAATGAAACCAATAATCTCATCATTTTTCATTAGAATAAATGTGGCCTCTTCAATGAAAGCTTCAGACTTGTCGAAATAATGCTCCAGTGTTACTTTTTGCTCAGCATGACTCGTAGAGAGAAACAGATCATCCTTACTATCCTCAAATACTTGAAATCCTGCCTTCTCCAGTTGATCATAGGAAACTTCAGAGAGTCCTTTCAAAGTGAATTCTGGAGAATATTCTAACTTTGGGAATTCTATTGTACTTAGATTGGAGTGCATTCTAACTTCTTCTGCAGCAAATTGAAAACCACACTTCTTGTACAACTCAATTAACTTAATGGCATGGGTTCTATGATCTTCGGTAGGAAATTCTAATTCAAGCTCCAATCTGCTATGATGATGTTCGGTAATTTTCCTCTTTGACGCTTCGATCAATGCAAGAGTAATCGCCTCTCTTTCAGGTGGTTCTTTTGTCAATGGGAAAAAACCACTGATGAATGTCATCAATGGAAACGCTACATAATCGTACGTCCAACCAACAATACTCTTACGACTATCTACTGCAACAAGTATCTGAAAACCATCATCTTCTGACAATCTCACAATGCTATTCGTCATTTCCTCAACCGTCTTCTTCGACTCCAACGGTGTGTCCTTTCTTGCGGACATAGTAATATCTGCAAGTATCCTACAATCTTCTAGACCAAGTTTCCTTGATTCAACTCGGATCAACTTTACAAACTCCTTTAACAAATCCTATTTTCCAATGATTGTTGCAGGGGATTTCAAGTATCAATTCATAAGATATTGGTCTAACGCAAGAAAGAGTTCGAAGAAGTCGGACCCGAAGTTATTCACCGCTGTATCTAGTATACACTCAGTTTAACGAAGGTGGGCGATTCTGCCCCCTTCTTTCTCTTGTTTTTCTCTCTCATTGTCTTGCTATTTCGCGAAATTCCTTCTTCTGACAAATACTGCTACTACAATTATAGTAACTCCAGCCATCGGAAGACCAAATACTACAAATTCAAACAGCCCTTCATTGGTTGTTGGAACTGGTGGATTCCATGTCCAAGATGCATAATAGTGAGAATTGAACCCGACATGAGTAATATTTTGATCATTCGGAAACATCTCAAGTTCCCATATTGCGGATGTCCAAGTTTGATTCTGTGTTTCGGTGAATCCTGTTTCCGGAAAGAAATTGATATAATCCCAATAGAGTTTGCCATTATCTAACACCGTGTTTTGTGATACTGAGGCTCTCACATCGATTCTGATGGTTTCATGCGTTACTTCCCCCCAGCTACTAGCAGAACCAACACAGTATCGGAAGTTATAGGATGCATTGTAACCCCCAGTTGGAATTTCAATCGGGGATGATCCGTAGACTTCTAGTGTATTTGAAGTGTTTTCGATAAAGGACAGATTGAAAGCTGCAAAATGGTGATCTTCAATCCAGATCCAATCTTCTACGGTCCAGTTGTTAGAATCAATAATTGATTCATTATACATATCTAAAATTTGTGTAAAAGTTAGAATCACAAAATTGATTTCTTCTTGATTAAATCTAACATCAAACTCACATCTCGATGTTTTTGAACCGGAGAAATCCCATTCTTGTGGATATGCAAAAGCTGTCTGCACAGTATGATTTACTTCACTGGTCAGTGTGAAGAAACTGCTCAGGTTGAATGATTTCGCAACAATGGGATCTAGGACCATACTCACTTCAGCTTCAGGCATACTCACATTTTCACCTAAAAATAAACCACCAGAATCGTACAAAATTGACGTGATATAAATTGGATTAGCAGATGTATTCACAGGGAGAACGAGGGAAAAGCTGGAAAATAGAAGAGCAAAGAGTAATAATGTTACTGAGAAACGCCTCATCACAACCACCACTAACCAAACAACACATCTGGGTAATATATGTGAGCTAAATAACGCCTCTGTGTATTGAATAACACATCTGAATTTCTAACAATCACAATCGAGTATATTTCCACACAGTGTAACAAAGAGGGTCTTTTCCCTCTTCTTTCTCTTGTTTTTACCTTATCATTCATCTCGTCAATCTTGAATTCGAAAAATAATCAGTTTGAGTTTCTCATTTATCTGAATAAAATCTGAAAACTCTACAGTCCTCCACTCTCTCTACATTTCCTTGTGTGACTATTTCATTGGTTTGATTCTGAAGAAGATGACAATCAAAACAACTGCAGCCACGCAAATTGCAGAAATAGTCACCAATAATGGGAGATCTAAATCTGGTGAACTCATCCCAATATTGTTCAGATTATGGTGAACAGTATCAGATACATTCCAGTTGTCCAATGAGTCAGCTGCGAAGTATTTGACTTCGAAGACGAGTAACCCAGGACTAGGTACGATCACAGGATAATAACCATAGTACCTGTTCGGATCTGACTCAGACGCTATTAGTGTAACATTGTGCCAGAGGTGTTCAGAAACCTCTTTCGTACTACCAATGACCAAATCAACTCCATCTGAATCATTTACAGTCACATGAAACCATACACTTGCGCTCTCATTCAAGAAATCTGCGTAAAAATCACCATAATCTGAGAAGGTGGGACCTTCACTAGATTGGGCTTGACTCGTGCAAGAGATTATAGGTAGATGACTCAGAAGGCAACATAGTCCTATAATTCCAAGTTTTACCTGCCATCTACCAAACGAACTCATCCAATCCCTCGACTACCAATGAATTGTAATTGATATAAATCTCATTAATTGCGTGCTATACTGTAGTTCTCTCCAAGAAAGAGTTCGAAGAAGTCGGACCCGAAGTGATACACCGCTGTATCTAGTATACACTCAGTTTAAGGAAGAGGGACTTTACCCTCTTCTTTCTCTTGTTTTTATCGATAATACAACAACTTCCGCCTGCTATTGATTACTCTTCTTTACGTCTTTTGTTTCTTCTTCGTTTTCTTAACTGATTTTGATCTGAGTTGGTTCAATGACAGTACATGAACCTAGGAGTTCCAAACAATTTATCTCCAACGTATCTTATTGTTTAGCACGTTAACAGATGTGGTTAGAATGATTGATACAACTGAACTTCATGGATTTTTGCTCAAGAAGTTGGAGGATTTATCAGGAATCTCCCCACCGGGTAATTTTACTGATGACGGTCCACCTGACGGAACAACAACTACACATGCTGTGGGCATTTGGTTATGGATTAAAGTCCGCTTAGTTTATGAAGGAAGTACTATGGATCGAACAAGTGGAGTCGGTGGGGATCCGTATCAGGCTCACACATGGTATGACTGGATAGGAAAGACGGACTCAGCACCTGCAAAAGCAGCTCGTCCTGAAGACCTTGAAGAGTGGGCGCTTGTAAAGACATACTATTTACGCGAGTACACAGATGTAGGTGTATGGGGACAGCAAGACGGCCGCTATGTCGAAAGGCTAGAAGAAGATGGAACTGTGGAGATACGAAATGCAAAGGGACGATTTCAGGATGTTTCTCCTGATTCCTTGGTTGAGGTCGAAGAAATAAAACTAGAGAATTAATAGATGAACTCAATGTTGGGAGTTCGAAGAAGTCGGACCCGAAGTTACTCACCGCTGTATCTAGTACATTCTCAGTTTAACGAAGAGGGGCTTTTCCCTCTTCGCTCTCTTGTTTTGATTTGTTATCGTTTTTTCAACACTATGACCGCAACAACAACAACGACCCCTGCTACCGCAACTCCACCGAAGATAAGCAGAGGGTCAATCGGTTCACCAGTGGATGCTGTTGCTCCAGTAGCTATGAAGAAATAGGACTCGTGGCTCCATACATCATCTGCATTCCGAGCATACACATCCAAGGTGTGGTTTCCATTTGAGTTTGGAATCCCAGTCAATTCAGTTTGATTCTCTCCTGAATCCCATGAGAAGTATTTCTCTGCAGGCACTTCACTGAAGTAGATGATTGGCATTGTTCCAACTGACTTAGTACTACCACTTGGGATAATTCGATGCCTGATTTCTATTGGACCATCGTATGGCAGTTCATAAGTTTCTGCTACAACTCCATCAATTTTTACTGCAGAGATATTGATGTGACCACTATTCACGTATGACCTGACATAGTGATGGTATCCTCCACCCCAGAAGGGATGGTCATAGAGTGGGGCTCCACCGCCACCTGATATGATTTGAGTTAGACCATTCACAGTTAACCTGTCAAATAGATGATCATGTCCAGAAATGACCAGTGAAACATTATGTTCCTTGAAAAGGGTCTGAAGTGCATCTCGCTCTTCCGGAAATATGTTGAGTGAGTCATCGATGTGCACTTGTGGGTACATGGGAGTATGTGCAACGACGAATTTCATAGCTTTGTTTGTTGTGGCAAGATCATTCTCAAGCCAAGTGAGTTGATCTCCAACTATTCTTGAATCAAATCCAAGCTCATATGTAAATAAGCAAGTTATGTGTACTCCTGCATAATCAAATGAGTAGTAAGGTGAAGGTTCATCATACTGGACGAATGCATCAAAGAAGTAATCCAACTTTAGCGGTCCACCACCTCTCGCTTTGTCATGGTTCCCAGCTACTGCGTAGATTGGAGCATAATGTCCAATAACGTCACTTATGTTTGTGAAATAATCCCAGGCAAGTAGATTAGCTGTATGATCTTCATCTACATCTCTTACATAGTCTCCAGTCATTATGACTATGTGGGGTTCTTCAGCAGCTATCATCTGAGCAATCTGATCCCATTCTGGTGGTTGTGCAATTGTTGTTCGCGGACGATTATCTCCAACGATTATCATCTTGAACTCATCGCCGTCAGCAGGTGCTGTTAAGAAGCTGTAAATTGGACTCTGCATCTCGTTTGAACTTGCTCGATAGTAATACTTGGTGTCAATATCCAAACCAGTCAAACTGACATAATGGTCAGTGTCAAGTGTTGTGTTCGTTTCACTTTCCAATAGCGAAGTGTTGAAACCATAACTAACTGTGGCATTGGTGAGACCATCAGTTCTCCAAAATATCACTGCTGAATCTGTAGTTACCAGATTCACGGTTGGTCCTCTGTCAAAAGGAGTTACCCCATTAGATGGAAGACTTACTTGTACAGGAGAGATCTCAGTAGCCGTATTGTCCATGAAAAGTGCTGGAATCGGACTAGCGAGAATTATCAATAGTAATAGAGTGTACTTGTTTCTACGCAAGAGAATCACTTGTGTTTAAGACCCAAATTCGCTATTAAGAACTGCTACTGACTCATTATTTTTCCCAGTTGTATCTAGTATACACTCAGTTTAACGCGGAGGGATTCATTCCCTCTTCGCGCTCTTGTTTTTTGATAATCTTACGAATGATGTACATCACCTGGTATGGACAGAATGTGTTTTCAATATAGGGCAGATCTTCCTCAATGCTCTGCCTGTATTTCTTCAGGATCAGCTTAGTCCCTTCATCAAGAGCATCAAAGGATCCATTGCCAGCCAGGTCATAATCCATGTTGAATGCATTGTAATGAATGAACTCGAACAATTTCAATGCCTTAGGCAAGTCCTCCCTCCACGATTCATCCAAATGATTCTCTTTCTCATATCCCATCATGAAATGCCTGAGATAGATGTCTGCAAACTCACGATTAGTCTTATTCTCTGGTTTCTCCCAAATGGAAAATCCAAGTGCGTTAGCGATATCGAAGACGAAGAAACCGTATACACTATCATCAAAGTCAAGGACTGTAAGCCGTTTTCCATCAAGGAATAGGTTGGCATGGTGCACATCCTGATGAATGAGTCCAAATGAATCCTGAGAAGTTGGTTGATCCTTGAAGTATTTAATGAGCGTGTCAAATCGTTCAAGCACAATGTCTTGGTCTGATGGAATTAGCGCACGGTCCAAATATTCATCATCAAACCACTGTATTCTCCCTGTTGTTTTTGATGATGGTTTGTAGTCTTTGGTAAGTCTATGCATTAACCCTACTGCTTCTCCCCATGTATGGAACAGCTCTGGTGAGAAATCTTCTTTTGTCACGAGACGACCTGGTGCCCATTCAAAGGAAACAACGGAGATCGCTCCTGCATCTGTATCCACTGTTTCAACAATGTTGTCGTTCTGAGAAGGGATCACATGCACAACTGGTGCATCATGCTTGGATAGGTATGCTAACCAGTCTATTTCTGCTTTCACTTCAGCTAGTGTCTTATGACCTGGCGGTGTTACCCGTATGACGAGTCTATTTTCCGGATCATCGAATCCGAACATCTTGTTTTCGAATCCTCCCCCGAGTTTCACGAGTTTGTCTACTAGGAATCCATAATGAATTGAGGTCTCTTCCAGTGCGGTTTGCAACCAGCTGTCAATCATTCTATCCTGCACCACTCAGCGGTGCTCCGTAATCTGGTGATATTTAGTTTTCCACAATCGCAATCTCTGAAGCAGACTTTGCTTTTCAATACTTAACCAATACCACATTGTTTTGTTTCATTAAGTAATTATTATATAGGTGCATGAAACGCTTAACTTCCATTCTAAAACCATATCGACTCCAATAACTACAAATTTTACCTGAGGATTCATTGATGCTACGCCGATACCTATCAGTCCTAATCTTGTGTGTGTTTCTACTACCAGTATTCACTTCACCGGTGGTGCCAACAAACAATATCGAATCTCTAGATGATTCAACCATAGACTCTTCAAAAATCAATCTGCAGTCTTCGCATATTGTAAGTACCTCCTACCCCGAACCTACGGATATCTCGGGAAATACCTACACTGATCACCCTCGCATCACAATAACTAGCAACGGCGAGTTACTATCTCAGAAAACTACAGAATCTTGGAATGGATCTGGTATCGAATCAGACCCAATCGAAATCACAGGATATAATTTCACTTCTACAGCAGGTGTGCTGATTTCGATAAGCAATACTGACCTATACTTCAAAATTGAAGGGAATTTCTTTTTCGTACCAACAGATAATTACAATGGAATCAATCTAAGCAATGTAACAAATGCCAACATAACTAACAACTACTTTGACAAAACAGATGTTGGAGTAAGTTTCAATGGTGTAAACTTTACTTCAATTCAGACAAATCACTTTACTTCCTTTACTGGGATATCCATCACCTCAGGAAACAACAATAGCATTGTCGATAATTACTTCAATCCCGGGGACACAGCTGTATTACTTTACAGCGTATCGACCTTCTATACTACAGTGTACAATAACACATTCTTTGGAACTGCATATGGAGTATACGTGATGGCTTCATATCATAATGAAATCAGTTCCAATTACTTTACCCAGACATCACTGTATAGTATCTATGTTACACAATCTGGAGGTTTCTATTCATATCTTAATTTGATTAGAAATAATGTTATTCATGATTCAGCAGGTCCTGGAGTTGCTGGAATCTTTGTGAGCTCGTATTCACATAATAATACCATTAGCGGGAATGAAATTGCTAATGTTACTCTTAGCATTCGTCTTTCATATGCTGATAATAACACGGTTTTCGATAATTCGATTTCTAATACGACTCAAGGTATCTCTTCTGAAAGTTCACAATGGAATGCCATCTATCGAAACAATATTTCAGACGTGATAATCGATTCATTTTCAGCAAATGCCTTGTTCATTTACAAAACTGGTAACAATACGATCTATAGTAACAATGTGACCGATGTTGATAATGCCATTTACATGTATCAATCTAGTCAGAATACGCTCTACGGTAACAATATGACTGGTGTTAGCAATATGGGTGTACATTTGCTGACTTCGTCACTCAACGCGATCTATGATAATGAGATTGTTGGGGGAACTACTGGACTCTATCTCCATTCTTCATCCACAAACAACACTTTGAACATGAATGTGCTTCAATTTCAAGATCAAGGTATTCAATTACAAACAACCTCACACTCTAACACATTTGAAGGAAATAGAATTGAAAATGCAACAAACTATGGATTTGATTCTACAACATCGTATTACCTAACGATTACAAATAACACGATAATCAATAGTGGACTACGTGGAATAAACATCGATCCAACTTCCTACCCTGTTATTGCCTATAATCAAATCATCAATAATGGTCAGTATGGAATCTATCTGGATACCGGATTCAAAGGCAAGATCTACAACAACACTGTCAAATATCATTCATTAGCTGGTGCCTATGTAATTAGCACAAATCAACACAATATATCATTCAATATCTTTGCAAACAATTCAATCGGACTATCATTACCAATCTCAGACGGAGGTCATGTTATCGGCAATGTCTTTTCTAACAATACTGACACAGGTCTTTCGCTAGATAGTACAGATGGGCTCTTTATCACAGATAATACGTTTGAAAATAATGATCTTAAAGGATTACACTTAGTAGCTTCCACTGTTAACATAATTGCAAACAACACACTTTTTGCAAACAAGCTTCATGGAATTGTAGTTCAGGCAGGAAGTTCAATGAATTTCCTCCACAACAATACAATACACGATAGTCTAGGTTATGGAATTTGGCTTGCGAGTGATGAAAATTCAATTCGTCAAAATATAATCTCAAACAGTGATGTTGGTGTTTTCATCGATACTGCAAATATAAACTCAATTGAAATCAATCTAATCGACAACAGCACAGACGGGATTAGACTATACAATGCCGATAGCAACACTATACTACTGAATACGATTTCCAATAATGCTCAATATGGGATCTACAGTGAGAGCCCATTTATGGAAACTAGCAGTGGCAATCTGATTTACAACAATACTATCTTGTCCAATGGAGTTTATGGCGTGCATCTTGATGCAACCGCCCAATCGGTTCAAGTCAAGTGGAATGACTTCATCACAAACACAGCGCATGGTACTGATTCAAATCCTCCAGCATACGGAAACATCTGGGATGGAAATTATTTTGATGACTGGGACCAACTCAATTATTATTATTCATTGGATTTTGATACTCGAGATAATAATCCTGCAGCATCCCCGCTAAATCCATCGATGGTGCATTTTTTGTTGCCTGCAATGATACTGATACCTGAAGCATCCGTTATGTATACTGAAGATATCACGATCACATGGAACTCTGGATATGATTCAGATGATCATTCTTTGTTCTACTCGTTATACTACAGCAACAACACAGGTACTAACTGGTACTTCATTGTCGGAGATCTGACAAACTCTAGCTATTCTTGGAATGCTTCAGCTCTTTTTGAGGGAACTAACTATCAAGTAAGACTAATCACAACAGACTCTGTTAACAACTCAGTTCAAGTAACATCGAATACATTCAGCATTGATACTAATGCCCCCCGTCTCGGTGTTTTACCTTCTAACTTCACGGTAGAGCTCAGCTTTGATCCTCCTCCGGAACTCAGTTTCTCAGCATACGATTCAAATCCAGATTATGCCTATATTGAATGGATGGGATTTGAGATGAGTGATCCTACATTCTGGTCCAACGACACAATTGAGGGTCTGTTCTTCTATGATGGTAGCGTACAATTTGGTGTTGGAGAACATCCTCTCTATCTAGTTGTCCTTGATACAGCAGGACACGAAGCTCGATATCTATTCTATATGACAGTTGAAGATACTGTTAACCCCACTCTCGTTATTGAAGAAACAAATCAGATCTTTGAGCTTGGGCCTCATGACAATGTGCTTTCCTGGACCGTTTACGATCTGGCTGCAGGAACTTATGATGCATATTTCAACGACTCATTAGATATGTCAAATCCTTGGGTAAGCAATACTGGAACAGAGCTGAATGTCGATAGTTACATGCCGGGTCTTTACAATGTTACAGTCGTATTTTCCGACTCCTCTGGAAATTTGGTTACGCGCTCCATCAATCTAACAATAATTGATACAACATCTCCAAGTATTGGTGAATTTCCTGATGATGATACCATTGAATTTGGTGCAACTAGTAATTACCTTAATTGGACATTGAGTGAGCTTGATCCTAGTGTTTTCAATGTTATAATCAACTCACAATTTAGCGAGCAATTGTCCTATACTAACGGTACGGTACTCCTAGATATAGATGGGCTATCTCTTGGATATAACAACATCACTGTAGTATTCTTTGATAATAGTGGGAATATGGTGAACGACTCGGTATTCATTACCGTGTTTGATACAATATCTCCTATAATTGCCTCACAGAACGACATTGTCCTTGAGTTTGGTTCTGTAGGAAATGTAGTAAACTGGACAGCGACTGATTTACTCCCGGATAACTATACGGTGTATATCGAAGGTAGTTATTGGATTTCGGGTATTTGGAGCAATGATTCTGTTGTGAGTGTTTCTATAGATGGTCTTTCTCTTGGTAATCATAGTTTCCAGATATTCTTTGCAGATTCGTCAAATAATCAGAAGATAGCTGGGATAGTGATTGGAGTTCAAGATACTATTTCACCTGAATTAATCTCTTCTCCAGATGATATTCAATATAATTTGGGTACAACTGGACACTCTATCAGTTGGATTGCCACCGATCCTGATTCAGGCAATTATTCCATTTTCATTGATGATACGCATACTGCTACGAATACGTGGACTACTTCGGTTCCCATAGTAATCTCCGTCGATGGATTATCTATAGGAACTCATACTGTCGAAATTCGTTTCTCTGATGCTAGCGGGAATATGGTTTCTGATAATGTTACTGTGACAGTCATTGAAGTAACTACTACTACTACAACCTCAACAACGACAACAACAACGACTACTGGAAATCCTACAGGTGGAGGTAGTATCCCAATCCTCGGTATTGTTGGCGTAGGTATGTCTGCTATCATTCTAGTAGTTTTAGGAATCCTCTTTATTCGAAAGAAGGCCATATAGAGGATTTTCAGAAGAGGGGAAAACCCTCTTCTTTCTCCTTTTACAATGATCAAGTTAGCTAATCTTGTCTACAGTACCCATTAGGTAACCACCAAAGCCAATAATCCAAGCAAGAATGGGATTGATTGCCCATCGTTCTAGAGACCCCTTTGCCATTCCGAGAAAGGTTTCTGTTGACCCAAATGGAAGTCCCAAGTATGGAATGAACACTATTGCTAAGATTAAGGCCATTAAACCAAGTGTAATAGAAATGATTGACATTGGTTTTGGTAAATGCGTATACGAAGCAACAGCTGCAAATGATCCAAAAAGAATCGCGAGTAGGGTAGCAAAACTATGCATTGGCTGAAGGTTTGCTGGGAATACACCAACTCCCATACAACCGATTCCGCAAATAATCAACAAAATTGGGAAGAGTTTTCTTTCTGTTGACATGTATAAGCAGAAGGCTCCAGCTATAACGAGCACTCCCAAAATGAATACTGATGTATTATAGATGAGTGCGGTAGGACCTGTTCCAAGGTCACTGACATAATCGATACGACTACTATATCCATCATACCAAGATTCCGCAAGAAGCATACCCAAGAACCACTGGATACCTCCAACTATGAAGAAGGAACCTGCTAGTGTTGTGGCACTAAATCGTTTCAATAGATTTTGTGTTGATATTACTGATTCAGACATTATAAATCACGATTTTTACATGGGTTATAATGAATATAAGAAGAGGACAAACTTTGAATCATATCGTGGTTTGCACTGCAAACTTGGAAAGCCATTAGAATCATTACTTTTTCTTGAAAATGTGTTTAGATTTGTGTTCAGATTCTATAGATTCTGAAATTTCAAGCAACACTCAAATCTAGGTATATCACCTACTGCTGGAGGAATATATTTGGTTCAGGAGAGCACAACACGGTTTGATCCACCAGAAGAAGGAATGCTTCCTGGAGAAGAAATAGTGTGGTCTCGAAAAGCAGGTTCTGATTTCTTTATCATATTCTGTGGTGCCTGTTCACCATTCCTGCCTTTTGTTGTTGTGCCATTCATAGGTGAAATGTTTGGTGACTTTATTGGAATGCTAGCCCTCGCAGGTTCAATACTTGTGATGATTTACTTTCTATTTGCCTTCATAAATCTCCGAAGGATTAGATACTATCTCACATCTGAACGTGTGATGTCGGTCAGAGGGGGGAATATCCTAAAACAAATTCCTCTGGAACATTTTTCAGGAAGACCCCTCGGGCAGTTCTTCGAATCCAAGGTAGCTCACACCGAAAATGAACGTCCTATATACAGAATACGCATCTACGATCCAATGTCAGATGAAATCCTCACCCTCAAAGGTTTGGATCGGCACTCAGCTTCAGCATTCGCCAGAATTGGGGACCGTATCGAATGTCCTTATTGCAACTATGATAATACTGCTCTATCTCAACAGTGCAAGAATTGTGATGCTGTTCTTTAAGCCTATACCGTTCATTGTAAGTTGCACAAACTTGGACATCAGAGTGAAGTGCTCCCAAGAGCGGCACTGGGAATAACTCTGTGAGGTCAGAATGCGTGTCAGATCAACCTCATACTTCCCTGCTGTGAGCGGATATTTAAAGACCTATCGAGTTCAACAAATGAATATCTACGGAGTGTCCAACTTTGGACAAGATTTCAGCAACTGCTATCAACCCAAGGTAATCTAATATTCAATAAATAGATGGATTTTACAAGACGGTGTTATACCTTGCAGAGTCACGCAATTCAAGCCATCTTGATCACTGACAAAGGTGGAAGTCCACGTTTCTATATGCAACTTGATCCTAAAGCTCTCAATATGGACCCAGTGATGGCTTCAAGTTTCTTTGCTGCGATTGACATGTTTTCAAAAAAGGTCTTTGACGAGAGCAACCCCGTATGTCATGTTGACTACGGATCTCGTTTGTTCACGCTTCTTAACGGAGTTAAAACGAATCTGATTGCTGTTAGTATCAAGAGTCTTGGTAAGGAAGTCATTGATGTCCTCGACTCTCTTCTTGCAGAGTTCGAACTTGATTGGCTTGAAATCGTAGACCCATTCGAATACAATTTTGACACATCTTTTGTTGATGTCTATCTTGAGGCCTTCGGCGAGCGAGTTATGGAACGACTATCTCTGCGTCTCTTGTCTGATACGTGGGTTCCTTACTATACTATCCGTCCAGACAGACCAATAGCTATCCAGAGTTTACTTCGAGATTATATCAATGGCTCTAGCAATGTGAAAGAGATAGTTGAAGTCAGCAATCTCTCTCGAAGAGAGGTTGTATTAGAACTCTCCAAGTTATGGGCTCATAGAGTAGTGCGATTCCGAAATATGTTTAGCTTTAATGATTTCATGACAACTGGAACACAATTTATTCGATATGTACAAGCCACTTCTGATGAAACAAAGGATCTACAGACGCTCCATCCTGGAATGGAAGGAGTCATTCCTCACTTAGCTGGACTGATTGATGGGAGAAAGACGGTCCGTGAAATATTAGCTGAACTCGGTGCTCGTCATGATGAAAGTGAATTGCTTCGTGCTTTAGACTATCTCATGGAGGTTGGTGTTATACAAGCACTAACACCTGAGAAGAGACGAATCCTTCTTGTGAAAGAAGCTCTAGAGCTTGCACTTCGTGTTGCTGAAGGAACCTATTCTTTATCAGAGGCAACTAGTGCATTGCAACTTGTTTTGAAGGAAACAAAGGCACCAGAAGTTCTTAGTCAATTGCAACTCAAGGGTGAGAAATGGGTTGTGGATTTCGATTTCAAAATCCTTGAAGGAATTGAAACACGTAGACTGATGATTCTTTATGGTGAATGGATGAAAATACTTGCTCAATTTGTACAAATTCTGAATCCTACCAAACTTGAACTCTATGTCAAGAACTTGACCACTGTGTTTTCACAGAGAATCGTCAAACGATACTCTGCTTTAGACTTGAGAGGATTCGAAGAATTTGCCTATTGGCTTGAAATTCTAAGTACTCCCACAAAACCACATGTAGGACCCGTTCATACTAGTCACCTTCAGATTGCATGGTCTAATGCTATGGAGGAACTTGCATATTTACTTGTGACTCGGGGTCATATTATTTACAGGTCCGAGAGTATTACTCAGATACAATCAGCATCAGGAACACCTCTTATAGACCTGTTACCTGAAGAATGGGTAGGCAAGGACCATGTTGATACATTTGAGCGGGTAATGTATGAATACTCAAAACTAGGTCCAGCTGCGGTACTCACTCTTCTGATTCTTGCAACTCAGCGTGCAATCCTACTTCCACAAGAAGTGTTGATTTGAGCTAAAGTTCTTCCATCTGAAATACTGTTATCTAATGAGAATGAAGAATACATGTAACCCCGGTGACAGTGTATGAGTCCTACATATTTATTGAAGATAGTCACAGTTGGAGCCCAATCTGTTGGAAAGACAAGTATAATCATCAGATTCTCTACTGGCGCATTCAGAGAACACTATTCTCCCACTCTTGGAGTAGGATTTGCCTACAAGAAAATGGAAGTAGGTGAAGACAACGTCAACATGCAGATATGGGATTTGGGTTCTCAGGACTTTTTAGAACGTACGCGTGCAAATTACTATCTAGGGGCTCAGGGTGTAATCTTCATGTATGACGTAACCTCGTGGGAGTCATTTAATGAGGTCATTGACTGGAAGAATGAGGTTGATCGAAATCTAGATGATTACAAAGCTATCCTCGTTGCTAACAAAACTGATCTAATCATGGAGCGTGTAGTTTCTTCAGAAGAAGGTCAAAAAGTTGCAGACCAAATGGGAATACCTCACACGGAGGTTTCTGTTCGTCTTGATAAGCATGTAAATGATGCATTCGCAACGATAGCTCGTAATATCATTGATGCATTTCAGTGAGTTAGTTACACGAATAGGACATCATCAATTCCTGTGGTTAAGCGGTTTGCTTTTCCTTTCGTAACTTCATAATCATTTTCGATTCGTATTCCACCAATTCCTTCTAGATATACCCCTGGTTCAATTGCCATTACGTTACCTTCAGCAAAGAGATCTTCACGACTATAGGTACTTGGTAATTCGTGAACATCAAGTCCAATACCGTGACCGAGACCATGTGTCATTCCATCTTTCGCATCAGGATTTAATCTTCGTGAATCAAATCCATGTTTCTGTAAAGTCTTGAAGCACGCCATATTGACATCATCAATAATTGCACCATCTGTTAGGGCATCAACTGTTGTATTTGCTGCATCTTGCACAGCATCGAACATTTCCCTGACTCGTTTTGGTACAGTCCCTTTCACAAATGCACGTGTAACATCTGCGATGTATCGTTCCTGCTTCAATCTCGGGAATACATCCAGTATGATTGGAACCTCACTCTTGAATTTGTCATCAGCTACTCCCAAGTAGTGCCAATCGAATGCTTTCTCTCCCACTGCAAGAATTACATCCTCTGCAGATTCAGCACCTCTGTCCAAGAGGAAATGATCAAGGGTGCTCTTTGCCTTTCCAACTGTAAATGGTTCTCCTTTATGCATCAGAACCTTGTTTGCACCTATGTCACAATCTTTGACGATCTCGACTATGTGAGCGATTGCATCAGTAGTAGCTTTTCCAGCCTTTTTGATAATCTCGATTTCTTTAGTGGACTTGGTTGCCCTTGCTTCTAACACGAGGTCTCGAACTACTTTGATTTCATAGCCCATTTTTTGAAGCATGACAAGAAGGCTTGCTGGGAACTCATCTGGCACTCCGAGAACTTTTCCTGAGAATTGCTTCTTCAGGAGGTCATCATAAGCTCTATCCGGGTTATCACGAATTCTCTTATTCTCCTTGAGAATCTGACGATAGACCTCAGTAAGATCATGAGTCGTTTTGATGAAACTCTCTTTCTTGACCCGTTCAATTGCTAGGAACGCAGAAGCGACAAGAGGCTCCTCTCCTTTATTCTTCAGATAGATGATATTGTCCGAAGACCGGAATCCTGTCAACCAGTAGATATTTGGATTTTCGAACGCACTGCCATTTGTTAGTAGTGCATCAATCCCATATTTTTCCATGAGTGGATCGAGGTCGCTATGCATTTGATTCGCCTTAGTTTGGAATGCAATATTCCTCTGTAAAAGGATTGTCTATCGCTCGGAGTATCCCGTCATCCTTCTCTCAACATTTAATCGTGAGGGGAAATTGTACGGTCCAATTGTTTCCACATTGAATGAGGAACATGTAGCTGCAAAAAGACCAGCTTGTTTCAGGTTTAATGTCCTCATGTACTCCAGTAGAAAACCAATTGAATAGACATCACCACAACCAGTGGAATCGATTTGAGCATCAGCCTTAACAAGTGGGATAGCAATCTGTTCATTTCTTGTGTAGATTGTTGATCCTCTTCTATCACGAGTAACCAAGACAATTCTTGGACCTAGGCCAAGAATCTCTGATACCGCTGATAACTCCGATTCTCCTTCAATCGTTTGTTTCAACTCTAATTCATGGAACTTGACAACATCTACAAGACTTAGTATTTTGACATATTCAGTCCAATCTCTAGGGATAACCATACCACTGCTATCTAGTGAACGAACATATCCTTGAACATCAATGGATGTGATTTTAGCATTTGAGCGAGCTAGTTTGATACAATCTATGTCGAGTTCGTTTGCTGTTAAGGGCGAGAAATGAACAATCTGTGCACCATGATAATCGTCTGGGAAATCTTGTGGTGTGATTTGTTTTGTGAGTGCCTCTACCATCTGAACTCGATTACCTTCAGAATCATACTTGTTCACGAACCTCGTCGATTTTGCACCCACTTTCTTAAGGCCAGTAAGAACGAGTCCTGCTGATTTCAGGATATTCCAGTACTCTTGTTCAAAATCATTACCTACATTGGAAACAATTCCTGCCGCAAACGCATCAAGTGCAGGAGCAAGCATTGCATATGCAGTGCCACCACCGAGGGCCTCCCGTTTAGTTTCAGGTGTGATTATGAGGTCTCTACTGAGATGGCCAACAATCACAATATCCATCAGAATCATCACCAATGAAGCAGTGCACCACGATTCATAATTTCCCTTTAACTACTATGCCATTAACTCTCACAGAACACAAGGCAACTGTTTTAATCAAAAGTATGTAACTTACATGATTGAGTGTGAAAAATTGGCTCGGGTCTTAGTGAAGTTCTTTGCAACTGTTAGAGAAGCAACTGGAGTAAAGAATATCGAGATGGATGCAGAAACTATTCGAGAAGTGTTAGATTCACTACAAGTGACATTTGGAGAACGATTCACTCAGACGGTTATTGACCCACACACGGGAAATTTGAAACAATTCTTTTCATGTATGGTGAACGGAAAACGTATCGAGCTTTTGGATAGTTATGACACCAAATTAGTGGATAATGATGCGGTAGCTCTCTTCCCGCCTGTGGGTGGTGGATAGAGTGAGTAGCTCAGTCACATCAAAACATCGCAAACAAGTAGATAGTGGAAGAGTTGATCTTGTAGTTAGAAATGCTCGTCTCCTTCTTGAATCTGGACTTGTCCGAGGTGGAATTGGAGTCACAAACGGTCAATTCTCAATTATTGCATCTAATGGACATCTTCCAGATGCAGAGATCGTGATAGATGCAGATAACAAGATATTGATGCCTGGGCTCATTGATGCTCATGCTCACATAGATGATCCTACAATGCAATCACACGAAAGCTTCTCTTCAGGGTCTCGTGCAGCTGCAGGTGGAGGGATAACGACCTTCATTGATATGCCATTGACGAATCAAGTAGATACTGTCAAGATGGTTGATGAGAGAATCGCGGCTGGAGAATCCAATTCCATTGTTGATTTTGCCTTTAATGCAGGAATGATGAACTCCCAGAATATTGCTAATATCCCATCTTTAGTCGAGAAAGGAGTAGCGGCATTCAAGGTATTCACATGTGCCCCCTATGAAGCAAATACAGGTATCATCACGAAATGCCTTAGTGAGATTTCTGAAACTGGTGGGCATGTTACAATCCATTCTGAAGATCAAGGAATACTTGACGAGTTCCAAAAAGAGATGGATGGTGATTGGGACGCTCCAATCAGTCATTCACTAGCACGTCCAAATATTGCTGAACAACTTGCTATCAGACGGAATATTTCCATCGCCGCACAGACTGGAGGTCATCTGCATATTGCACATGTAACAACTCATGAAGGTATGAATGAAATAGAACGAGGTAAAATGCGTGGAGTAATGGTGACGACTGAGGTTTGCCCGCATCATTTGATGTTCAATAGAGATGAGATGAATCGTTTAGGACCCAAAAGCAAGATGAATCCACCACTGAGATCCAAGCAGGACCGAGCTGCATTATGGTCAGCTCTTCTACGTGGAATGATTGACATCACAGTAAGTGATCATGCTCCTTGTCCAATTGAGAAGAAGGACGCTGGAAAGGATGATATTAGAGAAGCATGGTCTGGCGTAGATGGGACTCAGATGATTCTTAGAGTACTTCTCTCTGAAGGGATCAACAAGGGACGATTATCCTTCTCACGATTACTCCGAGTGAGTTCCAGAAATCCCGCACGTATATTCGGACTCTATCCGAAGAAAGGTGTGATTAGAATTGGATCTGATGCAGATTTTGTCATTGTAGATCCTACAAAGGAAGAGAAGATTTCCGCAGATATGATGTTTTCAAAATGCGGTTGGACCCTATATGATGGAATGACAATGAAGGGTGCCCCACAAATGACCTTTGTTCGTGGCGTACAGGTCTATGGAAATGGTAAGATATTGGTAAAACCCGGGCATGGAAAATTCCAAGCAATGGGTAGTGGAAATAAACCATTAGGAGATTGAATCATGACTGAACTCAAATTTGTATTTGGAGACCCTGATGTTTGCTCAGGTTGTATGGTTTGTGTGAATGTTTGTAGCATGTATTACTCTAAAGTGATTGGTCCTACCCGATCAAGAGTTCGAGTAGTGCGAATTGAACCTGCTCTTGATTTTGCCTTATTCTGTAGAAATTGTGAGGACGCTCCATGTATTGCAGCATGTCCCGAAGGTGCATTGAGCAGAACCTCAAAGGGAGTCGTGATTGTAAATAACAGAAAGTGCAATGGTACTGGTGCGTGTGTAGCAGCATGTCCGTATAATGCCATTCACATCCATCCCGATACTGGCAAAGCCATCAAGTGCATCCAATGTGGACAGTGTGTTGATAGATGCCCTGCAGATGCACTCTTCACCACCACAGCTAGTGAATTGGCAGAACGCGATAAAGAGGGGAGAATGATGGCACTCCATGATGAGCATAAAGACGAGCTCTATGATAAGGAGGTAGAGAAATGATACACGGTCTTGGTGGCGAGATTCTCTGGGTCGATATGACAAAAGGAAAAGTCGAGAAGAAACCTGTCGACGAAGAATTACTGAACAAATACCTTCTCGGTGCAGGATATCTCTCAAAGGTCCTGTATGATATGATTCCTGCAGGAACCGATCCCCTTGGTGAGAAGAATGTTCTAGGAATTGCTACAGGCACACTCACAGGGTCTATGTTCCCACAAGCTTCGAGACACGTTGTTGCTGCTTTATCACCTCTCACAGGTGTATGGGGTGAGAGTCATGCCGCTGGATTCTTCGGTGCAGAGCTGAAGTTTGCTGGATATGATGCAATCATGTTCACTGGGGCGTCTAAGGATCCTCTGTATCTACATATTGAAGATTCTAAAGCTGAACTCCTTGATGCTTCACACTTGTGGGGGAAAGATGTCTTTGAAACCGACGACATCCTCCGCAAAGGGAAAAATCGCAAGTACAGAACTCTGTCAATTGGACAAGCTGGAGAAAATCTGGTTCGATTTGCAGCAGTGATGAATGACCGAGACCGAGCATCTGCTAGATCCGGACTAGGCGCAGTTATGGGTTCTAAGAAAATTAAAGCTGTTTCCGTCAAGGGATCTGGCAAGTTAGATGTTGCAGATCCAAAGAACTACCTCAAGCAGATGGATATCTTCTATGAGCGAATGATGTCTAATCCTTTTACTCCTGGTCGGGTGAAATACGGAACTACTAGTCTTGTGGAGCTGATGCAGCACATCGGAAGGCTTCCAAGCTACAACATGAAGCAAGGTGTGTTTGATGGATATGAGAAGATTAGCGGCGATGCTATCAACGCTAAATATTTCGTAAAAGCTCGAGCAGACTACTCTTGTCTACAGAGGTGTGGTAGATACACAGCTGTACGAAGTGGTCCATACAAGTTCATTGGTGGTGCACCTGAATTTGAAACACAGTCATCAATGGGCTCACGATGCGGAAATGATGATTTAGAATCCGTTCTCTTTGGTCACCATCTGGCTAATCAATATGGTATGGATACAATCTCACTGGGTGGAACTATCTCGTGGGCTATGGAAGCATGGGATGAAGGTCTCTTAACAGCTGAGGATACAGGTGGCATAGATCTGAGCTGGGGAAATGCTGAAACCATCATCAAACTGACAAAGATGATTGCTCTACGAGAAGGGTTTGGAGATGTCTTAGCAGATGGCAGTGCCGCCGCTGCAGAGAGAATCGGTCGTGGTACTGAAAAATTCGTTATGACTGTGAAGAAGCAAGAAATTGCGGGTCAAGAACCTCGAGCACAGAAATCCATGGGTCTTGCTGCTGTCACTGCAGCGCGTGGTGCCGATCACCTCTACGCATTTCCTGTCCTTGATGAGGCTGGATTTGATAAGGAAATCAAAGAACGCTTTGGAGAAGAATATCTACCCGAGATGGCTGATAGACTGAGTCCCAAGTACAAGGGAATCATGGTCAAAGAGTGCGAAGATTTCATGGTCATGGTGGAGAGCGTAGGTCTCTGCAAGTATGGAACACAGATACCTCCCGAATTCTACTACGATGATGTTGCACTTACACTAAAGGTTCACAATGGATTGGATCTCACTGGCACTCAACTTCAAGAGATTGGAGAACGTATCGTGAACCTCAATCGACTCTTCAATGCTCGATTTGGTGTCACTCGAAAAGATGACTGTCTTCCAGATCGTCTGACAAAAGAGAAAGCTCCACTAGGTCCATCTGCAGGCGAAGTAGTAGAACTTGAGCAAATGCTCACAGAATACTATGATATGAGGGGCTGGGACCAAGAAACTGGGTTGCCTCTGAAGGAAACTCTCAAACGCCTTGGACTAGATGATTAACCTCATCATTTAGTTCTCTAATCACACGAAGCACACACATTCGTAATAGTGTCCCTGATGCCGTCTACTTTGCGAAGTTCGTTGACAACAAAGGAACTCAACGCCTCTGGAGTCTTAAAGGCACACTTGATCAGAAGGTCATAGGCTCCGTAGATAAGATGCGCTTCTTCGACCTCATCAAGAGACCGAATCTTCTCCAATATATTACGCGACTTTGTCGACTCTACCTTAGCCATGATGAATGCGACTATCACTGTAATCCAACCATTGGTTCTAGTCTATCTTCTCTCTCGTGTGTCATAAATGTTCCTCAAGACTCAACATTCTTGCGACATTGCACAACAATCCCCTCAATTTGAAGGGGAAGCTTAATAGCATCGAAATCATCGCATCCGATTCATCAACGGAGGTCCGTGCTTGTCCACAACAAGTCCAAAATCCAAAGGCGTCAAAAAAGCGAAGGAAACGAGTAAGAAGAAAACCTTCGAACCACGGATTCTGGCAATGTGCTGCAATTGGTGCTCGTATGCTGGAGCTGACCTTGCAGGCACCAGTCGAATGACTATGCCACCAAACCTTAGAGTCATTAGAGTCAACTGCACCGGCCGTATTGATCCTCTTTTCATTTTGCAGGCTCTAGAAGCAGGTGCAGATGGTGTCCTAGTAAGTGGGTGTCACGAAGGCGATTGTCACTATGTAAGTGGCAATGTAGTTTCAAAGAAGCGATTCATGTTCTTCAAAAAGATACTAGATCAATTCGGACTAGGAAACCGTGTGGATTTCGTCCATGTGTCAGCAGCTGAAGGTGATAAGTGGGCGGCAATAACCACAGAATTTGTAGGGAGAATCAAGAAATTAGGTCCCACACCAGTGAAAGATGTTACAGATCTCACTGACATCTCCATAGATGATGACCACTCACGAAAGAGTCGTATTCATGAGATACTACTATCACTTGGTAATCGGTTGGGCTATGAAACAACAAAGCCACTACATTTCGATCCTGAAGAGATTGCTGAGGGCTATGGATTCCCAAAGAGAGACCCCGACAAGTGTATTGGTTGCTACGCATGTTACAACGTCTGCCCTGAGGATGCCATTAAAATCGATGATGTAAAGAGTAAACGAAAATATGGAACATTGCATGCTCACTGCCTTGTCTGTAAGAAATGTGAGGAGGTCTGTCCACAGGAAGCAATAGTGATTGCCCCTGGATTTGAACTTGTGTCATTTCTGTTGAATGAACCATTATGGGATTTCGATATTCCTATGCAGAAATGTACTGAGTGTGGTGAATACTTCAACCCGAAACCATTCTGTGAAAATCTCAAGAAAAAGATCTTGGAGAAGAAAGCAGAAGAGTCACTTGAAGCGCTCAATCTTCCATTCAAAACCTACACGACCTGTTCCGCATGCAAGAGAAAGAAACTCGCACAAGCTGTAGCGGAGTTAGCGCATCCAGCATTGAAACGAATGAAATGAGGTGAAAAAATGGCACATAACGTCTTCTTGATTATGAATCGTTGCTTGGGATGTGAAGAGTGTGTTGAGGCCTGTAAGAGAGAGAATGGTGCCTCACTATGTTTTGTAGATAGTTATCATGGAGTGCCTGTTCCATTTCGATGTGCACATTGTGAGGATGCACCCTGTGAGAAGGTCTGTCCAACTGAGGCTATTGAGATTAAGGATGACCTCGTACTGATTGATGCTGAGAAATGTATTGGATGTCGCTCCTGTGAATCCATATGTCCATGGGGCGTACCTGTCTATAGAGAAGACCTAGGTAAGGTTTTCAAGTGTGATATGTGCGTAAGCCGACAGAAGCTCGGTAAGGTTCCTGCGTGTGTTGAAATATGTCCAACACAGGCACTTGTCTTTGGAACTCGAGAGGAGTTCTCTGTGGATCATCATGAAACCACAGAAAAACGGATTGAGAAGGCTGGCGGGCATGCTAGTAGAATCATCCTACCGCAGGAGGGCTAGAAATGGTTTGCGCTGTTCAAGCTATTCCATACGAGAAAATCAAAGATCAGTTCAAGAAAGGAGAGAGAATTTCTATTGTCACCTGTAACACCTGCACACGGTCACAGGAAGCAGGAGGTGCCAAATTGATGGAAGAGATTGCAGGTCTCCTCGTGAAAGATGTTGGCGTTGATGTTGTCGAAGAAATTGTTCTAACAACAGGATGCAACGCAGACTATTATGACCATGCAGATCCTAGTGACGATGTCGATAAGATACTCTGTCTCGGTTGTTGGGCTGGCTGGACTGTTATCAAGAAAAAGTTTCCGAATATTCCAGTGGTTGCAGGAGTTAGGACACTAGGGATACCTGCTGCATCAGCTATGCTAAAGGTTGTTGCTCCAAAGGAGGTTGAACTATGATAGTTGTGCTTCGTAGTATGGATTACGAACAACTCAAGGAGCATATCGTTGAAGCTGATCGGATAATTCTTTGGTCATGTAATGACTGTACAAAATACTCCAATCTTGGTGGACGTGAGAATCTTGACGCTTTGGCAAAAGCACTTGAAAAAGACGGATACAATATCATTCATCAAGAGATAATTGGAGTGGGTTGCCAACCACCACTCATCCGCCTTCGTTCCAAACATCCTGCTACAAAAGAAATCTTTGCTGAGGCAACAGTCCTCATTGTATTGGCCTGTACTGACGGATTCCTCAAGACGCAGAAAGTCTTCAAGAAGATGAGAGTAATTCAAGTTGGAGAGAGTGTCGGTCTTGGAGTGTATTCAAAGGCTGAGGGAATGAAACTGGTCATTCCACTTGAAGAAACTGGCCTTCCTCCCTCTATTGAGGGATATACACTCGAAGAAGCAGCTAAAAAGCTAGGGAAGAAAGCAGGACCACTTGTTTAAATCGTAATCAAGTAACATCATTTGCTTTTCTGAATGTTAGTATATACTTGGTTCCAATAACCTTGGACTCCTCTGTAACATCTTCAGTGTGAATACGAGCTCCACACATTTGAGAAAGACTTTGGATGAGAATGATTCCAAGACCTAGACCAGGTGCAGTCTGTTCTGACACTGAATCTTGATTATTCAAAAACATCTTGATATTATCAGATAGACCACCGCCACGATCACTTATTTCCAAGGTTACATGTGGATTCCCCCTATTTATTTCATTTACAAGGAGGACATCACTACCGTGTTTGAAAGAATTGTCAAAAATATTCCAGAGCAACTCTCTAGAAAGACGGCAAGCTAAGATCACAGAGTCCTTTGAAATCTCTACTTTCAATTGATCAGATTCTATTGAATACTCTGAAATAACTCTCTGTTTGACAGAATCAATAAGAGTGAAAAGATTTGTTGGTTCCTGTTTTGGTTTGAATCGTGTGAGTGTAGCGGCTATTTCGCGCATTTCATCGACGAAATCTCTTGCACCATCCAACGATGTTAAAGCCACACGGATCCAATGATCATTCACAATACTCGGGTTCTCTGTAAGGTCAAGAGCAAGTCTTGCGGCTTGGATGTAATTCCTGATATCATGTTGAACAAGACTGGACATGATTTGGGTGTTCATGTATTGTCTTTCAAGATCCCTTGTGACTGTTCTCATAAAGAGTGTTAACATGGAAGCCCCAGACATAAGTACACCCACAGATTGTATGAAAATAATTGAAGGATAGAACTCAGGTAGTATTGCTACGAGAGGGAATAACATCCATGAAACACCCCATACAGTCAATCCACCAATCAACCATAGTTTAGTCGTTCCCACAGGTTCTTTGATTTTGGAAACTGTTTTTGCAGAGAGAAGGCATACATATGCTATGTGTAGCCCAAGTGGAGTGAATACTAAATAGAAATCCCAGTTAAAGAGCAGACCTACAGCAAGCAAGCTTGAAAACATTACAATCCCTGCAAGATAGATTATAATTCTCTTCCTTGTTAGTTTCCTTTCTCTACTTCCATCTTGAATAAGAGTTGCACCAACAAACATTCCTGATATGGAAAATGCATCTAAGAGGGATAGCCCGTCCATAGGAAAAAGTACTATCAGAAAAGCTCCTATGGTGTAAATCACCCATCCCATTGCCCAATATCTATATTTTTCACGTGTGGAATATTTGATGAGACTCCATGTCACAGTACTGTAAAGCGCTAGAAATGCAACCATTAGGATATAATCCAAAATAAATTGAGTTTCTTGCATAATTCTCACGGTCCACTAGATGTACATTCTTACGAAATTTAACGGTTCAATGCATAATATAAACTGATAGTGTATATTAGCATATTAAGTTTGAGTTTTGCGTACTCAAAAACGAGTATTGTCACTCTCACAACACAACTATCAGTTGGTTTGTCTCTCAATCGTCGGAGATGATATGCTTGGGAATTAAAGAGGAACTTCGAATCTTTCTAAATGAGAAACATTTTCCACAGTGGGGAATTTTCGGATCAATTATTGGATTGGTCTTCATTCTAACTCCCCAACTTTTCTATACAGGTATTATGGGTGAACCTTTCTCAATGTTCAATCATTACGTATCTGAACTCGGTGAGCTTGGAGTTTCTGAGTTTGCTATGATGTTCAATATCGGAATGATGCTTGTAGGGGTCCTGTTCTTCCCTTTCATGATTGGTCTTGGTCTATACTTGGACAATCTCCTTGGTAAGATTGCAGCGATTGTTGGAGCATTTTCAGCACTCTCTATCTATCTGGTTGGTATCTATCCAATGAATAATGCAGTTATGCATGGAATTACAGCCATCTCATTTTTCCTCAGTGGACTTGTGATGTCCATTCTCTGGTCCCTCGCAATTCTAGCTCAAAAAGATGTTAAGATTCCCAAGATTCTTTCATTGGGCGGTTTTATCAATGCCGCAATATTCGCATTGTTCTTGTATGGGCCTTGGGGTAGTATTGGGGAAACACGTCCAGAGTTCTCAATGAGGATCACATTGGAATGGGCAATCTACTTTGCTATTGTCAGCTACCTGTTCATTCTTGCTCTTTATGTCTGGAACAAAGAAAAGAATGTGGAGATTCAGTTGGAAGACTCTCAATCATTCCAAGAACAATGACACTCGACCTGGTAATGCAAAGCGGGCTTTGTTCTGAGGATCGTACTCTGGATTTTCAGAGCTATGGATGGTGACCTCTAGTTTGAACTCATTTCCAATATGAGCAACTGCATCCTTCAATGCGGCCATCTCATCTTTTGCACTACTTGAGTGGTCCCATAGACCATTCTCCTTTGCGATTCTATTCACAATATTCTGCACTGCTTTTCCATGTTTCCTGAAGCCCTCATTTGACATCAGATGCTTCATGATTTCTCCAACAACTGTTGGCAGATTGGCATCACGAATGCTATTCATTGCTTCAAACATCCACTCGGGAGCTACATAGATGTGAACTTTCGAGGCCTTCTTACCCTTCAATAACTTCTTGATTTCCCGGATATCCCGAATGGTTGATTCGACGACTTCGTGTGCATTCTCGACATTCTTGTCAATCAGTTTCTTATCCGGCTTGGGCCATTTACTCAATGAAACATAATTATCATGTCCCATCTTTGACCATAATTCCTCACAAATGTGGGGGGTTAATGGTGCGGCTAATCTGACCCATTTGTCACAAATATACGCCATTGTTGCTTCTTGTTCAGCCTTTGGAACACCTTCTCGGTTTAGATAGTGATTGACAACACGAATTATTTCAGATGATACATGAATAGCAAATTCTCGTAACCTGAAGTTATCTAACATATCTGTACTGTCTTGAATCAATGAGTTGATACGTGATAAGATCCATCGAGTAGCCATTGTTGGCCTTTCTTTCTTTGTATATGCTTTCGGGGTTTTCTTAGCATATTTGGTGCAAATCTGCTCAAACTGACGCATTCTATTTCTCACAGACGGAACATCTTTCTCACGCCAATCCATCAAGGTTCCGGGTTCTGCAGCTGATACCATATAGATTCTGAATACATCTGCTCCATACTTGTCCGGCATTTCCAACAGCGGAATTACATTCCCCTTGCTTTTGCTCATTTTCTTACCTTCCATATTCATGTGTTCGCTGATAGTGATACGCTGTATCCAATGCTTCTTAGGAAATATTGCAACGTGATGGAAGATTGCGAAGCTTAGATGGTTGGAGATATGTGATGGTGAAGTATGACGTTGATCGTTTGGATACCAGTAAATGAACTCATTCCGCATTTTCTTCAATAATTCTACATCTATCTCAGTGGTCTTGCTAACTTTGGCAGGTGTTCCTTTCCCTAGGAATACATAGTCAAAGAACTCGTAGGTCAATTGCTTTGGTTTCAGTTTGTTCTGTGTTATGTGATGGGCAATTGTATAGTATGCCATGTAAATAGTTGAGTCCGATAATGACTCGATAATCCAATCAGGATCAAATGGCAATCGAGTACCAATCCCTCTTTTACGAGCACACGGTCTCTGAGCTAACCAGTCAAAGGTAGACTCAAATAAATTTCTGAAGATTTCAGGTGTTATCCCCATATCCGCTAAGGCGCCACCAGCCTTCTCTTTCCACCCGGGGCTCATGTAATCTAGGAACCATTGTCCAGCAAAAACTCCCACTTCTACATTAGTACCACACCTACAAATCACAGGACGTTGATCAGGTTCATAGAAAACATCAACACGATTTATTATTCCCAACCAAGATACAACATCATCCTTGACATCTTTGATAGCTCGTCCTGAGAACTGTGCGCAGTTATCTTTCATCACTCCATCGTAGAACTCCGCCTTGTAGATCTCTTGTGTTGCATCTTCCAGTTTTTCACCTTCAGTCTGAGCTTTGATATCTCGATTCTCAACTGCGTCCTTTGCTGGATATTCGCTGTACCCTTTCATGTCAATCATACCAATGATCTCGATACTACGTACATCCTCTGGTGAGATTCCATACTGGGCCAAGTCTGAGGGGTTTTCCCATAGGTCTCTCAGAGCAATGTAATCAAAGGGTGCATGTCCGGGAACTGAATAGACTACACCAGTAGCATTCTTGGGGTCAACAAAATTGGCTGGTAGAATTGGTATTTTGTGGTCATCATGAATTGCTCTGAAGTATTTTCCAATGATTTTTGAACCTGTGAATGTTTCAATGATCTCTACTTCTTTTGCTTGCAATTTTAATTTCTCTATGGAATCTTTCGAAACAATCCATTTTTCACCGTCTACCTTTGCCCAGACATACTTCGCCTTGGGGTTGATCCACATATTGGTGACGCCAAAGATAGTTTCAGGTCGTAATGTAGCAGCAACCAAGTAGCCATCTTCAAAGGGCCATTTTATGGCGGTAAACTCCTTGATTTTAGCAGAATCTCCTTCTAGTATATCATCTTCACCGACAGGGTTTCCACATTTAGGACAATACAATAACGGATAGTTACCCTGCTTGACATACCCTTTCTCCATAAATTTCTGAAATTGCCATTCGACGAACTTATTGTAGGTCTTATCACCAGTTGTGAATTTTCTTCGCCAGTCAATACCATATCCCACTGCTGCAAAGTCATGAGACATTACTTTTGCAAAGAATGATGCTGTAGTCATCGCATCCTTGAATTTAGCTAATTGTGCATCCACTTTTTCTTCAGTATCAAAGTAAAGACGCAGATCACGTTTGTACATCTCAATAGCTTTGGAATCTCCAGATAGAACCCTATCCACCATACCTTGTACAGGTGTACCTGTCATATGTGCGGCCATAGGGTACAAAACATTGAAATCCTGCATTCGCTTGTAACGGGCAATCAAGTCACCAATGGTATAGACCCTTCCATGGCCGATATGTGATGAACCATTTACATATGGGTATGGGACCGTTAAGAAGAACTTCTTTCGCTTGGGGTCAGGATCCGCCTCGAAGATCTTATCCTTTGCCCAGCGTCTTTGCCATTTCTTCTCAATCTTTGCAAATTCACTCATCTATAGTAACCTCTCTTGATACTGAAGGATTAATCGAATCCAAGATGGTGTCCTCTATAAAGGACTCGCAAAAGGAGCATGTGTTATTCAGTAAGAACGCAATCCATCCTGGCTCACTCTCTCAATGTAAGGCGACGTACGTTGCTTATTAGAGCTATGGTCAACTGAGATTGACCTCAATATGTGCTTTGAAGAATACGCTTAGATATGAAGTCATACACCGCTTCATATTTTTTCTTGATAGCTATACCTACATCAGTCTATAGAAGGTCTAGTCATGGTGAAGGCTATTGTTGATGCTGTCGATATCGATCCAAAGACAGGCACGACTCTTGGTTTCTATTCATTTGGTGAGGAGCGACCAAACATCTTAGTCATTGCTGCAACTGATGGTGGTTCAGCAACAGATGTCTACGCAAGTTACCTCATTATGAAGCATCTAGAAGATTTGGAAAGAATAGAAGGCTCTGTAACAGTTCTTCCAGTTGCTAATCCTTTAGCTTTCAGACTAGGAGTCAAGGTTTCGCCTCTTGATTCCAAGGACTTGGATTCGGTTTTCCCAGGGGATGAACACGGAACGATCACGGAGCGTACAGCTTGGGAAATATGGAGACGCGCATCTCAGGCTGATTATATTATTCATCTTAAAACTGGCAGACAGAATTGTGTTAGTCATGTCGTAGCAATGCATAGAGAGTATATCCATGTAAGAAATGTCGCATCTCAGATAGCTCTACCCTTTGCCATTCAGTGTTCTGGACAACGTGGAACACTAACGACTGAAGCAGCACACGAAGGTATACCTATTGTTTCAATAGAAATGAGAGGAGACATTGATCAAGTAGACTCACAAGCTGCTGTAGAAGTTCGAGAGGCTATTCTGAACTTCATGAGATTGAAAGACATGATTGCTGGAGAAAAAATTGAAACCTCTGTCACATTGACTGGGCGAATGCAACACATCAATGTAGATGCCGAGGGTTTCTTTATTCCAAGAATACATCTCGGTGAACCAGTACAGAGAGGTAATGTGATTGGAACGGTTCAAGACAAGGTCGAAGTAATTTCCCCCTTTGATGGAGTTATTGTTTCTCTAAGCCGAATGAATTATGTCTTTGATGGTGATATTGTAGCAAGGGTTGCACCATTGTTGGGTGATTATCGGGCATCAGAGCCAATGGATACTGAGGACCCTGTCACACCACGAAGGAAATGGTAGCTATGGGTGATGAAATGCAGCATCTTATGCGCATCAATGTAGGGGATAAACGACTCAGAAGTGAAGGAAAACTCCTCCTAATTGGGAGTTGTATGGATCGCTTCCCAGAAATTGTGAAGGACTTCTCAGAACATGATGGTGGTCAAGCTGTTCTTCATGTGTGTCTGGAAGAAACCCATGTGAATCAGGCTGGGTTTAAAATCGGTTCAATTGTCAAGTATTCAGGAATCTCCCAAGTTACAGCGCTTACCGTAGATGGAAGTCCACATTGTGTTCAGCTGCACTACGTCATCGATGATGTGAAGCGCCACTTTGCGCCAGAAATTGAAACCAAGCATTTTGTTGTGGAAAAAGGAAAACTGCACGAGATATCAGCTGAAGCTGTGAAGAGATCACGGCATCTCTCTAAAATTCAGAAGATGCTCTCTTAGGTAGAATAAATCCCGCACGTTTTTTGTACTCTTGATATTCCTCACCATAATGTAGAAGGAGTTTCCGTTCCTCAAAATACGCTCCAATAATTGTATACAGTATCATACTTAGAACGAATACAATGACTACTGGAAATGGATAGATCAAAGCGATTGCTGTGAATCCTAGAATGGTCGCCAGATAGAGCGGATGTCTAATACGGGCGTAGAGACCTCCAGTGATAAGTTCGGGTTTTCTATCCGTTCTCATATCTGCTACTGTACTTACTGAAATGACATTAGACGCTTTAACAGAAATTATGATGCTACCTATCATTGCTAAGATTCCAGGGATGAACAGGAGCGGTTGAATCATTGATGGATCTACAATGAAATAGAGCCAATCCCAGTAATTCATTGAGAGGAATGCAGCCAGCAAAGTTAGTATGCTTGTAATGCTGAATATTCTTGCATATCCTTCCTTTCCCCATCGGTCAATAATACGCCCTTTCACACGCAAAGCCGATATCCCACTATGCTGCAGACCGAAAATTGACGACATTATGATTATGATGACATATTCTATCAAAGAATCCACCAGATACAATCTCTAGATATTTCAGAACCTTTATAAGTTAACTATTGTGTATATAAACAATTGTTAATATTTAATGAGTGAATGATAAATGAGCGAAGTAGCCAAGAACCCTTTCACACCTCTCGAAATGTGGGATAACAAAATGGTCACATTGAAAGAAGGTGACGAGAAGAAGAATGTAGATGCCAAGCACTATAGGATACGCTATCTTGTAGGAGAAAGCGATGACAAACGCTTCGTAGATGGTGGTAGTGAAGAAATCTCAGCTTTTTCTGAGAAAACACTCTATCTGACATCATCGGTTCATAGACTCACAGGCGATCCCTTCCATTATGATCATGGACGAGTTGAAACTGTGAGTGGAAAAGATAGAATCGGTGAACAGACCAAGGAATTGCACCGGCATGCTGCATGTGATGAACACAAGACAATCGAGGTCATTTTTGAGAGTCCTGGGGTCGAGTGTTGTGCAATGACTAAGGAAGAAGCAGACAAGAAGCAAGTTCCTTTACAATACATTGCTGGGTATCTATTGGGTAAGAATGATGGCTTACTGAAGATTGCACTTTCTAGAACTGTTGTTGATGGTGGCCACGAATACTTTGAGAATGTCCACATCATTCCAGAGGCAACAATCAAACAGATGGCTTGTCTAGAATAAGCACTGTATTATCAATGAGGATGAACGTCTGATCATCTCCTTGTTCTAGCCGTCCCCACACGGTTAGACACCTTTCGCTTTCAGACTTCATCCTCTCCCTCTGTTCTCCTTTTGTACGAGTATTTATTCTCTGAAACTTAGGCAAGTTCAAAGAAAAGAGTGGGAAATCAAAAGTGTTGCATCAACTTGAGAATCTAGATGGTCATTACCTAGAAGGATGGGAAGAAATCCGCAGTGCTCTTGAACACGTAGAGGTAATCCGACGCAATGGAAAGAAAGCCAAAGTCGAGATTGAAAACTCAAACGCTGATACAAAATTAAAAATCACATTGAGATCGACCGATGAACTTGACGAGTATTTTAACTCACATTTACGTCAATTAATTCTTCAAGGACTGAGTGAGGATACCACTGTCGTAACAGGCAGAATTCACCTTCAATAGAGGAAAATCCCATACGTATGTATGAGGGATAATGTGTTTTCTTGGAAAATCCGTCGAAAAACTAGTAGTACGCAAGCTCTCGCATGCTTAGACTTATATATACATAGACTAGCGATTTGGGAAGCGTCTCCTTGAGCTGCTATTTTGTGCATCGAAACGAAGTACCTCAGCGGCTGTCTTTCAAGAGAGAAACAATTTAGGTGACAAACAAAAATGGCAAGACCAGTACGTGCCTCAGCAGGAAAGGGTTCTGTAATCTGTTCTGTTTGTGGCGGCAGTGAATTTTATCAAGATCACACTCGTGGTGAATCAATCTGCACTTCGTGTGGTTGCGTAATCAATGAACGAAATCTAGACACAGGTCCCGAATGGCGTGCTTTTACAGCAGAAGAACGTAACGCTAGGGCTCGGACCGGTTCACCCATGACTTTAACCATGGCTGACAAGGGTCTTGCAACAACTATTGGCTGGAGCGATCGTGATGCTAACGGTCGTGCAATTGCTGCCTCTAGTCGTGCAGCCATTTACCGAATGAGAAAATGGCAGATTAGAACTCTGGTTCACAGCTCACAGCACAGAAATCTTAGCATTGCTATGAGTGAAATGGACCGACTAACTTCTCAGCTAGGTGTACCTCATGAGACCAAAGAGACCGCAGCTCTTGTTTACAGGAAGGCACTCAACAAGCGTCTTGTTAGAGGTAGAAGCATTGAAGGAATGGTAGCTGCAACAATCTATCTATCCTGCAGAATCCACAAGATTCCCAGGCAACTTGATGAGATTGTAACAGAAGCTCGAGTTAACAGAAAAGAACTTGGCCAGTGTGTCAGGCTCATTCTGAGAAACGTCGACGTGAAGGTGCCAATCCCTTCAGCAAATGACCTCATGCCTCGCATTTCAGCAGATCTTGGTCTGGATGGAAAAACCGTTCACACTGCGATGAATATCATCAACAAAGCACGTGCGAAAGGAATAACCGCAGGCAAGGATCCCGGTGGCCTTGCAGCAGCAGCTCTCTATATTGCTGGTATCATTGAAGATGATAGACGCACACAGAGAGAAATCGCTGAAGCTTCCAACGTGACTGAGGTTACTGTTAGGAACCGTTACAAGGACCTAGCAAACAGCCTAAAGATTACTATCAAACCATAGTGGTTGGGATTTTTCCCAACCACTTTCTTCCTCTTTTTTCAATACATTACATTCATTTGATTTGAAATTCAATCTAGGTCCTGATTAAAATGAATCAGTTCATCTTAGCTCTCTGTGGCCTTCCTGCTTCTGGGAAATCAACACTAGCAGATGCAATTCAGAATGCTTTGGATCACGATGTGGTGATTGTTAGAACTGATGAATGGCGAGATGATGCTTACTACACTGACTGGGAACCCGAAAAGGAAAAACCCGTTCGTCAAAAAGCATTAGCAAGAGTCAAGGAACTTGTTGCAGCAGGGAAGAACGTCATCCACGATGATACGAACTACTACACAAGTATGCGTCACGAGCTGTTCAAGATAGCAACAGAGAATGGATGTGGATTTGCAATTGTCCATGTTTCTACTTCAGTGTTAGTGGCTCTAGAATGGAATAAGCAACGAGAGGGTTCGAAAATTCCTGATAGTGTAATCCATGATATCTTTGAACGATTTGATAATCCAGGTCGACGATATCTTTGGGATAACTCAGATCTGGAAGTTTCTCTGGAGAAGCAAGAAATCGACAGTGTAGTACCTGAGATTATAGAAATTCTAAAGGAACTTGAACCAGCAAGAGAACCAAAACCAAGATTGATTGCAAGTACCGAACTCGAGCGGCTGGATATTGAAACACGACTTGCTGTAACCAAATTTCTTGAGGAACATCCCGAGTTGAGAGTGAACCGAGAAGTTTCAATCATTCGACGTGATTTCCTTTACAAAGCTAGTGAGGGAAAAGTACCAGTCAAAAACGTACATCAACTATTTTTAGAAGAATTAATGAAATTATTATGATGGCGGCCTCCTAAGAGAATCGAACTCTCAACGCTTGCACGTTCACGGGTTTGAAGCCCGCGGAACCAGACCACCAGTTCTGTAGAAGGCCATAATGAACTTACAACAATCAAAATGTAGAGTGCAATTGAATCTAAAGGTAGCGGCTTATGACTTCATGCGTTCCCCGTTTCCACTCAATACTCCTCTTAGCTAATTCAGAAGCAATATTCCCTGGTAGGGGTTGTTCACGAGGTAGTGATTCAATATTTGATAACCAACCTGATGTTGTGAGAGCGAGTCGATTAACACCTTCATCTCCTTCAGTAGCTTTGATTATCATCTCTCTTCCATGGGCTACTTGGTAATACACTTCGCTCAGTGGTGCCTTCTTCAAAATTTTGTAGACAACCCTATCCCAGCACGTCTTAGCTACTAGGGCTCGTCTAAGTTTAGATTTATCCTCTTCGGCAAGTGCTTTGAATTTAGTAATAGACTCCTCAAGATTCTCCATGACATCGTCCAAGTACACTTTGAGTGCTACTTCATCCTTCCCTTGTGCATGGAGTTCCACCGATGCATCTTCCTCATCAACCTTGATTGAGGCAAATGCCTTCTCACCACCAATTTGAAGGGAAAATCTAGCATCTCCTTGAAAATTCGTACTCTCTGCTTCGTTATACTCCTCGAGAAGAACGTTCGGTTTAGAAGCAATTGCGTACCAGGCTACCCTAAAGACTGCGGCAGAATCCTCTGAATTGTACTTCTGAATCTGAGAAACCTCAGCCATATCATCTAAAGCATCCACGTGTCTGGCCCTCCCTCAAGGACTGTATAATTATCTACTAGCCTCCTTATAGAGCTTATCTGTGGCTGTGTCCACGTCCTCTTTTCTAACTCCAATTGCTGCATTCATTACTATATAGCTATGAGGATAATTTTCTGTTGATGATCCAAAATCTCCCTTCTTTACTGCTCTAGGTCCAGTCACTCGTGCATTATAGAGCCGTGCTCCAATTTCGTGTACATCTAGATTATCCATAGTGATTGCAAATGCCACTGGGTTCTCTATCTCTAGCACTCGTTGATTTAGCTTTTCAGCAATATTCAGAATATTATCTTTCAACAGTGCCAGATTCTCTAGCTGCTGTTGTTGTAGCTCTTTGTATCTTTCATGACCAAGAGATAGAAGGGCTGCCAAGGTCTGAATAACAGGAGCGGCACTAGCACGTCCTGCATAGGTATCTGAAGTCCATTCAATTATCTCAGATTTTGGAGATACTACAATTGAGCCACCTACTGGGGTTAGGAAATTCTTGTCACTGCTCTGTACGATTGCATCAACCCGTCCGGCATCGATTGCTGACCGAATTTGCGCCATTATGTCTTGAGATTGAACTCCGTATGCGTTGTTGATTACAAAGGGAATATCGTGATCTGAACAGAGACGAGCAATTTGCTTCACAGGGTCTGATTCTCGTGGCGGAAAGAATGTGGTTGTAGCAAGAACTGCACACGCTTTTGTCCTCTTGATACTATTCTCAAACTCACCCAGGTCCATTCGGACTGCATCATCTTCAATGACCGTTGGGATTTGCACTTCATCTAATCCTGCTAGAGCAATACCTCGTTTCGGTGAGGTATGGTCTATTCGTGGGTAGATTACATTCTTGATTCCCAGTTCTCTTCTGAGAGCCCCCATCACTAATGCAATACTCATTCCTGTTGATACAGGCGTGACTAATCCTGCTTTTGTGTTACTAAGTCCTAATTTTCTAATTGCATCTAGGGCTGTGCTATTTGCTACTTGTTGCATTAATGAAGCTCCAGCTGCTTTAGGTTGTGGAGCCGAAAGCTGACCGCTTCTACCGATTCCATGATTGAAATCAGCTGCTAGACTTGCTACGTATGGAGATGCAACTCTAGCCTCACGTTCTCCTACTCTTGCAGCTTCTGGATCTTTATCAGTATCCATTGATGAAAGAATCTGGAACATTAGTTCGAGTTGAGGGTCCGTTAATCCTCTATCTGGGAAAATCCGTCTATTCAGAACATCACGAACTGGAGCAAGTAGCGAGTCAATTGTCGTTCGACCTCTACGAGCCATGCTCTCGGGAATTGTCTTGTCCAGAATTCTATCAATCTCATCGTGGCCCAAAGCTATATTCCTCCTCTACAAGACGCTCGTATTGAACACCATCATCTTGCTTAACATCATTATCAAATGTTACCGAAACAACACCTCGTGTACCGAATGTAGTCCTAATAATCCCGACTACACCACCTGCTGTAGTAACTTGTGACCCTACAATGGATTCTGCAACACCCTTACTGGAAGCTAGGCCCTCAACAAGAACATCGTCTTCTCGTATTCTCTGAACCTTTCCCTGTCTAGTTTTCCTCTTGTTCAGTACTACTTTCTCGAGTAACTCAGAGATACTACCAGAGCCAATTATCCTCATTTGATCTGGTGACAAATCAGTACGAAGAAGGAGTACTTTAGATTCCACATCAATTGTAATGGACTGTTGCAGTACCAAGGCTGCGTCAAATGTTCCCGCCTTAAAATCATCAAGTACTACTCGAACTCCATTACATACCTCAAATGGGATAATCTGTGCTGTGATCATTGGCATACCAATTGCCGCACTGATGACCATATTTTGTGTGATTCTTCCCTGATAGAGCGGATTAGTTTCTGCATGAATAACCACTGCATTAGCAATAGGAATGGATTTGGGTGAAGCTAGGTAGTCCCCTCGTGTGATTTGCGTGTGATCGACTTCTGGTGCATTAATACCAACACGGTCTCCTGCTGATGCCTTAGAACGGTTTGTTCCGAATGTTTGAATTGACCGGACCTTGCTAGTAAATCCACCGGGGGAAAATTCTACTGTGTCATTTGTTGAGAGATGACCTCGAAGAATAGTTCCTGTAACAACAGTACCGTGCCCTTTCACAGAAAATGCATGATCTATCGGCATCAATACGGGACCCTCAACAATTCTTGCTTTGGGAGCAATTACATTCAGAAGTGCCTTACGTAAATCATCGATACCTTCTCCGGTTTGAGATGATACTGTGACATATTCTACTTTGTTGAACCCAGCATCTCTTACTATCTTCTTCATCATACTTTCTACTTCTGCTATCCTCGCTTCATTGACCAAGTCACTTTTCGTAATTGCGATTACTAAAGAGTCGATGTTCATAGAGCGCAAAACGACAAGATGTTCTCCTGTCTGTATTTTTGGACCTTCATCAGCAGCAACGGTTAGAATTGCACTATCTATGATATTCGCTCCTGCCACAACACTTCTGATGAGGTCCGCATGTCCTGGAGCATCTACCAATGTCACAAGATATTTTTCAAGAACGAACATTGTGAAGCCAAGATCTATCGTGATTCCACGTTCCTGTGCTTGTGGATGCTTGTCCAAGCCGGCTGTAGAAACCTGTTCACTAATGGCGCGAGCTAACGCTGTCTTTCCATGGTCAATATGACCCATAAGACCAATGTGTACAGGCACCAGTTCATCCATAGTTTTCCAACCGTTCCCCGAAACCTGGACAATCCTAGACATTGTGTCTTGAACTGATGTTCGGTTCCTGTTTCACTGAGGCTGCTCTCTCCAGATTTAAAGAATCCGTCGAGAGTCTTACTTCCTCTCCACAAGCGTTTAGTGTCTCCGGCAAACTGACGGCGACCAGATTCAGTGCAGCGTTCAGATCCCTGTCGATCTTAAGTCCACACTTTTCACAATGATATAGTCGCTCTGAGAGCGACAGTTCCTTCTTCCTGTGTCCACACCGTGAACACATCTTTGAGGACGGAAATGTCCTTGATACAACAACAAGCTCAGAACCGTACCACCCACACTTGTACTCCAGCTGTCTTCTGAACTCATAGAATCCCATGTCCTGGATTACTCTTGCAAGTCTTCGATTTTTCATCATTCCTGACACAAGCAGGTCCTCGATCACTACCTCACTGTGGCTCTTGGCAAGGTAGGTCGTGAGCTTATGCAGTGTGTCCTGTCGGATGTTGAATATCTTCAGGTACATCTTTGCTAGGCGTAGTCTTGCCTTCTCACGGTTCTTGCTCCCCTTCTTCTTCCTGGACAGGCTCTTTGAGAGCTGTCGCAGTTTCCTCAATCGTCTTCCTAGAGCTCGTGGGTTTGCAAAGGTGGACCCATCACTCAGTGTGGCAAGGGTCTTCACTCCCAGGTCCACTCCCACTGGTGCTCCTCTTACCGGTTGTGGGTCTTTGATTTCTTCCTCCACAGTGACTGAGACAAACCACCTGTTAGCTCGGCGTCGTACAGTGGTTGAGAGTATCCTTCCATTATAGTAGCTCTTCCTCTTCTCCTTGATACGGATCTTTCCAATCCGCGGAAGCTGTATCGCCCGCTCATGGAACCTGATGGTCCCAGTCAGTCTGAAGTTGTCTCGAATTCCCCGTCTCTTGAAGCGAGGGAATCCAATCTTCTGTCCCTTTTTCAATCCCCGATAAAAGTTCTTGAAGGCTCGATGAAGGTCTCGCAGGGATTCCTGGGGTGCACACTTGGAGGTCTCGTACATCCATGAGAACTCCGTCTTCTTCAGTGAATTGAGCAGCTTGTGCTGCTTCATGGCATCAGTGAACCTGTCGTCACCCTGATTGTTCTTGTACTGTTTGATTCGTTGTTCTAAGCCCCAGTTGTAGGCAAAACGAGCTACTCCTGCATGTTGAGCAAGGGATGACCTCTGGATGTTGTTGGGGTCCAGTTCATACCTGTAGGCTCTGTTGATCAACATTCATGTTCGGTATATGGTCTTGTGGGGAGCTATTAAGCTCATACAAGAACTATCTTTCTTCAAAAGTTAGTTTCATTGATGTCTAGGTTAATCCAGGTTTAATACGGCTGTTGGCAACCTCTTCAGTAGTGGAATCAAACATAAAACCTTCCCACTCACTCGTATCAATGTGTAGAGTAGTTTATTGGGACGAATGTTAGACAGTTAGGTATGGTATCTAGGTCTCTTGAGAAGATGATGCTCATTGCAGTAGGTCTCTCCACCGCAGTAATTATCGGAGTTCCTGTCTTACTCTATGCAATTGATACGATGGCTTATTCTACCCATCTTCAAGATGCTCAACTTGCTGCTGAGGGCATCTTTGGTGCAGCAGAACAACTGGACACGGGAGTGGCAAATAGTACAACAATTCGTGTTCACATACCAACCGGAATGTCTATGATTGCTGATGGAACATCACTAACAATATCCGTTCTAATCAATAGTCAAACTACAAGTTGGTCGGATTCATACATTCATCAAATCGTCATCAATCCTCCCACTGAAGCTGGGATTTATGATATAGAATTCACAATGGTTTCAAATGTGATTCATATTACGTACACATTCATTTCATTCTGAAGTGTATCTACATCACGTAATAGTAGCTCTTTCAGTTCAGCATAACGTTTTTCGATGTAATGTGAGAAAATATGTACGATATACTGCTAAGAAGATGACCTTTCCCTTTCTCTGAGAGACCTGATTTCCAGATGCATTCCCATTCGACTTCGCTGAATAAGTTCATCCGGGAGAACGACCTCAGCTAAATGGTTAACTGATGTCCACGTAGGATAACGTTTCTTCAGGCCAACATCCATTATCTGCTCGCATTCAAAGAGCAGTGCAATATCATAGATTGTGCAGACCACATATTCCATTTGGCACAGCCCCTCTCCAAGACCTGGTCTTACGAACAAGACATTCCAGCACCGTTTCCAACCCTTCCTATATCGAATCAGGTCTGGTGTTGCCACCATGACAACCTCCTCACCCAACTCACTCTCAATGACCTCTCGCGCAGTCCTCGGAAGGACATACATTCCATTGAGAAATCGCGCATTCTCCACTCGTGGTCGAAGGAAGGTAAGACTCAACCGCCCATTTGTTATTTCGACCTCTTCATACGAGACATCCTTCAGGGGATTCCAAGAATACTGTCCTCCCTCCTCTGCCTGATAATAGCCTCTCTTGGTCATCGGACTTCGTAAGACACTGATCACTTCACTATCACACCAACTGGTGCGTGTGAATCAATGCAGCGGACAGAAGCCGGGTCCCATCGGAGGAACAATGTTCTGATGAAGAGGGGCAAAGCTCGCGACACTTTGAAAGACTCCGGTCTTTCGGATGCTGGTGACAGCAGTCGTGAGAAAGGTGGAACACAGAAGTCTCTTATAGTTCACTCAAATGATTGTAAGATACAGAGTCGTAACGTTTTTAATCAGGCCAAAGTTCTCGCCGTCATCAGCGCTCTTGGTGAGGAACAAACTCATGACTGAAGATGCCGAACGGCTAGAAGATACTGGTGAAGAAGAAACTTCAGAACCAGATGTAGCGGTTGAAGAACCCGCCAAAGAAGAAGAGGTTAAGGAAGAGAAAGAAAAGAAGCCCAGAGCCAATCCGCTTGGTATCATTTTCAATCTCAGAATGCTTCGAAGATTTATTCAGATAGGTTTCTTCTTAGCTATCAATGCGTACATCTTTGTATCATGGTTTGGAATGTTTAATGTCACTAATTTCTTCCTCGCTGTAAGGGATATTCTACCAACCTTCCCAATACTATCACCACTTGAAGCGCCTTATGCTGTGATTGCTGGATCATTTGATACAATTCAGCAGACATTCTCTACAGGAATATTCCCATTCTTCACACTGGGTGCTATGGTAATTATCCTGATTTTCGTTGGTCGGGCTCCTTGTGGTTGGATTTGTCCACTTGGTACAATGCAGGATTTTGTTACTCTTCCCAAAAGGACTAAGATTCGTCCAGCTCCCAATACTGAAAGTGAACTCAGGAAGGTCAAAGTATACATTTTCGTCATTGTCGCTGGTCTTGCGGTTTGGCTAGGAATTGCACGAGCTACAGGAACTGCAGACACACTTGTAGCAGCACTTGGTCCTGATTTTTCGATTGATCCCTTTGGTCCACTGAATCCAGCTAACATCTTGTTCCGTATCCTTACAGAACAGGATTGGCCTACTAGTATCAGTACTCTATGGTACCTTTCAACATGGGGTTTTGTATGGATACAAGTTGCATTTGTGGCAATTATATTCATCATTTCCATCTGGGTACCCAGGTGGTTCTGCAGATGGCTCTGTCCTGCAGGATGGCTCTATAGTGTATTTTCCAGAGAAGCACTGATTGGCATCGGAAGAAACCCTGCACGATGCACTCCTGATACATGCAATGTCTGTGAAGTGGTATGTCCAATGAATATCCGAATCAGGAAATTCCCATATCAGCATATGCACAGTCCTGATTGCATAATGTGTCTGGATTGCAAGAGTCACTGTCCAAATAATGCAATAGTAATGCGATTCTCATAAACTGATAGAATCAGTTTTTCCGAGGACGTCATTGAACTCATCATTTAGTTTAGAGAAGGTTTCGACAAGGCGGAGCCCATCAATGGTAACTCTTGCTCCTCCTCCTCCAACAGTGCCACCTTTGTAGGTTTCGACAAGGCGTATTCCTAATTTCTTTTCTATCTTCTTGATGACTCCCCACGCATATCGGTAGGACATTCCAAGTACTTGGGCACCTTTGGTTATTGTTCCCTCTTCGTGAACTGCCTTCAAAATGGCGCAAGCACCTGGACCAAAAATATACTCTCCATCTCTTTCGAACCATAATTTATAGTTGGGTTTCAAGTCCTTATTCTTTCCAACCTTTTTGGACATTAGGACACGCTCCAATCAAAGGATAATTCGAAATGTACAGACTGAACTTATGGCCTAGTGACCCCACCTGAGTCTTTCACCCTTTGTGTCTTTCTTGAAGGCTTTCTTCACAATCTTCCAGTGATCTGCACATAGGTAGGTCTTTCTATCTCGAGCATCCTTGATTTTGAGACCCGAGGAAGTAACACTCGGCATGATTCTCACTGTTGCAAAGGATCTCTTCGATTGTTTTCTACAACCGACAATAGTGCATTCTTTAGTAGACGTTGACACTTAGGACACTTCGAGTGTGTATCAGTGATACGCCATTATAACATTAGCGCACATGGTTTAATCATGACCTGTTCGAGGTGTCAGGACCGGACCCTTGGTGAAGTCAAACATTACAAGTGATTTTCCACTCATTGAGAGTTTGACTTTCCGTGTATCATCCACACTTCCAATCCTACATGCTGACAAATCATGTTCATTAGCAACCTGTTTCAAGTCTGGAAAATTCTCTTCTTTTGTGGCAACTAAGAAACCAAGAGAGATGTACATTCGCAGCCAGTCTTCAAGAACGACATTTTTTGGCCGTGCCCTATCGATTAGATCCAAATCGATAATGCCACCTTTTCCAGAGTATTCCAACATCATCGCTGCAGTACCTGCAATTCCTGCTACCGACACGTCCTTAGACGCTGTAACTAGGTGTCTTTCTGCAATGTCATTCATTACCGAAAGTCGTTTCACTACATTTTCTGAAGTGCGGTCTGTTACAGAATCCCATCCTAGCTTATAATGTGCTCCTCTCTGTCCAGTTCTATCAAACAGAACAACCAGGACATTGTCGTCTTCAGCGCCACCAGCTGTAAGTATGTTATTCTTGTGAACGGTTCCAGTTGCAGAACCTACAACATATGTGGATGTGGAGTCTGGACTGGTATGTCCTCGGACAATAGGTATCTTGAATGTACGCGATCCTTTGATGAGACCATCTAATATGGCCTCTCCAATCTCTGGGTCTGAATAAGATAATGCTACAGCAAATGAAGTTGGAGTTCCCCCTGCTGCATAGATATCCATGATATTTGCTAACACGGCATTGAATCCAGCCGCACTCGGATGCCCCAAGCACAAGTCTTCAACAATTGCATCAGTGGTAAGAAGTACTAACTCATCAGACTCGGTCCCTATAGCTGCAGAATCTTCTCCGAGACCGTGAGGTGTATCTCCCTTAAATGAATTCAATCGAAGCTTGTCGATAATTGATGGTAGAACAAATTTACGTGATATTCCATCAAAGTTAACCAACATTTCAAGAATATCGTCAAGGCGTGTCATAGGGTATTCCCCGTTTATGACCACCTAGATCAATGGGCCATTCATAAATCCAATCGCGAAGGCAGCCTGACCTAACAGGATGCCAATACCAAGTAACGATATTCCAACCATGAAGTAGATGAGCGCTCTCATCTCAGGACGAATTTCTTCTAACACTACAATACACCTTCGCGTAACTGCGATTGCCTTCGTGCTACTTAAAGACATTTTGGGCCTTGCAAGAGATACAAGTATTCCCAACTAATCACGTCGTCCAAGCTTCTTTGCAATTTCCCTAGGAATTGCATCAGGATATTCTACAGCAGGAGGTGGAGCTGCAGGTTCAATCTTCTTGGTCGAAGGTTTGCATTTCCCATCATCAGTCATTCTTCGGTCTAAGCATTTCCCGAATTTGCACCATGGACCATCGCATTCTTCGTCAATCCAGGTACACCAGATTTCCTTGTTATTCCCCCTCTTTTTAATTTTCATCACAGGAGGTTGTTTTTCACATTTGAAACTTTTACAAAGTGCCGTACATTCCACATAACCCGTTGCCATTGCATCGCGCTCCTAGATCATGCTTGTTCTTATTCACCTCTTCCCAGCCAGCCTTAGTAGTTCATCCAGCCTTTCTTGGCCACCTGCTACAACTTTGATTCCTCTCTCAAGTTTTGCTTTCGAGATTTCATACTTTGGTCTGGAAACATCACCAATTTTGAATTTGGCATCTAATCGGCTCATCTCCTTGTCTAGTATTTTCAGAGTCTTCTTGATTCCCTTAGACCATCTCTTCCCTGTCTTTATTGCGTCTTTAAGATTAGAGCGAAGGTCACTGATAGTTTGAAGAATCTCCACTCTTTGCTCCTTGTATACTTCTTTGTCAACAGTTCCAGAGATTTCTTCTAATTTTGCCAATCGCAGTTCATGTTTATCAAGAGCTTCCAGAATTTGCTCAAGGACAAGTTTTTCCTTGACAGAAATGAGTTCCCGTCTGCGGGTCTTTGTTTGTTCGAACTCTGTACGTAGGGCTTCGGCCCGTGTTGTAAGAACGGTCTTGTCTGCCTGTTGTAGCTGCAAAGCTTGTCTTGTTGCTTTTATCTTCTCGATTATCCGGTCTAGTTCATCATCAATCACAATGAGTTCTGCATGAGCTAGCAGAATAGCTCCTGCTTCGTAGTGCATACCCTCAATTGTAACTTCAAAAAACGGTAAAGAAGAAGCTTCGACTTCCTGAGTTTCTTCAGAAATATCTGGTTCTTGACCATGTACAAATTCATGCTCGGGTAGAGTTTCTTTCTCACTCTGTGTAAGGGGTTCTCCACAGAGTTTACAAAACTTACCCTCTGGTACTTCAAGACCGCACGATGGACATGCAACAAGAGGTTCTGGCATTATTCGCTCCTTCCACTACATAGACAGCTCCGATGAGTCGGATCAATTTAACCAATCAACGATTCATGTTAGCGTAGCTAATCGGCTTGCAACTTCATCGAGTTGAGCCTTTGTGGTAACTATTGTACTGACTCCATAAGTAGGTAAAACCTTCAACTCTTCAACTAAGAGAGCTATTGCCTTATTGGAATCGATTTCCTTCTTATCAAGGGAACCGTCCGGAAAAGTGAGTGATGCCTCAACCCACTTCATCTTTGTGTCGTCGGCTGGGAATAGGCAATAGATGTAGTCATCGTTACTGCATATGAAAGATGGCGACATCTCCCATGCTTGGGCGAGCATCGCACCAAAGTCCTTTGCGTTCGCAGCTTTGTCAGCCATTAGGATTCATCCTCGGGGCTAGATGTTATCTAAATCAACACGATTGCTAACTTAATTGTTTTGCCCATGGATTCCAAGTGATTTATGGTCGATGCCACACAAACGAATAGTGTGCTATCTCTCCATTGCCTTTCACAGTGGCTATTATGAATCGTTTCCGAACACTCGTTGCCAATCTACCCGCTCTAACGATATCTAATGGTACTACACCAGCTTTCTGTGGGATAACATGCACTAAGAATGGCGCGTGATCTAGACCTGGTCCTTTTTCGTACACAGCAAAGTCTGTGCCAAACTTCAGACCAGGACGTACCACATACCCTAGCTCTCGTAACTGAGAATATACGAGAAATTTGTCATTGAAATCATCTGAGGTTTCTCGACCAAGTTCAAGAATTTCATCTAGAGAAAGAATCTTGTTATCCTTCGGTCCCAGAACCTGCGCTCTACCTATTTTTGTAAGATATGCACATTCTAGAAGGGACAACTCGAGTGGTTTGTCGAACACAGAGGATTTTGGTTTTCTGATACCTACTGGCTGTCCAAAATATCCCTTATCATAAAGGGGCATACCGTGTTCAGGATTCCAAACAATAGCTCTGTCACCCACCAACCTAGCTATTGCAATGGATGATGTTTCATCTGTCAATTCATCACACCTAATCACATGTTTAGTGTAAGTGATAGTGTTCTGATGGTGATGGCAGCATCCTCTCCGACGTTAGCAATTTCTTCCATCATGTTGATGAAGTCTCGGAATCGCAAAAGGATAGCTATAGGAATATCTGCAGGATATAAGAGAGTTACAATATCACGTTGTAAAATATCTATCTTCTTCTCCAGAGCACAGATCGAATCTGCTCTTTTCATTGACTCTTCCATATTGATTGAGAGAAATCGTACTGCCTCTCTCTGTTGAGTAACTTCTTCGAAAACCAACTCGCCTAGCTCGCCAATCTTCTCTTTCAATTCACCCTCTGGAGTCCACGCGTCAATGATAGCTGATAAGTGGAACATACATATTTCTGCACCATCAATCAATTTGTCATTGTAATGTACAAGTCGGAGAAGGTCCTCTCGTTGCATCAAGGTTTGTGCTTTAGCAAGTTCATTCAAAATAGTGCGCTTTAGGTCATCACCTTTCTCTTCATATGATGTGACTTTCTCTAGATTTTCCTTTGTAATTGAACCCTTACCATCTAACCAATCTACAACTGCATTCGAAACCATCTTACTAGCTGAAAGTGCAGCCCGAAAATGCTCTTCAAGCATCTGAGTAATATTGCTGAGCTCAGATTTGAGGAATCTGTCATTATCTAGAACCATTTCTTGCACCTATCTTTAGCTGAGGTGCTTTGGAGTATCTTTTTAATTCTTCTGGACATCGCTCGCGAAGAGGATTTTCTATGGAACTGTGGCAGATTATCGTTGCACTCATTCAAGGTTTTGCCGAATGGTTACCTATCAGCAGTGAAGGTCTGGTTGCATTTTACATAATCAACTTTACATCTGTTTCACAAACTGAGCTAGTTTCTCTAGTTGTCTGGCTTCATCTAGGTACATCATTAGCTGTTGTTGTACGGTATCCAAGGATTTTCCTAGACCTAATTTCTTTGAAAGATAGGGTTCTATTGAAACGTCTAATCATTGCCACCATTGGGACCACAGTAACTGCAATCCCCCTCTACATCTTCCTCAAAAACAGCATCTCGTTATTTCAGGGAATGCTGCTGAATATTCTTGTTGGGGGTTTACTCTTGGTAACCGCAGTGGTTTTGTATCTACCAACGCGCCAAACTACTGATGAAGGTCAAGAGATAGAAACCAGAGATGTTACAGATAAAGAAGCACTTGTTACTGGTCTTGTTCAAGGCTCAGCAGTCCTCCCAGGACTCAGTCGTTCGGGAGTCACAGTATCTTCACTACTAATGCTACGAGTCGATAAAGAAACTGCCTTACGATTCAGCTTCCTGATGAGCGTACCTGCAGTGCTTGGAATTCTCGCATTAGAGATTGTTACAGGGAACACAATTCCTCCAAGTGTTGAACTTCTTGATTTGGTACTCATTGAGGTAATTGTATTCATAGTGGGTCTCGCATCAATGGAATTTCTCTTACAGTTAGCTAGAAAAGTAAGTTTCTGGAAATTGTGCTTGGTCCTAGCTCTTATTGCAATATTGTTTGGAATTACGGCATTTCTTTGAAGGACACTATTCTGGGCGTTTCTGGAACATTATAGCTATTGGAGCGTTGGCATTCCTCCACTCTGCAAGTTTACCCTCATAATCGAGGGGAATGGGATGTCTACCGTGATTGCCAATAATGATGAATAGTGTATCATCTCGAGCCTGACGAAGGAGTACTTTTATCCAATTATCTGTGCGCCGCACGATCTTTTCTAGGAGGGTCTTTGGTGGAGTTCTATGTCCATATTGTGCATAGAGGCTCTCAAAATCAAGAAAGTGGAGATACAAAAGCTCACTCTTGAATATGTGCTTGGTTGATTCGATGTATGTTGCCATATCATCACGAGGATTGACAGTGTATCCTGGTCCAAAGCCAAAATTAGGCATATCGTGTTCCCTGCAAATAACTCGAACAACCTTGCCATATGTTTTTACAAAATCGATTAAGTGAAAATCTGGATGAGGTCCATGAAGCAGCGTATTTATCAAAGGTACTGCATAGGGGTCTTCTGATTCAATGACTGCAAGTGCTTCCATGTTTTTTATCAATGCTTCCGGTTTGTAGACAACAGCTTCAAACAACCCGAAGTTATCAATGACAACCATAACTACAGCTTTTGCGTTAAACTTCTGTAGGAGCTCCTGATTTGCTGGTAAGAGACCATCTGGAACCTCTATTCCTAAAAATCCTAAAATTGTTGATGGAAACTCCAATGCTGTTGTTCTAACCTGTGGGAACGACATTCCTTTTCCTCAATCCTCTTCTACCAAATACGTCTAGGAATGCTCAATAACTTATGTTGAATGTCCCTAGACCGTTCAATCTCATACTAGATGCTGTCGGCTCCCTCTTTAACCTATGGAAGGATTATTAGGGATTGAACATCCTCGACCATCATGAGGTCGATTCATGACTCTCGCAGACGTAGTTTACAATGACACAGTCAAATTCATCCTTTCAGGTGGGAAAGGTGGTGTTGGAAAGACAAGCTGTGCAGGAGCCATGGCAGTGCTTTCCGCGAATCGCGGATTTCGAACACTTGTACTCTCCACTGATCCAGCTCACAGTCTTAGTGATAGCTTTGATCAAGATCTCTCTGGGGGCGAAGTCATTCCTATTGAAGGTTTCAAGAACCTCTGGGGTATGGAGATCAATACTGAGAAAGGAATGCAAGATTTTCAGAAAACTCTTGGAGAGAGTTCAATGGGTCCCGGGGCCGAGATGGCATCCTCTCTTATGGGCGATATGACTGGTATGGCCCCTCCTGGTTCCGATGAAGCAATGGCTTTTGGCAAGATTCTGGAGTTTATCGAGGATGCATCCTATGATCGTGTCATCTTTGATACTGCACCCACAGGGCATACATTGAAGCTTCTGGAATTACCCGATTTACTAGATTCCTGGTTAGGAAAGATGCTAACGATGCGTCAGAGACTCAGCTCCATGATGGGCGGCTTAAGAGGCATGCTTGGTGGTGGCGGAGAACAAGAAGATGATTCCTGGCAGATGCTACAGGACACGAAAGATAAGATACGTGCTGCTAGCGTCCAGCTCTCAGATCCCGAAATCACTCAGTTTGTTGTGGTCATGATTCCTGAAGCAATGGCGGTATTCGAAACTCAACGTTTATTGCTAAGCCTGAAGAATTGGAAAATTCCTGCGCACAACATTGTCGTTAACCAATTGGTACCTCCAAATCCAACATGTCAATTCTGCTCAAAACGTTATGAGATGCAACAGAATAATCTCAAAGACATCGGTGAACTCTATAGTGATATGGACTTGATTGAAGTACCACTCTTTGAAGGTGAAATTCGTGGAATCGAAGAATTAACAAGACTTGGTAAGATACTTACTGGTGAACTGGAGGAATAATTGTGAGACGTGAAACTCGGAAGAAAATAATCTCACTCATTTTCGTTTTGATATTCTTAGGCTCAATGGCTGCAACGATAGTCTTTATCTTCAGACCATGGACCTAAACAAGAAATCCACAATCACGCGCCCTTAACACGTTTGACAACTGGAGGGCGTACCTTGTACAGGATTCTTCCTCCACAGTACGGACATTTGACTCCGGGAAGCGTTTTCAGACCTTCTGGAGTAACTTCTTTATGACAACTATGACATGTATATACCACGGTGAGTCACCACTTTGATTTCCCCAGTTTTGTCAATATGAAGCTTTGCCTAGGGTTAGATTTCATCATCATGAACGACTTCACCAGCAACTAACCCACCACTGAGAACCTTGGTAACTTGCACATGCAGTAAGGTCCCGGCTGAGTAGCCTCCAGGCACGGTCATTAACGGGCCCTCTTCCAGAGGACTCACCATTGTATGTCCATGACGTGCCCACGAAGGTTCAGCCGCAATTCCTCGTATGATCTTTCCAAGATAGCTATCCTTCTTCTCGCGATTGATCCTATCTGCTTCCTTTCGAAGCAGCATTCCGAATTCATCTTTAGTAGAGGATTCAGGAAACTTCTCAAAGGCAGACCCTGGCAAAGGACGAAAGCCATACAAGATTATCCTCTCTGCTCCTGCATCGCTAATCTGGTTCATGATTTTGATCGACTCGTTTACAGTTTCCTCATCTTCACCTGGCAATCCATAGATGAAATAGACAAAGGGGTTCATACCATACTTGGAAGCAATTTGCACTGCTGAAAGAACATCACTGGGTGAACCGCACTTCCCAATATCTTGCAGGTGTTTCTCTGAACCAGTTTCCAGTCCAATATTGGGTGAACTTGCCATCATTGAATCAACCAGAGTTTTTGCTACATCTTCTGAAAACAGACAGGCCTTCATATTTTCTATAGTAATGTGAGCTGTTTTGTCCGCCACCTGTGGTAGTGCATTCAACTTCTCCAATAGGTTTCTAATCGCAACCAAGTTTGCTGGAGGATGACATGGGTCTGTCAGAGGTTCTTTACCTCGCATATAGTCTAGAAATCCCGGAGACTCTAGCACAATACGGTGTACTCCCAAATCAAGCAACTCACGAACCTCATCTACTATGACATCAGTTGATCGACTACGGGGTGGACCCCATGTTCCTGGAACGCTACAGAATCCACATCCTGGTGGAATATCCTCCGGACAATCCATCCTCACATCAGAATCATTAGCATCGCAATTTCCACAATCCGTGCAGTGTCGGCCATCGTCAAGAGGAAGTTTTGTTCGTCTATAATTAGAACATCCCCGAGTCACTTCGACATACACTTTACTTGCCTGGTATGCTTTGTAATCAATAATCCTGGTTGTTGATGGTCTATAATCTTCAGAAAGTACAGTGGAAGGAATAAGGTCTCTCGATTTTGTTGTTACAATTTGTCCACCTACAGGGTAGGAAATCCCTCTTACTTCGGATAATTCCATATATTTGTCAAAGAACTTCTTTGTCACTAGTTCCTCAAGAGTGGCCTCTCCTTCTCCAACCACAATAACATCTGGGTTCAATTCTTTCAAATCTAGTGGATTGGCAGAGATCGGTCCTCCGATGAGTATTCTTCCCTGGCTACGTGAACTGCGCCATAATTTTACGAATTTGGTAACTACTGGAAGATCCATAGTCATAGCACTAATAGCAGCATGGTCGAATTTACGGAGGATGGCTCTTTTTTCCAGTAAGTCCTCGACTCTATGAATTTGACAAGGAACATCGTGTTTTTCAAAGATTCCAGCAACAGTTCTTGGTCCACATCCTATGGAATCCCTAGAACTACGACGTTGACCTGACCCCGCACTGAGGGCATCGACGATAAGTACTCTATTTGACATGACCAAGAAAAGAATGTTGAATTCTGCTATTTACTCTTGCCTAACGCCTCGTCCTATAACTTTTAAGGCACATCGGGCCTATCTCTCTCAGTACATTGCTAAAACCAAATCTTAGGAGTACAAAACTGCGTGAGTGACGACGAAGGCGGAATATGCGCCAATTGCGGCTTGCCAAAAGACCTGTGTGTCTGTGAAACCATAGCACAGGAAGAGGCAAGAATTAATGTGACGGTTGAAAGACGGAAGTGGGGAAGGCTCACGACCGTGGTTGAAGGGTTTGACAAGAATATTGACGTTGGTGACTTGGCAACCAAGCTGAAAAGTAAACTAGCGTGTGGCGGTGCAGCAAAGCATGGTCATGTTGAACTTCAAGGAGACCATAGAGGTGTCATTGGAGGCGTTCTTGCTAAACTTGGATTCCCTGAAGAGATGGTCCAGATCGATTGGACTTTCCAAAGGAAAGGCAGACGTTAGTCTATCTTTATCCCCTCGGGGATATCCGATTTTTATTTGACAGAACTAGTGGAAACTAGGAATGTCACTATCCCAAGCTCATCGAGTCTATGCCTAATTTTCGAACGATTTCCCATGGGTGACAGCCCTCGCCATTATTCCTTGTTGCTTTGCTCTAGCTAATACTAAGAGCGATGGTAGTATTCCCGTCGTTTACAGTGTTGAACTCAAGTAGTGAACTCAAAAGTGAGAGAGTTGAATATATCGACAGATGGAGGAAGGCATAGAAAGACACCAAAATCCTCACAATATCAAGTGGTTCGAGGGCTAGATTTCTTCCTAACTGAGGTTCATCATAGTGTCTAGTTGGAGCTTCCGGACAATCTCCTTGTACCGATTCCTAACAGTAACCTCAGTAACCCTGGCAACTTCAGCAATCTCTCGCTGTGTTCTTCTTTCATCAAGCATAATCGATGCAACATAGATTGCAGCTGCAGCAAGACCAAGAGGGTCTCTTCCAATTGTAAGACCCATAGTTCTACTCTGACGAAGAATCTCCACGGTTCTCAATTGTACAGGGCTAGAAAGTGCCAGTTCTGAAGCAAAGCGTGAGATGTAATCTATAGGACTAGACAGTGGGATTTTGATTGCTAGACTACGAAGAAGAAGACGATAACATTGACCCAACTTCTTCCTATTAACTCGTGATGCATCTGCTATTTCGTCCAGAGGTCTTGGTTTCTGTCTGATTCTACAAGCAGCATATAATGTGGCTGCAACCATGGCCTCAATTGATCGACCACGGACTAATTTCTTGATTATAGATTTTCGATACAATAAGGCGGCTGTCTCTCTGATAGGGCCTGGAATTCCAAGTTGTGAAGATAGCCGTTCCAGCTCGCTCATTGCCTGAGCCAAGTTCCTATCCATGCTCGAATGAACCCGACTTCTGATCTGCCATTTGCGCAACCTGTAAATTTCTGACCTACGTGTTGGGCTAAGTTTCTTTCCTGACGTGTCTCTATCTCGCCAATCAATGACAGTGGAAAGTCCCTTATCATGAACTGTATATCGGACAGGAGCTCCAACTCTACTTCGTGCATCACTCTCTTCTGCACTAAACGCACGCCATTCTGCACCTGTATCAATGCGATGATCTGAAAGAACTAAACCACAACCGCCACATACTCTTTCTCCTCGAGAAATATCCTCAACCACAGAATTAGATTGACACTCAGGGCACGATTTCGGTTCGATTATTGGCTCAATACCAGCATCCTTCTTCCTTTCGGTACTTCGCATACGGTCCAACATCTCTCCTCCTTTTGTTGGCGCCGGACATGACCGCCAGTATTCCCTGCCAAGTCATTGTACCGATGACAGTCTCCCGGGACCCACAACTAAGCTTGTGGGAAAATTCTCTTTTAATACTTCTGAGAAACGTGTACTTCTGTTCGACGCGTTCCTAAGTCTTAATTATCCAGTTTATGTGGTCTGCTCGTGCCCCTTCTCTGTAATGATGATTGTATGCTCATGCTGAGATACAAATTCACCTTTTTCTTCAGCTAGGATACTGTGACCAAAGAGAGCCCCGTTCTGTCTGAGCTCTTTGATTGCCATTTTGAGAGTTGCATGCTTCATACGTTCTGCCAACCAACGTTCTGCAAAGGGGAATTCCTTGTACTCCTTTCTAGCAATACCGAGGAATTGCTTCGAACCTTTGAATCGGACTGGTACTCTCACTGGTAGAAGTTGATAGATTGAAGGATTTGGTAGATCCGATATATTCCCAGAACCTGTACTGGCAAAGGTTTCGATTGCATAGATCTCTCCCTCTTCAACAAGGACTTCTGATTTTCCACCTACACATGGTACCTGTTTTTCAGCATGAAGTTCATACTCTTTCAGTTGATGTCCTGTAAGTTGCTTGATTGGTTGAAATCCTGCGCTTGTAATTGTGTCCTCGATGAGTGCACCAATAGTGTTCAGTTTTGCACCAGGTCTCATCATTCTGATTGCTACTTTCGTTGCAGTTTCTGCGGCTTTGACAAGTGCTTCATGGTCGGGATTTAATGCAACAGTGAAAGCTGTATCTGCAATACAACCATCTACATGTGATCCACAGTCGACAGTAACTAGGTTTCCTTCTTCTATTACGGTCTCGTCATTGAGAGGAGATGTATAGTGAGCTGCGATATTATTCATTGAAACATTACAGGGAAATGAGGTTCCTGACGAGTTAGCTCGGATATGGTCTTCGACAGTATTGATGATGTCAAGGACCTTTGCACCGGGCTCAATCATTGGGCGTGCGAGAGCAAGTGCCTCTTTGGCTATAACTCCAGCACGACGCCATTTATCCCAATTGTCTACTTCTTCTTCATCAGTTCCGTTTTCTTTGGGTTTTTCTTCTGACACAATGAATCACTGACCTTATTGCTTCTCATTTAGTGGATTGATAAAAGTGACGATGGGACTAACACTTAGAAAAGCACCTGTTCAATACGTCGTGCAGTTCGTGACATTGAGAAAAACATGTATCCAATGTTGGCTCGCTTGTTTGTGAGCACGACCAGAATTGCGTCATCCCCCGCATCACATATGATGATGTACCCACTCTCACCTTCAATCAGCATCCTGATCAACGGACCCCGCTTGAGTTGTTTGAACACTTTTCGAGTGGCTTCTTGGATTTGTGTGGACCTTCCAGCAATTACATCTTCATCGGGGATCTTCTTGTCATCCATACCATCTGGATAATGGGAGTGGATTGTAAGCCCCTGCGATTTTGATATGATTGCACTAGCTTGTACATTACCTTGAGAGGCTCTACTCAAATCTAAAAGAAGTTCTTTCAACATTTCAGTCTTTGATGACATGGTTCAGCAAACCTCCAAGGAGTTGAGCATCAAAAGGGGTGCCAAGTATTTAAACTCTCTTGGCGCCAGCTTCCTTGAGTCCCTTGACAATCTTCTTGAGACCTTCACCCTTATCCCGTTGAACTTGTTTCTCGATGTATGTTCCCTGAACGACAATCGAGGCTCCTGCATTTACAGCATTCACAACAGATTCTTTGTCATTGAAACCACCACCAGTTATGACTGGTATCTCAATGAATTGTGATACTGTGCTAATCATCTCTGGAGGAACTCCTCCACCTTCTGCACCACTACCTGCTTCAAGGTACACAAGCTTCATCCCCAATAATTCTGCAGCAATAGCATACATAGCCGGAATCTTTGGCTTATCTCGAAGGAATGGTTTTGCATCACCTATCCATGAAGCGGTCTTTCCCGGTGCTACCATCAAATATGCCATGGGTATTGCCTCAATGCCTGTCATCTTGACCTTTGGAGCAGCAAGTGCTTGAGCTCCAATGATCCAGTACGGATTGGTACTATTCAACAGAGACATGAAGAACATTGCATCTGCATGTTCAGATACACCAGTAATGTTTCCTGGAAATAGAATGGTGGGTATCTCTACAGCTTCACTAATTTGCGCTACGGATTCGTCAATTACACCAAAGATTGTACTTCCTCCAATCATAATGGCGTCGCTTCCAGCATCTTGTACAAGTTTGGCTTGTTCAACAACATCCTCAATACGGGTTGAGAGAGGATCTGGATCTAGTAAAGAGAAGTGACAAGCACCATCCGATGCAATCTTTTCTGTGATGTATTTCCATACCTTACCAGACATGGTGTAACCTCCAAATCTATGTGTCTTCGGTCCAGTCGGGCTTTTTACGCTTGTGGTAACAGTCTAGACATTGACTAAAGTAGCATTCAGATTTCAGAATACCCTAGGAACTTCCTGATATTGCAGTGTTAATTTTACTCCGAAACACTTTATTGCCCTAACTCGACGGCGCAGGTATCCGATGGCAATGTGTATTGTCATCAAAAAACTTCGCTGCAATGAATCCGAGGATAAAGAAAATGTCTGAAAAGAAGATTGGCGTCTTCATCTGCCACTGTGGAAGTAACATCGCTGGCGTTGTTGATATTGAAAAAGTCACGGAAGCCATCCACGAGTTACCAAATGTTGAGGTAATTGAAGATTACAAGTATGTGTGTTCCAAGCCTGGTCAACTTATCTTGAAGGACTACATCAAAAATAGTCGGCTTGATGGAGTCGTTATCGCAGCATGTAGTCCAAGAATGCATGAACCTACATTTCGACAGGCAATGCGTGAAGCAGGACTCAATCCATATCTTCTAGAGATTGCAAACATTCGAGAGCATGACTCTTGGATTCATTCTGATGACCCTGAAGCAGCCACTGAGAAAGCCATCGATCTTATCCGAATGGCTATTGCACGGACACGACTACTTGTACCTCTAGAAGAACCAGAGGTTTTGATAACAAAATCAACGCTCATCATAGGTGCTGGCATTGCTGGAATCAGCGCAGCTCTAGATCTTGCTAATGCTGGATTCAAAGTTTACCTTGTGGAGAAGGAACCCAGTATTGGAGGTAAGATGGCTCGTTGGGACAAAACGTTCCCGACACTAGATTGTTCTAGTTGCATCCTCACACCTCGTATGGCTGAGATTGATGTACATCCCAATATCGACCTACTAACACTTGCTGAGGTAGAATCAGTAGATGGATTTGTTGGGAACTTCAAGGTAAAGATCAAACAGCATCCAAGATATGTTGACCTCGATACTTGTACCTCATGTGGAGACTGCAGTGAGATTTGTCCAGTTGACATTCCTGCTCAGTTCGAAGCTCGTCTATCCTATAGGAAAGCGATTTACATCCCCTTTGCACAGGCAGTTCCTTCAGCATACCTCCTTGACATGGAAAACTGTCTAGGTGTTGATGCAGTTCGATGTGGGAAGTGTAAGGACAAGTGTGAGGCTGGAGCTATCAACTACGATGATGTGGAAAGAATCATCGAGGTCGAAGTTGGTACCATTATCGTTTCAACAGGATTCGAGTTATTTGATGCAACAGGTAAACCAGAGTATGGCTTTGGTGAATTTCCAAATGTTGTCAATATTGGTGAAGTTGAACGTATGCTCAGCTCTGCAGGACCCACGCAGGGTTATGTTGTGAGACCCTCCGACCTTAAGAAACCAAAGAAGATAGTCTATGTCCAATGTGTTGGTAGTCGTGATGAACTCGCTAACAAGTACTGCTCACGAGTTTGTTGCATGACTGCTATCAAGCAAGCTCGAATGATTCGCGATAAGACTGGCATCGATGTCTACATCTTCTATATTGACCTCAGAACCTTCGGTAAAGGGTACGAAGAATTCTATGAGAGCACAGCAAAAGCAGGCGTTATTTTCGTTCGTGGAAGAGTAGGAGAAGTGCATCAAGACGACGAAACCAAGAGCCTGATGGTGCGAGGTGAAGATACCCTTCTAGGAAAACCAATCCAGCTCACAGATGTGGACCTCGTTGTTCTTTCAACTGGAGTTGTTGCACCTGAATCAACTAAGAAGGTTTCACACGCTCTAAACCTTAGTCTTTCTCCCGACGGATTCTTACTGGAAGCACATCCCAAACTACGCCCTGTTGATTCATTTAATGATGGGATATTTGTGGCAGGCATGGCACAAGGTCCAAAGGATATTCCTGATACTGTTGCTCAAGCCAAAGCTGCATCATCTGGTGCAATGGCACTTATGGGGAAGGGTAAGATTACAGTGGATCCCTACTTCTCCGTTGTTGATGAAGACAAGTGTGCTGGATGCGAAGTTTGTATCTCTGTCTGTCCCTACAATGCAATATCTCTTAATGAAAGAGGCCATGCTGAGGTCAATCCTGCATTGTGCAAGGGTTGTGGAACCTGTACGTCGACATGTGCAAGTGGTGCAATTGCTTCACAGCACTATACTGACGGACAGATTGCTGCTATGATAACAGAATATCTCGCAGCTCGTGAAGAATCACTATAGGTAAGAAATTATCTTGAATCGAATTTGTCGCAGGAAACATTACAAAATATGAACGACATTACCGTGGCTATCGTTGCAGGTGGCTCGTCAAAGCGATTTGGTTCAGACAAAGCACTCGCCGAGTTTCAGGGGAGACCACTCATATCGCATATGCTAGATATTGCACGAAAAATCTCCTCCACAATTCTTGTTGTTGTTTCTGATGACGCGCAGGAAAAGAACCTCAAGCCGCATGTTAAGAATACGAAAATCGTTACTGATCCTGAAGGAGAACCAAAGTGTGCTCTGACAGGTGCCCTTACTGCCTTTGAGCATACAGAAACTTCTCATGTTGTTCTATTACCGGTTGATGCTCCATTGGCTGAGCCAGATCTCATAAAAATGCTTATTCGTCTTAGGACTGGACATGGCGCAATAGTTCCATCATGGCCATCTGGATACATTGAACCACTTCACTCGGTATATCATGCTGAACATGCATATGCACTTGGATTGGATGTTATGGAGAAAGGATTGCGTAAGATGAGCGACCTTCTTGATAGAATCCAGCATGTCCTTTATGTTTCCACTGAAACTCTCAACCAATTTGACCCTGAGTTAGACACATTTCTGAACTTTAATACTCCAAAGGAACTCAAAGACGCAGAGAGAAAATTGAAGCGTAAGTGACCTCTAACTAACTGTCTGTTGGAACACAAGCGCACTTTTGTTACTTCGTCCCTTATAGTATAACAAGGGAAAGATCTGCACTCTCAGCCATTGTCGTTGGACGCCCCCATTATGCCAAGAATGGACCCATACTCTCCTTCTTATCACTTTGGAGAGTTTGCAGGCTTTCCCCTCTTATTTTATTTTCATAACTCTACATTCTCATGACGGATTCTGCATGTCCCCTCATGACCTACCATACATGGACCATACGGTTCCATTGGGGTGCATTTTTTTCCAAATAACTTGCAATCTAGTGGGTCCACCATTCCTAAGATAACTTCATGGCACCTGCATCCTGGTAGGAGATCCACAGATTCAATTTCGGGAAAGTCAAATTTGACTCTCGCATCATGGTCAGCAAATTCTTCTCTGATGAAGTATCCTGATTTTGGAATAATCCCGAGACCTCTCCAGGGCGCATCACCAATACGAAATGCTTGATTCAGAACTTTCTGTGCTGCAAGGTTTCCTTCAGGACGAACAACACGAGTGTATTCGTTCTCAGAATCTGCCCGACCTTCATCAAGCTGAACCAAAATCATTCTGATTGCTTCGAGAACATCAAGTGGTTCAAAACCTGCAGCGACACAGGGAGTATTGGTTTTCTCAGCAAAGGGTTGGAAAACATCAGTTCCAACAATGGCACACACATGACCTGGAATTATGAATCCATCAACATCAAACCCTTCAATCTCTACAAGTAAATCCATTGCGGGAGGAACTATCTTGAGTGATGTTAATATCGAGAAGTTAGATGGTGGTTTTCGTATTAGCTCAAGCGCTAATGTGGGCGCAGTGGTTTCAAACCCAGCTCCGATGAACACTACCTCTTTCTCAGGATTCTTTTTTGCAATTTCTACTGCTTCACTAACTCCGTAGACTATTCTAACATCCGCACCCTTTGTTCGCTCTTTCGCGAGGGAGGATTCTGTTGAGGGAACTCGAAACATATCGCCAAAGGTTGTGATGATGTGACCTTGACGAGCTAGTTCGATAGCCATATCCACGTCTTCTGCCGCACAAACACAAACAGGACAACCTGGACCGGCAACCAGATTGAGGCCTTCAGGGAGAAGTGATCTGAGTCCATGCTGGCTGATTGTATCTTCATGTGTTCCACAAACATGAATGATACGTAGTTGCTTACCTTCTCCTCTAGATTTAATTTCTTTAGTGACCGCTTCTGCATATCTAGGGTTTCTAAATCCAGTAGAACCACTCATAGGTATCAAACCTATCCACTGCTCTGTAGATTAGCATAAAAATAACGACTTATGGTACTTGCTTATTTTGCAGGAATCTCATAACCTTCAAGAATTGCAAGAGCTTCCCCTACAGTGATGGAAAGTTTGCCTGCGAGTTCTTTTGGTGTAATCTTTGGATTTTGAGGAATAATCTGACTATGTGCGTAACCAGCACGATTTGGAAACAATGGATTGTTCCTAGCTGTTTCAATAAGTATAGACCATAGTGGATGACCTTTGAAGTCCGCTACATCGATGTCAATAGTTCGGCCTGAATCGTATTTTATCGATCTAACATTAGGAATGAACGAACTGTCTGCGGTTTTGTCTTTGACATGTTTATCTAGTCTATCCTGTTTCACAGTAGAGTCCATCCTGAATTTCCCGGCGTATCTCAACAAAGTTGAGGACAATATAGGAGTCCACTTGAAGTTGATATAAGCCTTGGGGAATTGTACCTCTTATATTAGTAATCGCGCCGTCCATCTCACATTTTCACAAATTGTCTAGAATTCAAATTCGTATCCCATTCGCAAGGTTTAACAAGCCTGCACCAAAAGCATCTGGTACTGAAAAAATACGACCTAACGGTCAAACATGGGGAATGTCATTATTGCCTCACGGCATACGAAGAATTGTACTAGACGTTTTGAAACCGCATAGTCCTCGATTAACGGACCTTGCATTAATGCTGACACGAGATGAACGTGTTAGTGGTCTGAATATTTCATTGAAAGAAGTAGACCAGAATACAGAGAGCATCACTATCACCCTAGAGGGTGATGACCTACGCTATGATACCATTAAGGAAATCCTAGAGCAGGCTGGAGCAGTGATACACTCGATTGACCAAGTAGTTGCTGGTCGGAGATTCGTGGAAGAAGTAACACTTCAGCCTGAGAACTCCTAAGGAATTACTATCGTTTACTGATCTGGTCTGAGAGTTGCTTACTCTCAACCTCAATCTTTCGACGAACTAGATTGTAGAGTTCCTGTTGAAATACCGAAGGGACTATTTTGACGACATTACAGAGCTGATCCACAATCTTCTCTGCAAGATGTTCAGGGGCTTCTACACTTCTACTGATGATGCTGCTTACTACTTCTTCACCAACGCTAGTACGAACAACAGAATCTACTACACTGGCTATGGTTCCTTGAGAATCCATGAAGAATGGTAACTGCGTGTTATCATGGAGAACCGAGAATCCCAGTTTCTCGCATATACTCTCTGTATACCACTCCAAGCTTGACTCTTTCATCATAAGCTTTGTAGCGAAGGCTGACTTAGTAAGTGGATTTGGATGACTCCATGGATGTCTTGTCACTATATAGAGTGCTGCTGAAAAGAATGGGTCTTCCTCCCTTGGAAGTCCTTCGCGAGATATGAAACGTCTCACAAGATCAAGAGCCATCTTTTCATATCTGCTCTCTATCTTCTTTTCTGTGTAAAATTCGTGAGCATTGAGCACCATGGATACAATCACCTGCGGATTAACTGCCAAGTCATCGTGCTCGTGATGTGATGCCATCTGCTCTGCTCCTCTCCGGACTTTTGCTCAATGAGCTCCATCTTCAGAAATCTTCTTCTGTGTTATATTCTTTTGCAATGGAAATAAAGGTAAGTTCCTATTAGCGCCACTTTCATTTTCATCTGGCACTGTATGTCTTTTCCAATGCCCATCGGAGCGCATTGTGTATCTCTTTTTGTCGAGTATCATCTCCGATGTTACGAATGACCATTTCATCAAGGATATTATCTTCTGCCTTCACCTCGAAGTCGAAAGCATCTTCCCATTCGATTTCTCCATTCTCAACACGGTGTCGATCTTCTTGTTGGAACTTTCCCAATATTCGTTCAAGAAAGAAACGAGCAAACGCACCACGAGTGATATCATAGATTGCGTGTTCAGCAGGAATGATTCTCATGGTCTGCTCTATCGTTTCGACCATTCCAAGTTCAAGGTTTCCCGCCTTGTTCATAATGGGAACAGTCTGAGGTTCTCCAGTTTCAACGGTAGGAGCTGGTGTTGCTGGTGTAGATTCATTAGGAATTGCTGCATCGGCAGTGACAAAGCTCCCTCTTGCAATTTGAGCATCGAGAGATACAATGTGGTCCTCCAATCTTGCTATCATATCTTTCAGTCTATCTACTTCTGTGTTCAATTCGGTTCGTATTTTTAGAAGAACTTGGATCTCTGGATTAGACACTTGATACACCTACTAGACTCTTCAACTCAGCGTCTAATCATATATCATTGCATGTATTATTAGTGCTCATAGAATCCGAGTAAGAAAAAACAATTTTGAGAGTTGTTTAACTCTCTACTTCTACAACTGAAATGGCAAAGTCAGGACATTCCATTTCGCAAAGACGACAGACCACACATGCATCTAGATCTGCAACAACTGGAAGAAAGAATCCTCTATTGTCAACCACATTTGCTTTCTTCAGCACTCCATGAGGACATACAGAGATACAGATGTGACAACCCTTGCACATCTTAGGGTCAACATCGATTTGCTTTGCTTTCTTTGCCATCGTACTATTCCCGTTCTCGTCGCTGTTCTAGTGAGATATAAAATAGTAGTGATGTGACATTGCTTGTGATTTTGTAAGGGTCTCAATCAGGTTTCATCACTAATATATAATAAACTTCATTAGCCAATACCTTCGAGCAATACCAAGTGATTTCATGTTGCGTATAGGTTTTCTTTCAATTTTCATTCTTATTATATCAAGTCCATGTTTAGCACTTGCAAACAACTTTACAATCATAAATTATCCTGAAATATCGGCAACAAGTAATGTATCAATTGATATCACAAACAATTCTGATTTTTCAAATCAGGGCTGGGGCGGAGATGGTTCCGCATCTAACCCTTACATTCTTGAAAGCCAACAGATCTCTACAAATTCAAGCTGCCTCTCTATTAGCAACACCACATTATACTTCATTGTTAGAAATTGTGAATTTGAATCCTATTGGTATGAGGATTCTGGAATCGGTTATCCTGCCGTTAGACTGGCAAATGTCACAAATGGGGTCATTATTGACTGTGATATCGAATCAAGTGCCTCTGATATCTACTTACTACATTGCTCCAATGTAAACATTACTCGAAATAGTCTGACCTCACAACACACTCAAGGTTTCAATGCATATGACATCAGGAATTGCATCGTGTCAGAGAATACTCTACTGGAATCGGGAATAGAAATCAGCACTGGTTCATTCTTGACTCTTTCAGATAATCAGATAACTGACTCCAAGTCGAGTGGTGTACATCTGTATAACATTTCTAGTTCATATCTGATAGCAAATTCGATTCATTCGAGTGCAACCGATGGTATAGTTCTCGATGAAACTTATTATACTGAGGTTTCTCAAAACGAGATAACCGACAATGATGGAAATGGCATACGTGCTTTGGCATTCAACACCAGATTCATCAACAACAGTCTTACCAATAATCTGGAATATGGAATTGACCTAGAAGGATCCGGTAACGTTCTGTATGGCAATCTTTTTCTCAACAATGTAGTAGCAAATGCTAGAGACCGAGGAACCGATAATAGATGGGATGATGCAATTGGTCTGGGCAACTATTGGGATGACTATTTCGGATGGGGTTCATACAATATAGATGGTTCATCGGGAAATGAAGATAGATACCCTCAATCGTATCCCGGAATTCTATCCCCATTGCAATTAACCATCCTTCTAGTCGGAGTAGTAATTATTTTCGTTTGTTTATTTCTAACAAGAAGAAAGCGATAGAATCTGGACATATATCATCAGTAGAGTAAAGCCTTATTCGAGATCTATATGTGCTAATGAAGATGCAACTTCAAATTTCTGAGAACTCATGGTAGATGATTTGCCACTCCTATGGTAGGTAAAAGATAGCACAACACACATCATGAGAATATATGAAAGATAAATAACGGATGGAATAACTAGATGATATCCTAAAGGTAGTATTCTGTTTGTGTATAACAAAAGGTTCGGGAGAATCGTGAGCCCATAGACAAAGATTAAACTAACAATAAATCCAATGATAAGCGGCAAACCAAAAACTGCTATGTTTTCGAGCATTGAGCTGACAACTAGCTGCTTCTTTGAAGCACCGCGATATCTAAGAATTATAGATGCATTTCGCGTTTCGCTAGTGCTCAAATCAACCAGAAGCACAATAGAAATCATACCAATTAGAATAAGGTACATGCCAGAAGTATAGGTGAACCTGCTTTGAATGGTTTTCTTGGAAATATCCGTTGATATTCTTTCAAGCACAAATTGAGCTCCAATTCCTGATATGAAATCGCGAATTTTACCTTCTGCTTGTTGATAGGTGTTCTCAATCTCATCAAAATGCGCAGTTTCGATGAAAAGCATGGAAACACCATCAAGGATCGGATTTTCATATACGGTATCAATGTATGATGATGAAGCGGCTAAATAAGGAATATCCTGTTGGAATTCAAAAGTTGTACTTTGAAAACCTGGTAGGAATTCAAACGAGCCTATAATTGATGTCTGCCTTGTCGCTTCTGCAATCTCAACAGCCACCGAATCAGACATACTAACTTCACTCAACATGGATGCGCTATATAGGATGCCTTCACTAAAGCTAATTTGATAATCTCTCACAAACCCAAGATTACTATATTCACTATCAACAATAATCATCTCGACTTGCTGTTCGTCAATACCACTTTTCATTATAACTTGAGTTTTCATTCCCCATACGACGCTAGTCACATTGGGCAAGGATAAGAGCGATGCGCGGAGTGAAGAGCGTACATCGCTGGTATTCATTCCATAGATTTCAGCTTTTATCTGACATCCCATTTTGAGTTCCTCATCAATAGAATGCATCTTTTGATTTGTTTCATTAATAATTAAGGGGGGACTCAAAAGGAAGGCTATTGTAATAGATAGAAGCACTAGCTTTGTTGTTGTTGCTGATGATGCTGAAAACGATTTTAGTGTAAGCTCAGGAATGTGAACCGTACTCACAAAAATATTTCTCAAGATGGATACCCACCTAGGAAAGGTTTTTGCAAGACCAATGGGAATGAGAAATGGACTTGATATGATTAGTCCGAATTCAACTATTGATATGATGAAAAACGCGAATTGCAGAGTATTGCTATTTGAGGATGCTAATACCTGCTGGATAAATTTCAATGCGGGGAAACTGAATATGGCATCTAGAAGTACTCCCAAGGAAACAAAGAAAATTACACTGTACCGATAGCCTTCTCTCTCTGGACTAATGTTTCTTGCCTGAATTAATATAGTAAGTGCATTTGCCAAAGTCGAGATGATGACACTAATTATAATTGTCAAGAGGAAAATGCTGAATGAATTCAACGAGAAGAAGGCTATCCAATCAAGCATATGGCTAAAATCAATTGAATAGACAAATACCGACATAATTAGTGAAATTACTGGTCCAAGTATACCCGCAACAAGACCAACAACTATTCCATTAAAAATAATTGAGTATTGGATAAGTTTTCTTGGAGTACCGCGTATTCTGAAAATCTTCCTTTCATTTTCACTTTGATTCATACTAATCCAATTCATGGAAATAGTGAATATCAACGCAGCCACCATCGAGGGAAAACTAATGAGAAGTAGTGAATATTGAAGCTGGGAAAAAATACTTTGAATCTCGTAAATATTATTCAAAGGTGACCAAAGTACCGTAGCATCTCCTATATTTCGGAAATAGCCCTGAATTTCTGACAATATAGATTGAAGTTTCGAAACAATCTCATTCTGTGATCCTGTAACTATACCACTCTGTAGTTTTCCCCAAACTGCCATTCTTGAGTTGTACAATACTGAAATGTCCAGCTGAGGAAGTAGTGTAATTGCCAGATCATGTACAGTGCCGATCTCACCAAAAAGCTGAATCTGTGTTTCAGAGGGTTCATAGCCAATCGACTCGCAAATGGCATCTAAGATATTCATCTCGTTCTTTGATATAGAAAAATTGGTCATTATCGGGATAGTCCTAGTTACGTTTTTTGCTTCATTTGAAAACTGTATATCCACACATTCATTCAATACCATCCTTTGAGCGAATCCAGACTCTAGTGTCAGTAAGTCGGCATTTAGTTCGTTTCGATTTCCAAATCCGATAAAAATACACTGAGTGCCTAACGTGAGATTTCCAATTGAACTATTTAGCTCAGCTGCGAGAGCGACGAATATCTCAAGTGACGAATTTACAAATTCATTATATTTTACTTGCGTTACTGACTCATTATATTCAGTAAGCATAGACGAGGATGGCATTGACAAAAGGAAATCCAGATTGTCATCGACATCATTGAATTCTTGAATAGCTAAAAAGTCCAATGTCCCAAAAAGCATAGTTGGCAATGACATCATCAATGCAATCATTATTACTCTTAGTTTTAGCCATCTTGTGCGCATCATTGATGCGAACAGAGGATGCAATCTCATTTTCCCCCATCATTTAGAGATGATTGACTGTTTCTCTCATCTTTGACTATTTCTCCATCTATTAATGTGATCACTCTATCGATTTGATTTAGAATATACTCGTCGTGGGTTGCTAGCAATATGGTGGTTCCCAGATCTCGATTTAGAGTTTGTAACATTTCCATAATTACATCTGCGTTCTCTCTGTCAAGTTCACCTGTAGGTTCATCTGCAACTACAATGCTTGGACTATTTGCTAACGCAACCATTATCGCAACCCTTTGTTTCTCCCCTCCACTAAGTTCTTCAGGGTATCTTTTCGAAAGATGCCCCATTTTCGTGGTTCTCAGAAGATTACGAGCTATCTCTTTTCGTTGTTTTGAATCCATTCCATCCAGTGCCATCGGTAATTCGATATTCTCCAGCACTGATAAATTTGGAATGAGATTGAAGAATTGAAAGACAACACCGACTGATTTTCTTCTGTAAGAACTAATCTCCTTATCATCGTAATCGGATATGGAGAATCCGTTGATAAACACAAGTCCAGCACTGGGCATATCCACAGATGCAATGATGTTCAGAAGGGTGGTCTTTCCGCTTCCTGATGGTCCCTTAATTCCAACAAACTCGGCTTTGTTGACTACCAGATTAATACTCTTTAATGCGAGAACTTTTGTGTGTCCCTTACCATATATCTTTGTTACATCTTTACATTCTATCAATTATATTTTCCCTCTAATACAAGTTGTTTCAAAACATGTTTCGTCATTATAAATGCTACAAAAAGTGTGATAGCCATCAGTAGCAGGTTGGTAAGAATTGCTGAGATTGGTAGAACCACACTATAGGACACAGGTAGTATTAAGTTCGAAATCCCAAATGAGAGATTCCATTCAAGAATAATTGGAGCGATGAGGAACCCATAGGCATATATCTCGCTCAGTATAATTCCCCCAAAAATTAATGGAACAATATGCGTGAAATAATACACCATAACTGTTCTCAAAATCTGATTATTACTAGCACCCCGAATTCTAGAAATTCGAATATGCTTTCTTGTTTCATTCAAAGTAAGAATGATGACCATTGCGATTCCAATAGAACCTATTATGGTTTGGTAAATTATCATAATTGCTATGTAGGTATTTTGTATCCTATTGGAGCTGGTATCTGAATTCATCGAATCAATATAGTAATCTGAGAGATCCCCGATAGATGTTAAGTATTCCAGCATTGTTTCTATATTTGACAAGGTCGTGACAAAATTGTCTTGCACTTCAATAAATAGAAACTGCTTGTGGATTCGTGGAGTTCCATGAAGTTCATGCAAATAGGACTCTGAAATCACAGTCACATAGCTTGTGCCTTCTACTTGATATTGCAGGATTGTATCTTGGAATCCCGGGATGAAATTGAAAAGATCTCCAACAGGAATACTGCTGCTATTCTGGAAATTCCACCTTACTGTAACATTATCACCTATTTCAGCAAAGTCAGAGAATCCTCTGGAAACAAGTATCGTATTCTGTGGAATATTCTGAACATCCAGCACCCTCATTCTGCAACTAGACCTGTTGAGATACTCATCATCTATGATGAAAAGATTACTAGGCTGAAAGAATGTGCTATTTGATTTGATACTGATAAAAGCAGAGGCGCATGAACTCATTAAATAAATGTCTGGAATACTCGAAATATTGTTCATTATGGATTCCATGTTGTTTTGACTCCCGTTAATAGTTATTTTAATATCACCTCCTGTTGTCAAAATACTATTTGTGTAAGTGATTTGTGAACGAGTTTCAAAATACACTGCTATGAAAGTTGAGAAAAAAATACTAAGAAGCAAAAGTGCACTGATGATGGCACGTCTTTTTTCTGGCATTGAGAGTCCTTTTGCCAAAAGTCTGCTTGCATCAGAAAATCTGTTTTTTACCTTAATTAGTTGTTGGAAAATTAAGGGATGCCATCTATAAGATAACATGGATATGCTATACCCTATCATCAATG